>NZ_AYMH01000047.1:0-163907 GCF_000633475.1 Bacillus sp. H1a | reverse complement strand
GTCTGTAAACGCGTATTTCCAATCACTTGCTTTACTTACTTCTTGTGTCGCGATTACTTTGCCATTTTGTAGTAGATCTACTTTGATCATTTCTGGACGATCTGTTGCGTTATCATCTTTCCATGTCTTCGTTCCTTCTACCTTTGTTTGGCCTACTTTTGTATTCGTGATGTCATAACCTTGAACCTCAGATTTATATCCAGCCACCGGTTGTTCTTTCACTTCATACTTATATGCTTTTCCTTCGGCATCATATGCCGCTAAGTCTTTGAATCCATATTTCCAATCACTTGCTTTACTTACTTCTTGCGTCGCAACTACTTGGCCATTTTGTAGTAAATCTACTTTGATTGTTGTCGGACAATTTGTTGCGTTTCCGTCCTTCCACGTCTTTGTTCCTTCTACTGTTGTTTGCGCTACTTTTGTATTTGTGATGTCATAACCATGAACCTCAGACTTGTATCCATCCACCGGTTGTTCTTTCACTTCATACTTGTATACATTTCCTTCGGCATCATATGCCGCTAAGTCTTTGAATCCATATTTCCAACCTGTTGCTTCACTTACTTCTTGCGTCGCAACTACTTGGCCATTTTGTAGTAAGTCTACTCTGATCGTTGTCGGACGATTTGTTGCATTTCCATCCTTCCACGTCTTTGTTCCTTCTACTGTTGTTTGCGCTACTTTTGTATTTGTAATGTCATAACCTTTTACTTCGGATTTGTATCCATCCACCGGTTGTTCTTTTACCTCATACTTATACGCATTACCTTCGGCATCATATGCCGCTAAGTCTGGAAACGCATATTTCCATTCACCCGCTGCGCTCACTTCTTTTGTTGCGATCACCTTGCCATTTTGTAGTAAGTCCACTTTGATCGTTGCCGGACGATTTGTTGCGTTTCCGTCCTTCCACGTCTTTGTTCCTTCTACTGTTGTTTGGCCCACTTTTGTATTTGTAATGTCATAACCTTTTACTTCGGATTTATATCCATCTACCGGTTGTTCTTTCACTGTATAGATGTAAACTACTCCGTTTGTATCGTATGTTGGGATTTTTTCAAAAGTATACTTCCAGTTTGTTGCCGCTGTCACTTCTTTTGTATCTATTACTTTACCGTTTTGTAGTAAATCTACTTTAACTGAGCTTGGGCGATTTGTTGCGTTGTTATCGTTCCAAGTCTTTGTTCCTTCTACTTTCGTTTCGCCTACTTTTGTATTCGTAATATCATAACCGCTCACGTTAGATTGATATCCCACTACTGGTTGTTCTTTCACTTCATACTGATAAGCTACTCCATTCGCATCGTATGCTTCTAAATCTGCAAATATATATTTCCAACCCATTATTGCTAGTACGTCTTGTGTTTTGATCAAGTTTCCGTTTTGTAGTAAGTCTACTTTAATCATTGCCGGACGGTCTATTGCATTTCCGTCTTTCCACGTCTTCGTTCCTTCTACTGTCATTTTCGCTACTTTTGTATTTGTAATATTGTAGCCATTTACTTCCGTTTTGTATCCCGCTACTGGTTGTTCTTTCACTGTATAAGTATAAGCAACACCGTTCGCATCATATTGTGCTAAGTCTGCAAACGTATATTTCCAGTTATTCGTTTCTGTTACGTCTTGTGTTTGGATTACGTTTCCGTTTTGTAGTAAATCTACTTTAATTGAGCTTGGACGATCCAGTGATGCGTTATCTTTCCAAGTTTTTGTTCCTTCTACTGTTGTTTCGCCTACTTTTGTATTTGTGATGTCATAACCGTTTACTTCGGATTTGTATCCCGCTACCGGTTCTTCCTTCACTGTATACGTATAGGCAACACCATTCGCATCATATGATTCTAAATTTGTAAATGTATATTTCCAACCATTTGCCGCTGTTACGTCCTGTGTCCCGATTACATTACCATTTTGTAGTAAGTCTACTTTGATCGTTGCCGGACGGTCTGTTGCATTTCCGTCTTTCCACGTCTTCGTTCCTTCTACTGTCATTTTCGCTACTTTTGTATTTGTAATATTGTAGCCATTTACTTCCGTTTTGTATCCCGCTACCGGTTTTTCTTTCACTATATAAGTATAAGTAACACCATTTGCATCATATTGTGCTAGGTCTGCAAATGTATAATTCCAACCGTTTGCTGCTGTTACGTCTTGTGTTTGAATTACGTTTCCATTTTGCAATAAGTCTACTTGGATCGAGCTTGGACGATCTGTTGCATTGTTGTCATTCCAAGTTTTTGTTCCTGAAACAGATGTTTTTGCATCTTTTGTATTCGTAATGTTGTAGCCATTTACTTCCGACTTGTATCCTGCTACTGGTTTTTCTTTTACTGTATACGTATAAGCATTACCATCATTATCATATGCAGGTAGATCTGCAAACGTATAGTTCCAGTTATTCGCTGCTGTTACATCTTGTGTTTTGATTGAATTTCCATTTTGCAGTAACTCTACTTGGATTGAGCTTGGACGATCTGTTGCATTGTTGTCATTCCAAGTTTTCGTTCCTGAAACAGATGTCATTTTCACCTTATTCGGAATAGTAAGCTTTACGCCTTTTTCAGCATTTGCAACAATTGTAAAAGGCACTTTTACTTGAGGATCGAAATCCAAATAGTTTGGACCTGCAATCTCCTGTACATAATAATTACCTGGGTCTAAACCTGGGACCTCCACCATACCTTGTCCATCCGTTTTATACGTACCGCCTATTTGCTGACCCGACTCTGTATATAAATTAAATGAAACATTCGGTATAAATTTCGTCTCATCTCCGGCAATGTGCTTCACGATTCTTAACGTTCCTTTAGGAGGTAAATCGCCTTGCGCACCGCCGCCCTGATCGATATTTTTAACACTGGCACCCTCTGATTTAGATACTTGCTCTTCACCCGTAACCTTGTAGTTTACGGTATAATTATTATAAAATGATTCTAGTTTCTTTCCACTATCAGATATATTTGCTTTATATTCAAAAACAAAAGTAAGACCATTGGCTTTATCCTTATTAATAACAGCATTAAATCCGTTATCACCAATAAACGTAATCGTTCCATAACCTTGAGCTTGGAATTCTTGTGGTGTCATAGGGCTAGCAAACCCTCCAATACGGAGACTATCTTGATTAAGCGTTTGCCCCTCTTGTAAGGTATCAGTCAAAACAATATCACTATCTACATTTTGTTTTGACGTATTTACATTTAAAACCCATTGTACTTCATTGGTGTTTTCTGGTTTAATCTCACCTGTTTTGTACGAAAACGGTGAAGATCCACCACCACCACCACTAGTCGGGCCGATAATCGTTACCGTTTTCTTTTCTAATTGTGTACCTAAATTCGTTTCAGTTGTTACCGTTTGTCCCTGTGCAACATCAACTGCTTTAACTTGGAAATGAAAATCCCCTCTAATATTTTGAAGTTTCTCAACTGTATCACTAAATGTACATACGGCATTAGTGGTCTTTATTTGACAAGTACCAAAATTAACACCTGCATCATTATTTAATGGAATCGTTCCACTGTATCCTTTCAATTCCGAAGGTAACGTTAATGTTAGTGTATCTCCAGCTTTCATTTGATTCCCAGATTTATCACTAAACTGTACTGTTATTTTTGTTGGTTCTCCGGAATTAAGCGTCGTTTTATCGATTGTAAAACTATCAACAAATCCTGTTGTATTTAACTCTTGTGCATTTGCTATTATGGATGTGAAACTCTGACCTATAGTAAATATAAAAATCATTAAAATCGAGGTTACTCTCTTTATCATGTCATTCTCCTATCAATTATAATTAGATGGCTCCTAATATGAATATGAAATGACAATGACTTAATAGGTTGATGGCATTTTTCTCTTTTAATTGTTATACACTTAAAAACTTGAAAACAGATTTCTATAAACGATCCCTCTGTTCTCTATTAAACTTCATTTTTTCTAATGTAACATTAAATTCACCAAGTTTAATGTTTACAAGTTTAACAATTATTGATATTATTGTAACTGGCGAAGTTACGTTCTTTTCATCATCCCTATAAAATCTTGGGATTTTATATCATATCTACCATCTTATGTTCAGCATAAATCTCTGATTAATAATGTTTTCATTTCAATGCTATTAGTTTATTCATATTATTTTTCATTGTTTTCAGATTCATAACATCAATATGTCCAAATTTGATAGCACATTTTTAATGATTCACAACTTTATTTACCAGAATCTTTTTCCCCCTCCTATAGGCATTTTTTTCATGCTCTCATCCGTAATATAGGACCTTTTAGATACCAAAGATAGTTTTTGTAACTTTTGTAATTGATTTTGTAATTAAAGAAACCAAACATAAATTAATACCTCTTTTGGGATAAACTTCTTATTTTATACTTCCTCCTACATACACGAAACATCATCCCTAAATGCTTGTTCTAAATCTCTACCTAATTCTTGATTCATTCAGTAAAAATATAAAATCACAAACAATTTTGTTTATCCATATACCTCTTGGAAATCATTTCTCAGATTTGTAATTAGATAGTCTTATACTTTGTAAAAGAATGAACAGCAACGTTCACCAATTTGGGTCAGCTTATGCATTTAGAATCTAAATCACAATCTACATGACTTGTAAACTTCATGGTTGCATCTCGCTATTCCAAGTCTTCAATTAAATCCTCAGCTTGATGACTAGATTCATAATTACTTGTAGTTGCTTACTTCTTTATTTGTATGAAACTAAATTTTTCGTTGCTAGGTTGAAACAACGATCTCAATTTCCTTTACAAATATTTGTAATAAGTGTGCAATTAATTGATTAAGGTTTCATAAGAATAACAGAATGCTTACACTCTACTTTTACCAAATAATCACATCTCAGTCACCTCGCTATCTATTTATAATGCTCGCTATAATATATAAAATAAAACAAAGAAAGAGTAGTAAGCGTAAATATGAATCAGACGAAAATTAAACTGAATTTTCAGTCTTTTTTGTTTGGAGGAGGATATTTTCAGCTACTCTTTCTTTGTATTTTGAGTTTAGCACTAAATATAAAGTATAACAAGACAAAAAAATTCAAAATTCTCATAAATTCGACATTTTTTTCACAAAAAAATAATACTGATCCTTAATTAGTAGAGATCAGCCGAAATACGTTGTACTTTCATAATTAGCTTTTTAGGTAAGAATCCTCTCCATCAAAAAAAACAAGTTCCTGTACGTTAAAGAAATTGGCTTATTAATGTAATTCATTGGTTACGTTTGTTTTTTTGAACGCTGAAATAATGGCCATAAAAGTATTCTTATCTCTTTTTAACTTATACAATGGAGAAAGAAATTGTAGAAAAATTCAAACAAACGTTTGTTTAAAACATTTTGGCGATGAGGGGCATGTAAGGTGACCCCTAAAACAAAAAAGAAAACAACTTGTATAAAAACAGGTTGTTTTCTTTTATAGGGTAAAACAAAGAAAGAGCGGAAAAGCAATACTCAAACTTATGAATCTAATGGAGTAAACCAACAAACAAGACTAAAAATTCAGAAAACTTAATCGCTAAGGGTTTTTGTTCACTCTTTCTTTGTTGTTATGAGTATAACATTAAAAATTTGATGAATCAACAAAAAATTACATAATTCTTATATTTTCGACATTTTCCGCAAAATGATGCTGGTTGTTAATTAGTGTGGGTTACCACACATCTCCATGGTTCTGATGCAATGATTGCATCTATTTGAAAGAGGTATATAGATTCCTAATGGAATCTATTCTTATACAGCCATTCCGAATAGTTGATGGATGTGTAGCGGTACTCCATAATAAAAAGGCAGGAACATTTTGTACATATCAAATATGTTCCTACCTTTGATTTTATTGAGTTTAACATCTATGACCTAAATATAACGATCGGGTGACCTTTCCTATTCACAAATAAGAATTTGTCTAGAGAATGTTCCTTTTTTTGCGACGCCACGATCTGTGATTTCGAATCCGGCTTCATGAATCATGTCGTCCATTGTTTCCATCGTTACAACGACTACTTTTTTTGCGATACGGCGCGCACTTGAGAGAATTGAGAGTTGATCTTCTGGTGTTGCGTGCGTAAATAGGTCGTACGGCATGTCGATAATTGCGACGTCGTAGCTCTCAGTAATTTCTTCAATTGGGCCTTTTGTTACTGTTCCTTCAAACCCGAAATGTGCGATATTTTTTCTCGTTCCAAGAACCACAAGTGGATTAATATCTCTACCGACGATATTAATCCCCATAGAAAGTGCTTCTACTACTACCGTTCCAATGCCGCAGCACGGGTCAATTGCTCGTACTCCCTCTGGATTTGGTACAGCGATATTTGCGACAGCTCTAGCAACACGTGTGCTCAGTGATGTCGAATAACTATGCGGTTTTTTTATGTGATGGTACCAAACGGCTTCACTTTCCATATAGTGTCCGAAGTACCAGCGCCCTCCAAGGGGAACAATTCCGAATACACGCTCTGGATTACGAACGTCTGCTTCTCCCTCAATATGCATACCAAGGTCTCGCTCAATGAGACGTCTTTCTCCATATTCAATTTTATTCTCTCCAACAAGGTCATTAATTTTAACGAAGATAACTTTGAACGTTGCTCCCGCCAAGTCAATTTGTTCCACTTGTTTCAAGATGCTTTCTAAGTCGTCTCCTTCATACATAACTTCAATTCGCTCTTTAATAAACGGGCTTCTGCTTGGATCAATTTTGACATCACTTTTCAAAATGTTAACGTGGGACTCCATTCCAAATAATGAGCGCATTTCCAAGTAGCATAAAGAACGCTCATCCTCACGGAATGCATACGTATATATACATGCAGGTGTTTTACTATGATTACTCAATCTATTATCATCCTTTATCGTTTAAAATTGTTATTATCACAATTACTCAAATGCTTTTTCACGTAAAGTGAAACTTTTATCAGTGGGAAGCCTTATCCCCCACTGATAGTTAGCCCTCACCAATCGGGCTTTTACGGGCAGTTGATCTCCCACCTAACTTCCTCGTGTTCGTCTAATTTCTGGGTGGGAATCTTACTGCTCGCAAATAGCGGGATAAAATTAAATGATATCATATGCTCGAAATAAAGAGAAACTTTTATAATTCATTTATTGAACTACCCCATTTACCTTCTAGACAAACTTATTCTGTTACCTCGTAGCAAATCTTTAACAAGAAGAACCTTTAGGATTCTGCCTAACCGCCAGTCATCTCTCACCTACTCATCGGACCATGTCCTATCCATTCCTTGAGGTGGGAGTCTTACTGCCCGCAAATAGCGGGATAAATTAAAAGAGACTGCCTCTCGGCAATCTCTTCCATATTTACATTCTAAAGTTATCTCTATTATTAACGGTAAGAAGATACGTCTTTACCTTGCCATTCATAGTAATCTAGAATACCAGCATAAATTGCTTCTGCTGCGCGTTGTCTCCATTTTTCTGAAGATAGTTTTTCACCTTCGTCTTTCGCATCGATGAAACCTAATTCAGTTAAAATTGCAGGCATTGTATTATATTTAACTACATAGAAGTCATCTGTTTTTACACCTCTATCATTTGATTGAAGTGCGTTCACTAGACGTTTTTGTACTTTTTCTGCTAGTACACGGCTTTCTTCTGAGTTTGGATTTGGTGCTGATCTATAGTAGTATGTTTCCGTTCCTTCTACTTGGTTATTGAAGCCATTTGCATGGATACTTACGAAAACATCACCGTTATTTTCTTGCGCAAATTCTACACGTTTCTTTAAAGAATCACTAGCAGTATTTCCTGGTCTTGTATCATTATTACGTGTTAATAAAACAGTGAATGGAGTCTTTTGTTCAAATAATTTTTGCACGCGTAAAGATGTATCTAGTACAATAGCACTTTCATCCATGTTTACACCAGCATGCCCAGGATCCACTCCACCATGACCTGGATCAATAATAATTGCCTTACCTTCTAAGAAATTACCTTGTTTCACTGGGTTTAATTGATTTTTATCAACCCATTGGAAACCAGCGCCCACACGGATACGAATCCAGCTACCATTCTCTTCAATAACAGTTACTTTTTGTGCACCATATGTACCTAGCACTTTAGACTGATGTGAAGCTTCTGCATACGCAGTAAACCCTTCATTAATAACATCTGTTTTCTCTGTTAAAGGTGTCCACTTGTCACCTTTACTTGTTGCAATCTTCATCCATCCATCCGCTCTTTGCTCTTTCACTTCAATCATTTGCGGTTGATGTTGAACGTCAGTAATACCAGATGCTAATGATGCTTGATGATATGTAATAAAGTTTCTATTCATATACATTCTTTTCGATGTATTTGTTTTATTTTTATCTGCCATTGCGATAAACTGAGCTGCTTCGGCACGACTTACAGTACCGTCAGGATTCCAGCCATTTCCTGTACCCTTTGAAATCTCTAAAGCTACTAAAATATTAGCTTTTTCCTTACCCCAATGATTTTCCAAATCTTTAAATTGTGTTGGAAGTTCTCCAATAATTTTCTTATCTAATGAATATGCTTGTACAAGCATAGCTGCCATAGATGCACGGTTAATTGGGCTTGATGGATTGAATTTCCCAGTACCATCTCCACTAACTACACCTGCTTTTTCTACTGCAGCAATATATGGTGCTGCCCAATGATTTTGTGAATCTTTAAAAGATGGTTTCGCTTTTGGATCAATTGGTAAACCAAGAACGATCGCTAATAACTTTGCAGCTGATCCTTTATCTACCGCTTCAAATGGAGCGAATGTACCATCTGGTTTTCCATCAAGCGCATTTTTACTAACTAAATAGTCTAATGAACTTTGCGCCCAATCTGGAACATCTGTAAATTTTTTCTCTGCTGCGAAACTACTTAATGGAGACGATAATAAACTTGCGGCTAAAATACCTGCCGCGACTGCACGATACTTCATAAATAATAATACTCCTCTCGAAAATCAACCTTTAAAACGCGTAATCTTAATATACAAATTATGGATAAAACAAAAAAAAAAAAAAAAATTAGCGCACCTCTATCATTCTATAATACTAGAATTCTGTAGTAAACCTACTTTCTTAATATTGTACAATAAAATGCAATTAAATTATTTTTTATGCACAAAAAAGTGGTTGATTCATAGAATCAACCACCCTCTCTCACTATTCTACTATCATCTCTGATAATACATATGCATAAACAAGCGCTTCTGTATGTGCAATCGAGCTTTCATGCGTACGCTCAAATGCATGAGAAGAGTCAATACCAGCTCCAATTAACGCATGCTTCACATCAAATCCGGCGCGAATCGCAGCTGATGCGTCTGATCCGTAGTATGGATAAATATCCACTTTATATTCAATAGCATTCGCTTTCGCCAGTTCCACTAAATGTTTGCGTAAAGCGTAATGGTATGGACCACTAGAATCTTTCGCACAAATAGATACTGTATATTCATCAGATGCTTGTCCATCACCTAACGCCCCCATATCAACTGCTAAATATTCTACAGTTTCCTCTGGAATGTTAGAGTTTCCACCGTATCCGATTTCTTCATTATTAGAAATTAAGAAATGTGTTGTATATGGCAATGTTACATTCTCATCCTGCAATCTTTTAATTAATTTTAATAAAATTGCTACACTTACTTTATCATCCAAATGACGTGATTTTATGTATCCACTCTCTGTAATTTGAACGCGCGGATCAAATGAAACGAAGTCTCCTACTTCAATTCCTAACTCACGTACTTCATCTGCTGAAAATACACGCTCATCAATACGAACTTCAATATTTTTCTCATCGCGCTTCGCTTCGCCTGCATCTTTATATACATGGACAGAAGTTTGATGCATTAAGATCGTTCCTGTATACGTCTTACCGCTTGACGTTTCAATTTCGCAATATTCCCCTTCTACAGAGTTCCAGCGAAATCCGCCAATCATAGATAAACGAAGACGACCGTCAGGCTTTATTTCTTTCACCATCGCACCTAACGTATCAACATGAGCAGTTAATAAACGATGCTGCTCATCATTCTTCCCTTTTACCGTTAAAATAAGAGCGCCTTTATTATTACGCTTCGTCTCTACATTCCACTCACTCACATAGTTTTCAATGAAATTAATAATTTCCGTCGTGTTTCCAGATGGACTCGGAATAGAGACAAGCTCTTTAATTAATTCCATCGTTTCTTTTGCATGATGTGCCATTGTCGTTTTCCTCCTCATTTTCTCTACTATTCAGTATACAAAATTTGCTATGAAACCTCTACTAATATAGTTTAATTTTCTAAATTATAGTAAAATTTAGTTTAGTACGTGAAAAGGAGCTAGCAAAAATGACCGTAACGAAAAAACATGTACATGTTGCACTCATTTGGTTTTTATCCTCATTAATTTGTTTACAAGTTTCTTATGTCGTCCACACTACTACTTCTATTACAATCGGCTGGACATTAACAGTTATCTTCTTAATCATTAGCCTACTTGCAGCAAAAAAGCACAGCGCCACTAAGTAAGCTGTGCTTTTTCTATGAAACTACTCTTCCGAAACGTCCATCAAGTAAATCCCTCTTGTAAAGCCGCCTCGTTCTTCTTCTTTCTGCTTACGAAGACGTTCTATATCTTCAATTGTTGCACCTTCTGCACGCGCTAATGAAATAATAACTTCAAGTGCATCCGCAAGAGAATCTAATGCATGCTCACGCTCTTTCATTGAAGCAAATTCACGAATTTCTTCCGTACCAATTTTCGCTAACGCTTGTATGTAAGCTTGTCCTGTTAATTTTTGCGCTGTATATGTTTTTCCAGACATTAAAATTTTCTCTGGGACACGATCCCTTACTAACTTGTTATAAGTTGACATCACTTATCCTCCTATTTTTAATAACACCCGAGCTCTGCTTTATAGAAAAACCAATCTTTTTTCACACAAGCACTTAACATATCAATTCCTGATCCATGTGCTCTTACTGTTGGAAAGAAGTAATTCTCTGGCTCCTCTTCCTTATCACTATATAAAGTCGCATACTCAGCAGGAATCGCCTCTTTTTTCACATCCCGTTCTTTCGTCACTTCACTAGAGAAAGCAACAATTGGATGTCCCTCAAAGAATAATGCAGTCCGTACCGCAAGAGATGGCGTACTATGCAAAGCATAATATGTAAGTAAAATAATAGCGATAGCACCGATAATTTTCTTCATTTATTCCTCCTAAAAAAAGTGCTAACACAATTATACTAAAATGTGTTAGCACGTTCTTTACTTTATTCCCCTTTAAACACCGGTAAACGTTTTTCTAGAAAAGCAGCAATACCCTCTTTATGATCCGCTGTTTGTCTCATCGCATATTGACCACGCTTTTCAAGTTGCAGCGTTTGTTCTAAATTAGAGCGATTTACTTCACATAAAATTTGCTTTGTTTGAATCATCGCCTTGATAGGTTTTTGTAACCACTCATTAATTTTTTGCTTCACAGCCGTTTGGAAATCCTCACCGATTACTTCATCAATTAAACCGATATCTAATGCTTCTTTTGCCGATAACTTCTTCCCTTCCCAAATAATTTGCTTCGTCATATTTTCACCGACGCGCTTTTGAAGGAAGAAATGGCCACCACCATCTGGAACTAAAGCGATTCCAATAAAGTTCATCGCAATAACTGACGATACATCTGCCATTACATAATCAGCTGTTAACGCAATGCTTAGCCCCAGTCCTGCAGTCGGCCCATGAATCGCACTAATAACAAGCTTTGGCATCGTATATAACGTCACAACAATTTCAGAAATTGTATTCATAATGCCTTCAAACTTGCTTTCATCATTACTTGAAAGCATGGATTTAATATCTCCACCCGCAGAAAAACCACGGCCATTTCCGCATAACACAACAACATGAGCAGAACTTGCCGCTACTTCTTTCAACTTTTGTAACAACTCTTTTAACGTTGGTTCATCTAATGCATTTAAAACCTCTGGACGATTGACCATAACCGTTGCTACGCGCCCTTCATATTTCACAACAACAGATTCTGTTTTACTTGTTACTTCCATTATATATACCCCTCTTTTCCACATAAAGATTATACTTCTATAATTATAGAAAGCATGTCAAAAACCCTTCTTTTTTCTTAATTTTCTGTCTAATATTCTCGTAATTTGTATATAACTCCGTATAAAACATACAATTTCGTTAAAAAATATAGAAATTAAAGTCGGTTTATCGATGCTTTTCATCTATTTACCATTGTAATGAAATGGTGTATTCTTAAGTTTGTTACAAAAACAAATATGGAAATTCATTCGCCTTACTATGTAAATAAGGCTTTTATCCCCATCTCTTGGGTATTGAAATAAAGGAATGAAGAAATGGAGGAACATATGGTTACTAAGTTGAAACAAACGGATAACTACTTCCCGCATTTCCTATTGCTATTCATTGTGTTTCAACCAATTTTAGATTTATTAACATCTTTTTCAATCTATGTATTACACATGAGTGCAACAGTTGGAATCGTAGTCCGTTTCGCCTTTATGCTTCTCGCATTAGGGTATCTACTTCTTCATAGAAAACAAAATGGAGCGAAAAAGTACATTCTCTATTTATGTCTACTTGGGGTCGTACTAGCAATTGGCCTTGTAAATAATATGATGGTCAAATCTCCAGTTTCATTTGGCGAAGAAGTGAAATTTATTTTAAAGAGCATATATCCAATTGTGTTACTGTTTGGATACATCATCGTCTTTAAAGAGTTAAAAAATAATGAATACGCGTTTCATAAAATCATTACATATTTCTTATATGCAACTTTAATTTTAAGTATCACACTGATTGTTGCAATGCAAACTGGTACAGATTTCCCAAGCTATCCTCACTCAAAGATCGGTTCAAGAGGATGGTTCTTTGCTGGAAATGATTTAAGTGCTATTTTTGCAATTATGTTCCCAATCGTTGTCTTATATTCGATTCACAAAACAACTTCTTTCTCGAAAGTCTATTACTGGATTCCAACTTTACTCGCGATGTATGCAAGTATTATGGTCGGAACGAAAGTAGGATACGGTGCAATTGTTCTTACACTTGGTATTGCACTTTTATTCTCATTCATTGAATATATGATTCATCGCAAAAAAGAAGGAAAAGGATTCACATATCTTGTAAACACAGTTGTTGCTGCTATTGTACTAGGAGGCTTAATTGCACTTACACCGTATACTCCTATCGCAAAAAATATGGGCATCCATTTACAAATGTATGA
This sequence comes from Bacillus sp. H1a, assembly GCF_000633475.1. Classification (NCBI taxonomy): domain Bacteria; kingdom Bacillati; phylum Bacillota; class Bacilli; order Caryophanales; family Bacillaceae; genus Bacillus; species Bacillus sp. H1a. The sequence goes on along the minus strand of NZ_AYMH01000047.1, from coordinate 150,631 downwards.
ATACAAAAAATCAGTTCAAGAAGAAAAAGAAAGAAAAGAAGGAAAAGTAATTAAAAAAGATCCAGACGAAGCAAAAAAACATGCACAAGGTGAGCTAACAGACTCTGAAGTGAAAAGTTTAATTTACAGTGATCGCGATAAGTTTTTAAAAGTATACAAACAATACTATAAAGACGCACCACTATCACAAAAATTATTCGGAATGGGCTACGCTGGTAACTATACGGATAAAATTAAATTAATCGAAATGGACTTCCATGATCTATTCTTTGCATTCGGAATCATCGGTTCTCTTATTTACTTCCTACCATTCCTTTACTTCGGTATTAAATTGTTACTGCGCATCATCGCAAACTTTAAGAAAATATTAACTGTGAAATATATGCTATCAGCTAGCACCATTATACTATCACTTGGAATCGGCTTTATGTCCGGGCACGTATTAACCGCGCCATCCGTTAGTATTTTCTTCGTTGTTATACTCGCTTACGTAATTGTTGATTTAAAGGCGGAATAACTGAATAAAAAACGCTTAGAGAAATAATTCTCTAAGCGTTTTTTTGTCCTACCATTCCCTTACCGCCTCTAGTATTCAAAGTACTAATTCTTTCTATTGAAAAGATGCATGAATCTGCTCTAACACCTCATCTATATTATCCTTCGTAATCACAATACCGAAGTCTTTCGGGACATTGCTATCCTCTTCATTCACAACTTTATGCGCGATCATCTGCCCGACTTCCGGTCTGAAATGATGCCCATCCATATAATTGTCTAAATTCTTTGTAACGGAATTGAGATACATGAAATGATGAACTTCTCCAAATACATCTACAGCGTCATGAAGCCATCTTTTATAATCTTCCCATCGCCCTGACTGAATCATCGTACGGAACAGAGGCTCTGAAACAGGCGTTGTAAAAATATAAAACTTCGTATTCGGATTATGAGCCTTTACTGTTCCTAATATTTCTTTCATATTTTGATACTCATAATTCCCGCCGTAAATCTCTCTACTAAATTTATCTATTTGCGCTGCTATTTGTGCATCGCGTTCTTCTTTCGTATAATCACGCATTGACTTTACATTCTCTCGATTGTACCGGTCAATAGCCGTATTATGATGGATAGAGTTTTCAATTGTATTCTTTGAATAGGTAATCCCGTCCATACTCACATACGATTTAATCGGGTACAATAAACTTTGCGCCTGATTAATATACACTTCTGGTTTATCAAAGCCGATTTCTCTATTTTTGTTCGTTCCAAGAAAATCTAAACCGAGTACAATTGACGATAATTCACTGCCTTTTTGTTCTTTCGCATATTCAATATACGCATCATATTCACGCGGGTCTGTACTACTCACCGCATAATTAAATGCGTTTAACCCGGTGAAGTCATTCTCGTTAACAAAAGTCGTTCTACTACTTCCAAGTATAACTCCATCATATGTAAACGGACGGTATGTTATATAATTCGTTTTCTGCTGTCTCTCGTTAAACCCAAACTGAACATCATTCCACTTATTTTTATGCGGGAATAACCAAAGTGAATCTATATAGCTATTAAATATCCCAACACCTACAAGAGGAACAAAAACACATACAAAAACGAAAATAAGCCACTGTTTGTTTTTCATATTCTCCACCTAGAAATTAAAGTATAAAAACTCACTAATACTCGTTAAATGTAACACGCTATATACGAGTAATATTGCAGTAAATAAAGCGGTCCATACATTCGGACGGAATGAATCTTTTAACTGAATCGAATTTTTCAAGAAGAAACTAATACATAACGCCCCAAAAATGTACGCTACCATTTTCGGATCTAATAAAGATACATGGTACCCTTCTGTAAATGATACACCGTACTCTTTTAAAAATTGCAACTTCTCTATTATAAATGCTGGGAATACGCTATTTGCTAATTCGAATCCATTTAATCCGAACATTCCTTTTAACACTTTCACCGCATCATGCATAGATGTTGCCCTAAAGAATACCCACGTTATATTAATGAAGAAAAACGTAACGAGCCAACCAGCAAAGGCTGGCATGCGTCCTCCCGCTTTACTCCATAAGCGATGAATAACAGAAGCCGCGCCGTGCAGGAATCCCCAAAAAATAAATGTCCAGCCAGCTCCATGCCAAAGTCCACTTATTAAAAATACAATCATAATATTCACGTATGTACGTGTAATCCCTTTTCGATTTCCTCCTAGAGAAATATATACATACCTCGTTAAAAACTGGCTAAGCGTCATATGCCAACGATGCCAAAAATCTTGTATATTCACTGCTTTATATGGTGAATTAAAGTTTTGAGGTAATTTAATATTGAACATTAAGGCGATTCCAATTGCCATATCACTATATCCACTAAAATCAAAATATAATTGGAACGTAAACGCTAACGACGAAAGCCACGCTTCGACAAATGTTAATGATTGCTGCACATCAAACCCTTCACGTACAAGGGGTGATAATACATCTGCAATACCTACTTTTTTGAAAATACCAATTGCAAATACGAAAATCCCAAGAACGATATACTTCGATTGCCAACGCTTTTTATTATCATCAGCAAACTGCGGCATAATTTGCGCATGATGTACAATCGGCCCTGCAATAAGCTGTGGGAAAAAAGTTACAAACAATGCGTAATCAAGAAAATGACATGCCTTCGTTTCCCCACGATACGTATCTACTAAAAATGCTATCTTTTGAAACGTATAGAAACTAATCGCAAGCGGTAACGTTAATGATAATAATGTAAAATGAGTTCCAATTAATGCATTAACATTTTGTAAGAAGAAATCATAATACTTGAAATAACTAAGCATCCCAATATTAAATATTAACCCTACTATTAAAAGAAATTTACTCTTACTCTTCACAAGCCTCATTCCGATAAAGTAGTTCACAATGAGCGACACTAACATAAGCGGTAAATATTTCACATTCCAATAACTATAGAAAAATAAAGAGGCCGCAACAAGCCAAGCTTTCGCTAATGTAGCATGTCCAAATTTATTTAATAGAAAATATAAAAGAAATGCTATCGGTAAAAATAAAAAAATAAACTCAAACGAGTTAAATAACACACCATCTCTTCCCTTCTAAACAAATCACACCTTACTCATCTTATCTTATCCAAATAATGAGTGTCAAAAGGATTCCGTCCCTCTTTTCTTCCATTATATATAATAATCATCTTAATCGAATTATTAATATGCCAAAATAATAAAGGCGCTTTTATATAAAAAAATATATAATAGGAATGTCGGTTTTTTGCACGAAATGTATTTTTGAAAAAAGTGAGGAGAGTCCTTTGGTATTTAGTAGTTCTATTTTCTTATTTATCTTTTTACCTCTCGTATTATTTTTCTATTTTATAGTGCGTGCCGAGCTACGTAATTTCGTATTACTTGCATTTAGTTTAATTTTCTATGCATGGGGAGAACCACGATTCGTCCTCTTAATGCTCTTTTCTATTCTATTAAACTACTGCTTCGGCCTACTCGTGCATCATTATGATAAACGAAAAAATATGAAAGTCACATTTTTAATTATGGCTGTGGTCGGAAATATTTTATTACTTTCTTATTTTAAATATATTTCCTTTTTCACAGACATTTTGAATCAAACTTTGCATTTATCTATTCATGTGGAACCTATTCCACTACCGATTGGAATTTCATTCTATACGTTCCAAGCGATGTCCTATGTTATTGACATATACCGTAAAGATGGTGATGTTCAAAAGAATCCACTTAACTTAGCGTTATATATATCAATTTTCCCGCAGCTCATTGCTGGACCAATCGTTCGTTACAATATCGTTGCTGAACAAATTAAAACGCGCATCCATTCTTTTGAACGATTTACAGAAGGTATCCAAATTTTCGTTTTAGGATTAGCGAAAAAAATATTAATTGCCAACCAAGTTGGATTTGTAGCAGATAAAATCTTCGCCTTACCACCGTCTGAAATAAGCGTTGGAACGGCTTGGATTGGTATTATCGCCTATACTCTTCAAATCTATTTCGATTTCTCAGGGTACTCTGATATGGCAATTGGACTTGGAAAAATGTTCGGATTTGATTTCCCGAAAAACTTCAATTATCCGTACATCTCGAAATCCATTTCAGAATTTTGGAGAAGATGGCACATTACATTAGGTTCTTGGTTCCGCGACTATATATACATTCCGCTCGGCGGAAACCGTGTTTCAAAACTAGCAAATTACCGTAACCTCTTCATCGTATGGGGATTAACCGGTTTATGGCACGGAGCAAGCTGGACATTTATCGCCTGGGGCTTATATTACGGCTTTATTATCTCAATTGAAAAAGCTGGATTTGAGAAAATATTAAATAAGCTATGGAAACCGCTGCAACACGCATATGTACTAATCATCGTTATGATCGGTTGGGTCTTCTTCCGAGCTGATAATTTCGCTTACTCGTTCCAATATTTAAAAGCGATGTTTGGCATGCAGCGACAATCTTTCATTGATGACAACACAATGCTATATATACATGAATACATTATCGTATTTATCATTGCCTTTATCGCAGCGACACCAATTTTGAAACGTGTTAAAAACATATTAGAACTTGCGCCCAAAACGTATATGTTCACGATGCAAATTGTACGTCCTATATTATTACTCACATTATTTATGATTTCGATTATGTATTTAATTAATTCGACGTATAATCCATTTATTTACTTCAGGTTTTAACTTATGTAGGAAGGAAAAGTTATTATGAAAAAATTGGGGAACATCGTCCTATTTATCGGTTTTCTCACCATTATCTTTTCATTTGGCATATTATCGCTTCTCAAAACTGACCGAGCAATCTCGCCTGTTGAAAATCGTCCGCTCGCTCAAAAACCAGCTCTTACAAAAGAAGCCCTCGCAAAAGGCAGCTTCTTTAAAGACTTTGAGACATATACAAACGATCAATTAATCGGAAGAGATGATCTCATTAAAAACTATACACTTACCCAAATTAAAATGGGCAAGTCTCTCATTAACGATATTATTCTAACTGATGATAAATGGCTTCTAAAAAACCCAGCTTGGACTACAAAATATAATGAGATTGACCAAGCTATGCCAGCTGTAAAAGACTTATCTCAGTTTTTAAAAGAACAAAATATTGAGTTTTACTTTGCTTTACCACCGTCCAAAACGAATGCATTATCATTTAAATTACCTTCTTATATTCACACATATGCACAGGAAAATTTAAATTATTTTCTAAATAAACTTCCAGCGGACGTAAAGCCAATTAAACTCATGGATTATTTTAAGCAAAACTATACAAATGAAGAAATACAAAGTATGTACTTCAAAACAGACCATCACTGGAATATGGATGGTGCCTTCTTAGGCTATCAATATATAATGAACACAATCGGGCAACAATCTTCTATATATAAAGGAAAAGAAATAAAAAAAGAAGATTACACTCGTACGTGCGCTCCAAATACACATCTAGTCGGAAGCTTTAACAACCAGCTATACCAACTGATCGATGCGACTGGTGAAAAACTATGCTACTACACACCGAAAGACGGTTTCAACTTCACAAGCGTAACCGCAAAAGATGTAAACGGCACTGTATATCGCACATTGGATGAACTATATGGCGTAGAAAAACAAAACGATACAACATCATACGCAGGTTATTACACGAACGACTATCCAGAAATCGTCATCGAAAATAACAATGTGCCAAATGATGTACGAGCTTTAGTCCTAAAAGATTCATTCGCAAACGCAATCGTGCCTCACTTAGCACAAAGCTTTAAACACACATCCATCCTCGACCTCCGTCACTATCACGAAAAGGATGTATATCAATACATTAAAGACAACAATATTAACATGGTATTGTTTGTGTATAGTGATTCGAATTTGAGTGGTGAAATGTTTAAGTTTAAGAAATAAAAGAAGCCTCTTGTAACCAATTTACAAGAGGCTTCTTCTTTATTTATTCCGCTATTTGTGGGAAATAATAAAGTGAAACTTTAATCAGTGGGGGTTTTGTCCATCCCCCACTGATTATTAGTTGAACCAATCGGGCTTTTACGGGCAGTTGATCTCCCACCTAACTTCCTCGCATCCGCCAAATTTTGAGGTGGGAGTCTTACTGCCCGTTAATGCGGGATAAATTAAACTATTATGGGTTTCGACATTGTTATTATTTCACTTGTACCTTCAACTACAAAAAGGAGAAAGAGCTAGGAAATTCCCCTCTACCTCTCTAAAAATAAGATTACATCCCTCTTTTTATAGACTCTTTTGCATGTAAGTCACTAATAATATGTTTGGATGCTCTTGAAATTTGTTCTCGTAATTCCTCTACCCTTTGCCCTAAAGTTTCTTGCATATATTCTTTTTGTTCTATTTGGTTGATTGCCATGCTATATAGTGTCCCCGGCGTCCAGCCTCCATCTACACTCCCAATACTTGGTTGGTTTACTTGTTGTACAAACGAATCGATCTTTGGATCATATGAAATGCCAATCATAGGAGTATTAGCAACTGCCGCTAATATAAGAGCATGGAGCCTCATTCCGATTAGCAAGGAGCATTCTGATAAAATAGAGATTTTTTCATGAATATCCATTTTATAAGGGAGCATGTGTGCTTCTTCTCCCATCAAATTAATGATTTCCCTTGATGCATTTTGATCAAATGGACCATGCATCGGTACAAATAAAATATGATATCCCTCTTGCTTAAGTCTTTTTAGCGTGCCTGCTAACTTCTTCATATAATTTTCTTTTGCATCCCAGTACCGTACACTAACCGCAACAATTTTCCCTTGTAAAGAATGTTTTTGCAGCCAATTGGTCTTCTTTTTTTCTGGCATACAAGCTAATACTGGATCTGGAACAAGTTCGATGTCTTTCTTAATACCAATTTCTTTTAAGTACAAAAAAGAGTCTTCATCACGCACTGATATATACTCAGCCTTTGATATATGCCATTTCACCAATAAACGATTTTGCTTCTTCGTAATAGGCCCGATTCCTTGGGCATAAATATAATACGGCTTTTTCAACAAAAGAGCCAACCGCATAATACCTGTATAATATAGAATACTTCTTATACTCGTCTTATCTTGCAAGAGGCTACCGCCTCCACTAATTAAACCATTACTTTTCTTTATTTCTCGGTAAACCGCTCCTATATCCCAACGATTTACCGCCTCTACACCGTACATTTCCCTTGTATAGTCGGGGTCATTAGAAAGTACAACAAGCTCAAGAGTAGGATCCTCTTCATGCAGCGCTTTAATAATTGAATGTAAAATTGCTTCGTCCCCAACATTATAAAAACCATAATATCCTGATAAAACTAACCGCACTCTTAGCCTCCTCCAACGTTTCACAATCAGCTCTTTTGTAATTAAACAAATTGCTATTAATTCCTTACCGAGAAAGGTTTGATAACTTCAAATTGAATTCTTTTAAAAACATATAACAAACCATACTTATTTATAACGCTGTTCATTTTCTATAATAATCGAATTTATTTACGTAAAAACGGAATTTGTTCTTTCGATATCCAGTTTAATTTCAACGCACATACGCCATATAACAAGGAAGCTATTCCTAGCGCTACAGCACTATATATCATTGCAAAAAGTCTAGAATCTGTCACATTGATAAGTGTAGACACAAAGTATAATGCTGCCCCTAAAATACTAGATACTACAATCACCGCTATAAATTTCCCTATATGTATTGGATAGGAAAGGTCTTTTCTAATATAAATGTAATTCGCAATACAAATCAGTATATATATGATTAGAGTACTATACGCTGCTCCATTTATACCAACTTGTTTTACTAGCGTTATATTTAAAATAATTTTTACGAAACTCGCACCAATGATAATCCATGCTGCTTGCATTGAACGCTTAATCCCTTGCAAAATTCCTATTGATAATACCGTAAGTGATGTGAAATACGAACTACCAATTAAAATGGCTAGCATGCCACTTCCTTTTGTGTCTGTAAATAATCCAACATTAAGCGGTACTGCGAGCGCCATAAGCCATATCGTTAGCGGCATTGTTAAAACATGCGCAAACTCATTTGTGCGCTTTACTGTCAATTTAGCTAAAGCTATATCTTTTTTTGTTAAAGCAGCTGTTAATAATGGAATTAATGGAAATACCATTGCGCTTGCAAGTACAACAATTAATTGCGTAAATGCAAAACCACGGCTATATATACCGAATTGCTCTTGAATAGTTGCAGAAGATTCATGTAGTACATGTGGAATTGTTACGGAATCAACTAAATTTAAAACCGGCATAGATAACGCTCCAATGGCAATGGGAATTGAAACACGGAGTATTTTTTTCGCGTTTTTCTTAAAGTCTTGTAACGAATACGTTTTACTCTTATAACGATACGTGCTTCTCACATATTTTACTCGTAAATATATAAGTGACGTAATAACGCCAAAGCAAGAACCAATCATTGCTCCACCTGTTATGATATCACTACTTTTATTCAAATATACAAATACATAAGCAATCGTTAGCATAAAGAAGACGCGAATCAACTGCTCAATTACTTGTGATACGCCCGTAGGTATCATATCTCCAAATCCTTGGAAATATCCACGATACACTGCCATGTATGGTGCGATTAACAAGGCAAATGAGGTAATAATTAATGGTAGCCTCGTCTCTTGTCCACCAAGCATATTTGCAATGCTACTCGATCCAATGATAATAATTAAAAATCCGAATATCCCACATATAACACCGATAATAGATGCGGACGTAAACAATTTAGCAATTCCGTCCCGATCATTTTTTTCATGAAGTTCAGCAATTAGCTGGGATATTGCTAGCGGAACCCCCGCTACTGATAAAGTTAAGGCTATCATATATACAGGAAAAACGAGGCGAAAAATCCCAAGTACTTCATCTCCCGCTATATTTTGCAATGGAATTTGAAAAAAACTCCCCACCACTTTCGATAGGAACGTTGTAATGGTTAAAATTGCAGCGCCTTTTACAAACTTTTTATTCATCTTCTATCTCTTTTCTTTCAAATATGATCTAAATAAATATCAAGTCAGTATTCTTGCTTAATCTAAAGAAACTTCACTCTATTTCATTTAGTTATCATACCAAATTTCTTATATATTGAATACTCTCGTTCCAAATATAATATGCACAAAACAAGATTATTTCCATCCTATTTTCCCTTAAATTTACTACTTTTACTTATTCAAGATAAACCTGTAATATACTGTAGCTCTTGTCAGTAAGAGGATTGTTTGCAACACGCTAAATTAAGTAAAATAATTCTTAAAATTCCATTTCCAAGAGGAAATGGAGAAATCTGAAAAAACAGACGAAATGTGACTTATTCAATCATCTTAAGTTTATAATTTCGTTAACCGTACACAATTAATTTGTGAAGATAGCCATTTCTCAAATCCTAAATATAATTTGAAGTTAGATGATCTAATTGATGCTCAGCAGATTACAAAATCCAGACATAAGGATTCTCCACATAAGCAACACATATATAAATAATAAGAACCCCCACACTCTACAACACAACTCGTGTGAAGGTTCTTATTATTATACTGCCTTAACTTCTAAAAACTGTAGTTTCTCTTTTTGCTCATCATTCGCCATCATAACTATCGTCTTTTCAACATGTGGATGTACATTTTCAAGCGTCACACTCGCTCCTACTTTATCTGACTGCTCAACAAAGTTTAATAACGCCATAGCTCCTGATACATCCATATAACGTACATCTTTCATACGTAAAACAACCGGTGACTTCACATCTTGTAAAGAAGTAAAAATACGATCTACTGATAGGAAAGAAAGTGATCCCTGAATCGTGTACGTCGCTTCTTTTTCTTTTATAATAGAAGCTTTCCGTTCTTTACATCTCACCATATATATAATGAAAGAAAGAATAATACCAAACGCAACAGCAACCATTAAATCAAATTTCACTGTCACAAACATCGTCACGAACATAACAATAACATCACCCTTTGGGGCTACGTGCACTTTCCTCATACTTTCCCAATCAAACATCCCTATACCAGTTAAAATTAAAATACCTGATAATACAGCAAGTGGGATATATTGTACCACCGAACCGAGTCCCATAATGAAAATAAATAATATGACACTATGCATACAAGCTGAAAGTGCCGTTTTCCCGCCACTTCTTATATTTACAATAGACCTAACAGTCGCCCCTGCTCCTGCTAATCCTCCGAACAAACCGCTCGCAATATTACCAATACCTTGTCCGATTAGCTCTTTATTACTTTTATGCCGTGTCCCTGTCACATTATCCATTACGACAGACGTTAATAATGAGTCAATGGATCCTAGTAAAGCAATACTTAGAGCTGGCAATACAAGTTCCAACATTCCCGATCCGCTTAAAGCCGGTACGTGAAGAGCTGGCATCGCCTCCGGAATTGTACCTATCTTTTCAATTACCTTATTTAAAGAAATAGTTCCTACAACCGGTAAGTGTACTGTAAGTCCTTGTAGCATAGAAGAAAATAACGGCAATAGTGCTGTAACACCTACTAATGCCACTAAACTTGATGGAATCGCCTTAATCCATTTTCCAGAAACAATCATTACAATAATCGTTAATAACACGAGTAGAAAACTATTTTGTACGTGCTTCATTTCACCTAAAATAATGATAAGTGCAATCCCATTCATAAACCCTGAAACTACAGAGTACGGAATATAGCGAACGTAAGAACCAAGCTTACATACACCAAATAAAATTTGAAATACCCCTGCCATCATAAATGCAATAAAACTTGCTTCTAATCCGTAAGTTGCAATAACGCCTGTTGCAATAACTGTAATCGGCCCAGTTGGACCTGTTACTTGTCCTGGTGTCCCGCCAAATAACGCCGCAAACAAGCCTGCAAAAATCGCGCCATACAATCCAACTAATGCCCCTTCAGACGTTCCCGTCGCGGCAATACCAAATGCAATTGCTAGCGGCAAAGCAACAATCGCAACAGTAAACCCTGCTAAACATTCCTTTGCTATTTTTTGAATCATAAAAAAACCACCTTCATATAAAGTCCACGTTCCATTGTACACCCAAAAAGATTCATTCGTTAGCGTATTTATAAGAAACTCTTTACAGTCTCGTGAAGTAAACGTATTCAATGAAAAGTTTCTCCCTTACCTTTGGAAACAATTACAACTATGCTATAATGAACAAATTAAATCTTTTACTATACACTTGGAGGCACTATGCTAACTTTTGAAGAAAAATTATCGATTATTGAATCTTTCCCAGAATTAGAAAGAAAGAACGTATCATTAAAACGCGTAAACTTTCACTTTGAAGAAAGTCGTTTAGATAAAAAGAACGTTGTATATCATTTACATCCAAACGGAAACGGATTTGTATACGCAAGCGGTATTAAAGGCTACAAAACGGACGACAAAGGTATGATTAACATTCGTGAATTTTCAGCAGAGGAATTACGTTCAGTAATTGAGCAATCCATTGAACTACTATCACAAGAAGAAATAGTAGTTCCTGCAGAACCTGCGAAAGAAGAAGAATGGCATAACGAAGATGGTCATATTCTTACTCTTATATCTGAGGATGACATGTGGAACGTTTACGCTGGCGTAAACTTAGACGGTACATTCAACTCTTATCCAGAAGCTGCGGAATACCTTGACGAAGAAGGTTTTTCACGTAAATAATAAGCTCTCCACCATGTATGATACCCCCGTAAATTACGGGGTATCATACATCAAATTATGAAATCAAAACTTCTTATTCTCACTATCCCCTATAAAACTTTGAAGTTGACAACTATAAGACTCCGTATTAAAAACATCATTAACTAACTCCACTTCAATAAAACTCTCCACTTCTATATTGTTTTCTTTTACATATTTAATCATGGTATTTCTACGTTCCTCTTCATTCTCTTTACTATACGCTAATGTTAAATATTTCCCGCCCGGTAATATTTTTATATTTTGCTCCTCTTCCATATGTACATTATCTTGCACCTTATTAAAAACATACTTTGGTTCTACATCCCACTTTTCATTTACATTGTATAGAATCCCCATTTCCATTGACATTTTCCCTTCATAATTTTGAATGATTTTCTCTAAATCGGAATAATAAAGTAACTCTTGTAAACTCCCCACTTCTTTACAAGGAGCTACAATTACATAACGCTGTTCAAAGAACTGAATAGATATTTCATCATTCTTTAATATATCCTGTGAACTCCCTACTTTCGCATTTAAACAATCAATCGTTTCGATTACTTCTTTCATTTTCTTTATATTTTCTTCCGCTTCTTCTCTCTTTAATTGTAAAAATTGCAGCAATTTATCCGTATTACATTCCTTAAAAATCTCTTGAAGTTCTACTATACTGGTGTTTAACTCTCTACAGCTTTTTATAATATCAATGTGAATGAATTGATCTATAGAATAATATCTATATCCAGTTGATTCATCAATATGTTTTGGAATAAGAATCCCCATTTTATGATAGTACCTTAATGCTTTTATCGTTATACCCTTTATTTTTGCAACTTCTCCAATAGAAAATAATTTTTTCACCTTAATCTCTTCCTTTATATTTTTTCTCTCACTACCATTGACTCTCCCCTTAGAGGAGACCTTACTATTTATATAATAAGTTATTTACATTGATAAAGGGAGTATACAATTATGAACACAGTAAAATATAGAGCTCTTGTTAAGGAAGACTATGAACCTATAAAACATTTAATTGGTGAGGCATTTGGATTTAATGAATTCATTACAGATAAAAAATTTTTAAATTCATTATTAAACTTCTATCTACAAAGTTGTATTTTAGGAAGTTCCTTTAGTAAGGTAGCTGAAAAAGATAATAAAATTATCGGTGTCATTTTAGGCGATTCCGAAAAAGATAAAAACCGTTTAAAGAAATTTCATAATACTTTTAGCTTTGCCTATAACACGCTTAAACTATTCATGACTAATAAAGAGAATAGAGAATTTTTAAAAGCATTTATAAAAGTTCAAAAAACATATAAAGAACTAATTAAAGGAAAAGAAGATCATTTTCAAGGCTGTATACAATTATTCATCGTATCCGAAGAATCTAGAGGTCTTGGAGTTGGGAAAACTTTAATGAACGATTTATTCCAATATATGACAAAAGAAGATGTGACTTCCTTATATTTATATACAGATAATGAATGCAACTATGGATTTTATGACAAGCAAAACTTCAAACGTGTACAAGAAAAAGCAATTCATTTTGGACCAAAGGAAGATCAATTTAATATATTTTTATATCGCTATGATTTTCTCTAATAGCAACATTTACGATTCGATGCTCTTTACTAATTAGTAAAGAGCTATATTAAGTATGATCGATCCTACCTAGAAATATAAAGAGAATGTGGGTATTGTACATGAGTAATACTGTAAAAAGGAGAGCACAATATGGAATGGATTTATGAATTATTTCAGCAATATGGGTATTATGTAGTACTTATTGGATTGCTGTTAGAATATATCGCTTTTCCGTTTCCAGGAGAGCCAACATTAGCCTATGCAGGATTTTTAGCGCATCAAGGTGATTTGAGTTTACCGATTTTAATTGTTTTATCCTTTATTGGGACAAGCGTAGGTATGACATTCCAATACTTTTTAGGAAATAAACTTGGCATGCCTTTCATTCAGAAATACGGGAAATATGTATTTTTAACACAACGAAAAATTGATTTAACGAAAATGTGGTTTGATAAATACGGATATTTTCTAATCTTTATCGCTTTTTTCATTCCAGGTGTCCGCCACTTTACAGGGTACTTTGCAGGAATTATCAACTTACCGTTTCGCCGTTTTGCCATTACAATTTATTCAGGCGCCCTATTTTGGGTATCTTTCTTCTTAATCGGCGGTTACTGGTTAGGCGATAACTTACAAGATATATTCACAGTACTTGGACAGCACATTGGGAAAATTATTTTCGGTGTGATTGCCATTATGCTAATCACCCGATTCCGCAAAAGATTAAAGCATGTGTTTGTAAAAAATTAAAACACATATTTGTAAAAAACATAGTAGAGTAGAAAACTGAAACAGATTATATTTTCTTTAGAGATGGCTCTGCCATCTCTTTTCCGTTTCAGCTTCCCCTCATCAAACCGTACGTGAGGTTTTCCCTCATATGGCTTTCCGATGTTTTTCCTTCTTTGGTTTTCAGTTTGTTCTAGCTTCCGACTTTCACGAGTATGTATGTTGTTTTGTTTGACATACGATGACAAAGTCATCGGCATATCGAATAAGTTCTGTAAAAAGACAATAAAGTTATTTAATTTTAAAGCCTAAAACAAGCATAACCCCGTTCTAAATTTAGGACGGGGTTAAAATATAGTTGTTTAATTTTCGATATAAGATACTTCACTGTACTCAAAAATATAACAATAAAGTCGTTTGAAAATCTAGGGTTTATTGAACAATAGCGCCCTTTAATTGAATAAGGATTTTTTGTTTATTTGTATATTGCTAGGAAATTATCATTTCATTTGTGAATAAGACTACGTACTGATTTATGCTAAAAAACAGAATTCGATCCTATAACGACAGTGGCGTCTAGTTCCTCGTCTCTAGCCACTTTCGTGGTAAGCCCAGCACCAGCAAAGATTTCAAAGGTCTGGGTTGCCTGCATTTTGCTCGTCTCTATTAAAAGATGTCCTCCTGGTGCTAGCCAGAGAATTGCTTCTTTTGCTACTCTTCGCTGAATGTCAAGTCCATCCTCTCCTCCGTCAAGCGCCCCCTTCGGTTCATGTAGGCGAGCCTCTTGTGGGAGCAGCTTTATTGCCTTGGTAGGAACATAAGGTACGTTCGCAACTAGGGTGTTCACATGGCCTTTAATCGAGTGAGGCAGAGCTGTATACAAGTCACCTTCAAAAACATGGCCACCGAAATCTGTTACGTTGCGGCTTGCACATCGTACTGCGACAGGGTCAATGTCAACAGAGTACAATTCAACTTGTCCTAAAGCTGCTGCCAGTGCTACACCCACAGCACCTGACCCGCAACATAGATCAACGACGATATCACCAAAACATGACAGAGCTTCTGCCTGGTGAACAAGAAACTCGGTACGTTGACGAGGCACGAAAACGCCTTGGTCCACTTCTATCCGCAACCCACAGAATTCTGCGTATCCAACAACATATTCAAGTGGTAAACCATCGGCTCGCATTTCTACCATTTTCTTGAGGTCCTCTGCAGTTCGTGCCTCTGAAATAAGTAACCGGGTCTCATCTTCTGCGAAAACACAACCCGCGCTCTGAAGCCTGTTAATTATACATTTTTCCGTTTTATTGTCCCAAAAAAAATTAAATTCTTTTCCTATTTATCTCACCACTTTTGCTTATTTATAACCCTGTATTCGTTAAAAATTGGAGATATCCTTTTTCAACAAAATGGTCCAATTCAAAAAAATACGACTTTATTGTAAATTAAACAACTTTATTGTCTCTGTACAAGTTCCCCCAAGTGTTTACACTTCTTTTCCTAAATGATATCCATATAGTTTAAATATATATAGGAAGGAATTATAAATAGAAGGTACATACTATTTTTTTGATCACTCTATTTATCATATCTAATAATTTCCAAAAAATAAGGCTACCTTTCCTTATTAAGAAAGGTAGCCTTATCTGTATAGACGACTGTTCTATTCCCTATTTATTCGATCCTTGTAACGACTCTCTCAGCACAAACTTTTGCAGTTTTCCGCTCGCATTACGAGGAAGTTCATCTACAAATAAGTAATGACGTGGACGTTTATAATCTGCTAATTCATCACTTTCTTTACAATACGTTTCTAAATCAGCCTCTGTAATATTTTCATCTTTCTTTACAACGACCGCAACAACACGTTCTCCCCATAGTTCATCCGGCTCACCAAGTACTGCAACATCTAATACACCAGGGTGACTATGAAGGAAATCTTCAATTTCACGAGGGTAAATATTCACACCACCGCTAATTACCATATCATCAACGCGGTCTGCAACGAATAAATATCCGTCTTTATCGAAGTAGCCTAAATCACCAGAATGATACCATCCTTTATACATTGATTTTGCATTTGCTTCTTCTCGATTATGATAGCCAGCCATCATAGTTGGACCACGCAAAATAATTTCCCCTACTTCATAAGGAGGCAACATATCATCTGGCTCTGCCGGTGCATCTTCGTTCGGTTTGACAATTCGAATTTCATGGCTAAAGCATGGTGTTCCTGCTGAACCAGCTTTCGTAATCTGATCCTCTTCTACGAGAAACGCAACAACTGGTCCCATTTCTGTCATTCCGTAAATTTGAACAAGATCAATATAAAGACGTTCTTTACATTCCTTCACTAACGCTGGAGCCATTGCAGCCCCGCCATATACGCCAATCTTCATCGAAGTTAAATCATACTCGGCTAGATTTTTTTGCAGTAACATATTCCACATCGTCGGTGCTGCAAAAAACGTCGTAACCTTCTCTTCTTGAATCGTATGTAATACTGTTTTCGTATCAAAGTGATGCAAAATAACATTCTTGCCACCAACTTGAATGCGCGGTATGATTCCAGCGTTTAACTCGCCGCAATGATATAAAGGCGCTACTACAAGCCCAACACTATCCCTGTTATATTTTATGAAATACGTACAAATCATACTATGCTCAGCCATATCACGATGACGATGTAGTACGCCTTTCGGACGACCAGTCGTACCGCTCGTATAAAGCATAGAACAAAAATCCATTTCATCGACTACAATATCTACTTTTTCAGCTGATGCTTCATTTACTTTTTCATGGTAGGAACTAGCATAGGAAGGTGTATCGTCTTCTACATACCAAAAAGACGTATTTGGAAAATCTCGTTCAACCATAGCAACAGTTGATTCGACTGCTTTTTCAAAGACAACTACTTTCGAGGCTGCATCTTGGAGGATATACGATAATTCTTTTGCTTTTAAGCGGAAATTAATTGGGTTAAATATCGCGCCAATTTTCGCACAGGCTAAGTAAACGTTTACAAATTCACGACAGTTATATAAGTAAACAGATACACAATCTCCCTTTCTTACGCCTTCTTTCAATAGAGCTTGCGCTGTTTTATTTATTTGCTCATCCCACTGTTTATATGTCCAGCGAATATTTTTTTCTGGTTCTACTAACGCCTCTTTATTCGGATACTTGCCCACTACTAAATCAAAAATTCTCCCTATCGTCATGTACATGCCAACAATTTCCCCCTTTTCTCTTTCATAAATCTATCATTTCGTCTATAAGTAGACATTGTCCTCTAATAATCTGACTAATTTTTCTGATTATTATCGACATAGTTTTACAAATGAAGTTAGTTTTTGATCCACATCTCGGCAAATGAAATTATATCGGCGTTTTTTCGAATATATCGATTTATCGACAAAAGCTGATAACAACATCCCCCTATATTAAAAAGAAGCTATCCCAAAATTGGGACAGCCTTCTTCTCCTTACGCGAATAGCTCTTCTAAAATTTTCAGTTTATCTTCTGTATATTTCACAAAGCCATCGTTATATGATTTTGGATCTTTCGGATTCGCAAAGTGTGTAATTGCTCCTGTTTGTGGGTGAACAAATTTACTTGATGCCCCGCAACCAAGTCCGATAATAGATTGCACTTCTTCCATAATAACAATATTGTAGATACTTTCTTGCGATGGTATTGCATAACCAACGTTTTCTAAGTTACCTAAAATATTCTTTTGACGATATAAATAGTATGGCACGTAATTGTGGTTCTTTGTCCACTCTTCTGCCTCATGCATCATCGCAGTAATTTCTTCACGACCTGCTACTTTATATTTACGTTTGTTTTGTGTCATTTCAGAAGCACGTTTAAATGATAACGTATGAACTGTTAACGATTCTGGCATTAACTTTTCTGTTTCATCTAACGTGTGCTTAAAGATTTCTAATCCTTCACCAGGAAGACCAATAATTAAGTCCATATTAATATTGTTCATTCCCATTTCACGTGCTAAATGATATTTCTCAATTGTTTCTTCTACAGTATGATGACGTCCAATTGCTTTTAGTGTTTCTTGATGGTATGACTGCGGATTAATACTAATACGGTCAATATTCCATTTATTTAACACTTCTAGCTTTTCTGGTGTAATCGTATCTGGGCGACCTGCCTCAACTGTTACTTCACGCACATCTTTCACATCTGGGAACGCTTCGTACATTTCTTCATACAGCATATCCATCTCTTCTGCTGTAATACTTGTAGGTGTACCACCGCCGTAATAAATCGTCGTAACTTTAACACCTTTTTCTTTTAAAAACTTACCAATTTCACGAACTTCATAGTGTAAGCCACCTAAGAATGAATCAACAGATCCTTGGCGTCCGTTAATTGCATAAGCCGGGAACGTACAGTACGCACATTTTGTAGGACAAAACGGAATACCAATGTAAATACTTACTTCTTCTTTCAAACGGTATAAATCCGGAACGACCGCTAATTGGCAATCTACGATACGTTGCAGAAGTTCAATTTTCTCTTCATGAATTAAATAACTTTCACGAAGTTCTTTATGCGCTTCTTCTTTTGACATACCATTTTGAAGCATTTTGTGAAGAAGTTTCGTTGGGCGTACCCCAGTTAAAATTCCCCAACTCTGTTCAAGTCCAGTTAGCTGTTGAAGCACAGAAAGATATACGTAAGAAACAACATGTTTCACTTGCTTCATACGTTCTTTTTCTTCTGTGAAAGCAGATAAATCTTTCGAGAATGTTTCTTCATACACATTTCCGGTTGCAACATCCGTTAAACGAGCCGATGCTGTCACATTACCTTCTATCTGTATATCAACGATCAGATTTGCTTCTTCTTTCTCAAACCCTATCGTGCTCTCTTCAAAAAATAAACCGCCAATATTTTGTAGCGGACGTAAAAAACGATCATCTTGTAACGTTTTAATTGAAATTAACAACATTATCACCTTTTCATTTGCAAACTCTCTTTAGTTTACTTGAAGGGCGTTTGCAGGTCAATACAGAAGCTTTTACCTTATTTTTTCTATATAAAAGCAAAAGGCATAAGAGAAAACATTTTCTCTTATGCCTTTTATAAATCCTATTAACTATTTTTAATCATAAATCTTAAACGTAGCCCTAATAGTACAAGAATTCCCCCTATAAACGGAAGATAATTCGTATTATGCCCTGTAGCTGGAAGCTCTTGATCATTAGAGCCGCCTTGTTCTTTCTCTGGTAAGTTAGGCTTTCCTACTTCTTCACCTGGCTTTTCTGTTCCTTCACCTGGCTTTTCTGTTTCTTCACCTGGCTTTTCTGTTTCTTCACCTGGCTTTTCTGTTTCTTCGCCTGGTTCTTTTTCATTTGTAATTTGAAGTCTTACAACTTCATTTTTTTGATTAGAAATCGTAAATTTGATTTCCTTATCAGATAAATTGTATCCTTCTGGTGCCTGAATTTCTTTTAAAATATAATCTCCTGGCTCCAATTCCTTCGAAGTCACTTTACCATTTTTATTTGTTGTCAATGTATCTATTTTTGTTCCATCTTTCCAAATTTCAAACACTGCGCCTTCTAATGTTTTATCTGTATCATTTGCGTCTACCTTTGTAAGCTCTAATTGACCTGTTACTTTTGCTGTTACTTTTTCATTCATCACTTCTTGTTTCACTACTTCATTCGCTACAACGTTTACTTCCACTGTAACTTCTATCGCTTTGTAGCCTTCCGGCGCTTTCGTCTCTTCTAACGTGTACTTTCCTGGCACTAAGTTTTCGAATGTAACTACACCGCCTTTATTTGTTGTTTTCGCTTCTCCAACTACTTGGCCATTTTCGTTCTTTAGTTTAAATTCTGCACCTTCTAGAGCTTTTCCACTCTCCGCATCCTTTTTGATTACTTGTAAGCTTCCTAGTTCTTTTGCGTTTTCCACTTGTACTTGTACTACTTTGTTTGCTTCCACAATGACTTCAATTTCTTCTTTTAATAATGTATATCCTTGTGGCGCTTTCGTTTCTTTTAATGTGTATTTTCCTGGTTCTAATTTTTTAGAGGTTACTTTACCTGTTTTATCCGTTCGTAACGTATCTATTTTCTTACCATCTTTATACACTTCAAACTCTGCGTCCGGTAGTACCTTCGTTTTATCGTTTGCATCTACTTTTACGATTTCAAATTGACCAAGGCTCTTACTATTCGTTACTTTTACATCAACAACTTTTTCACCATCAACTGTTACTTGAATTACTTGTTTTGTTAACTCATAACCTTCTGGTGCTTTTGTTTCTTCTAACGTATACTCACCTGGCACTAGTCCGTCTACTTTAACAGTTCCAGACTCATCTGTTGTAATTCCTTCTTTTACAACATTTCCTTCAGCATCTCTCAATGTAAATTCTGCGCCTGCTAAACGTTTCGCTTGATCTTTATCATCCGTTTTAATAATTTGTAGAGAACCTAAGATTTTTTCGTTTTCTGCCTCTACTTTTACTACTTCTTTCTCGTTTTGAATTGTTACTTTCCATTCTTTATTAGAAAGTTTATAACCCACTGGTGCTTTCGTCTCTTTCACTGTGTATTCACCTAATGGTAATTTCGGTGACATCACTTTTCCACTCTCATCTGTTTTCAGTTCCGCTACCTTTTTACCATCTTTATATACTGTGAATTCTGCACCTGATAATACTTTCGTTTTATCATTCGCATCTACTTTTACAATTTCAAATTGACCTGTTACTTTTTCGTTCGTAACTTCTTGTTTTACTACTTCGTTCGCTACAACGTTTACTTCCACTGTTACTTCTACTGCTTTGTAACCTTCTGGTGCTTTCGTTTCTTCTAACGTGTACTTACCTGGCACTACGTTTTCGAATGTAACAACGCCATCTTTATTTGTTGTTTTTGCTTCTCCAACTACTTGACCACTTTCGTTTTTCAGTCTAAATTCTGCGCCTTCTAGAACTTTTCCGCTCTCCGCATCCTTTTTAATTACTTGTAAGCTTCCTAGTTCTTTCGCATTTTCTACTTGTATTTGTACTACTTTGTTTGCTTCCACAATGACTTCAATTTCTTCTTTTAATAATGTATATCCTTGTGGTGCTTTCGTTTCTTTTAATGTGTATTTTCCTGGTTCTAATTTCTGAGAGATCACTTTACCTGTTTTATCTGTTCGTAACGTATCTACTTTCTTACCATCTTTATACACTTCGAATTCTGCGCCTGATAATAGCTTCTCTTTATCATTCGCATCTACTTTTACGATTTCAAATTGACCTGTTACTTTTTCATTCTTAACTTCTTGTTTTACTACTTCATTCGCTACGATATTTACTTCCACTGTTACTTCTACTGCTTTATAACCTTCTGGTGCTTTCGTTTCTTCTAGCGTGTACTTTCCTGGCACTATGTTTTCGAATGTAACAACGCCATCTTTATTTGTTGTTTTCGCTTCTCCAACTACTTGACCGCTTTCGTTTTTCAGTCTAAATTCCGCGCCTTCTAGAACTTTTCCGCTCTCCGCATCCTTTTTGATTACTTGTAA
Organism: Bacillus sp. H1a; assembly: GCF_000633475.1. Lineage (NCBI taxonomy): Bacteria > Bacillati > Bacillota > Bacilli > Caryophanales > Bacillaceae > Bacillus > Bacillus sp. H1a. Next base: position 128,954 of record NZ_AYMH01000047.1, on the reverse strand, counting down.
GCTTCCTAGTTCTTTCGCATTTTCTACTTGCACTTGTACTACTTTATTCTCTTCCACAACGACTTCAATTTCTTCTTTTAATAATGTATATCCTTGTGGTGCTTTCGTTTCTTTTAATGTGTATTTTCCTGGTTCTAATTTCTGAGAGATCACTTTACCTGTTTTATCTGTTCGTAATGTATCTATTTTTTTACCATCTTTATACACTTCGAATTCTGCGTCTGATAGTCGCTTCGTTTTATCGTTTGCATCTACTTTTACGATTTCAAATTGACCTGTTACTTTTTCATCGATTTTTTTATTTAATGCTTCTACCGTAACAACCTCATTAGATACTACATCAACACGAACTGAGCTAGATGATAGTTCATAACCTTTTGGCGCTTCAACTTCTTTTAATGTATATGTTCCAACTGGAAGTTGTTTTGATAAAGCCTCACCTTTATCGTCTGTAATAATTGTTTCCACAACATTCCCATCTTTATCTATAACATCAAATTTTGCACCTGGTAGAAGTTGACCAGATTCACTATCCTTTTTCAATAATTTAAATTGGCCATTTTCTACTTTTTTCGTATTCTTCATAACAAGTTCAATTACGTTTGTCTTATCAATTGTTACTTTTACTGGTGTATCAACTTTTACATATCCTTCTGGTGCACTTATTTCTTTTACAAAATAGTCACCAAGTGGTAAGTCTTTAACTTCCGCAATACCCTTGTCGTTTGTTGTAACAGTAGCCACAACAGTATTATCTTTATCTATAACATCAAATTTCGCATCTTTTAAAACAATATTTTCATCGTTTTCATCAACTTTTTTAATTTGTAAATTTCCTTTTTCAACTGATGGCTTTTTCCATTTCGGCCAGTTAAATTTGAAATTATGAACCTCAAATCCATCTCTTTGGTGTAATCCACCAACAAAGGCTTGTCCGTTAATAGAACCACCTTTTGTTTCCACAACTGCGTTAGGCGCAAACACGCTTCCTACTACACCATAACCTTTAGTTGATATTTTAGTAGCATTTGGAAACACCCAAATTACTTTACTAGCTAACTCAGTAAAAGATGAATTAGGATCATATGCTTGAGACGTATTAATTAAGTCTGTCGCTATCCCAGTATTTCTTGTATCATACAAAATTGCACCACTACCAAAATTCACTTCTTCCGCATCTGAATAAATAACAATAAAGTCTTTGTTATCTACGTTCGGAAGATAAACATCTCTTACATCAAATGTTTTCTTTCCTGTTAAGCCTGAAGAAACATAAATATTAGGATTCTTTACATCTTCTCCGATACCAAAGCTCATATTAGGTTTTGGTGTATCTGTATGTAGTTGGCTCGCATCCCCAATTACACCATCAACGTCTTTTCTAAACTCTTTAAATTTGGCATCAATCTCTGCTTGCTCTTTATAAGAGATACGGTCATACGATGATTTCATTGCACCTTCAGGGTCACCATCTTTTGTCATCGCCACTGTTCCATCTTGGATAATTACTTGTCCTGTTCCCACTTTCGTAAATTGACCACCTAGTAATAACGATGGATATCCTTCATCTACCCATGTTGCTCCAGCTAAGTTACTCGCTCCAGTTGCAGCCGCTACGACTGTATAACTTGATGCGTTCATATTCTTTTGAACAGCCATCGCACCCTCAATATCCGCACTTGTTGCACTGTGATCTCCAAAAATGATTGCGTTGTAATAAGATACATCACCTAAACCTTTTAATTCTGTTGTAGCTGCCTCTGCTTTGTTTGGTAAATGGATTAAAGAATTCATACATAATAATAATACGACCATGAAACTACTACTTATTTTTTTAACCTTTTGACTAAATGATTTCTTCAAGAAATTCATTCCCCCTTTTCAAATTTCAAAAACTTATAAAAAGAAGTACATTTCATATGTACTTAAAACCTATTCATACTAATTTACAAATAATCCATTTAAATAAAACAAAGAAGCTCTACAACTAATTGGCGAAACTACTACAATTCATTTTTGAGATAATACGTGAACTAAACTAACATACGGAAGTGCTTTTACTTATGGGAGCTCAATGAAATTAATCTGAAGAATATTTCATGTGGTGTAACTGTTTTGGCAACATCATCCACTCTACAACAGTTTTCTAAAGTATTCAAGTGAATTGCATGGATTTCAGACACAATTCACCACCTGAAACGCTTTCATTTTTCATTGGAATATGAATTTAAATTTTCCAAATAAGGTCGACAAAAAAACGTAGCCAAAAAGCTACGTTTTTCTTTCATCGTTTCGGTGTATGTTTATGATTCTTTAAAAATGGAAGCGGGAATTGTTTACGGAAATGCTCTTTAATCATATACTCTACGCCGTTCTCAGTATTAGAGCGTGTAATCCAGTCCGCCGCTTGCTTTAATTCTACAGGAGCATTCCCCATCGCTACCCCGAGCCCAACATTTTCAATTACATCTAGATCTTCTAAACTATCCCCTATCGCCACCATTTCATTTAGCGGTATGTTTAAATGTTCACCAAGCAATTGTAACCCACGTAGCTTCGATACATTCTCTGGAAGAATTTCTATTCGTTTCGCATCACAATCGACATATGATATATCTTTAAACGCTTTTTTTAGCGTGTTAAGCCCTCTTTCTTGTTCACCCTTACTATGAAAGACAACGTCAATTTTCGGCGCAGCTACTGGATGATCACGCAGTGCATCTCCTAAAGAATCTACAAATTGAACCGGATAAAATAACGGGTCTGCACTTGATAATACAGTACGCGCAATTAAGTTTGGTGTATTTCTCTCACGATTCCCAATTGAAAATCGTTCATGCGAAATGCGAATATTACAATCAAAATGCTCTAATACCTGCACAATATTAAAGGTTTTCTCTTCAGATAACCTCCTTTGAGCGAACGGCTTATCTAACGATGCTGAAACGAAAGCACCACTATGTGTAACTAATATAGAATCTAATTTTAACGCCTTCGCTATTTTATGAGCGGATTGAAAATTACGACTCGTAAACAATGTAACGTATACATCTTTTCTTTTCACAAAGTCAATTGTTTCCCGTAACCCTTTTGCGATTTTTCCGTTGTTGTATAGTAGTGTCCCATCTATATTAAGAGCTAGTAAGCGATAAATCATGTCGCACTCCCCCTCTTCGCTGTTGTACTCTATCCATAATTTATGAAATAATTTCAGTAAATAGAACGAGTTAGAATTACTACTGAAAATTTGGTTTACTATATACATATACAACTGGCAAAGGAGATAGTACTATGCAAGCACCACCTTCTTTTTATGAAGGCGATACGTTAGAAGTCGCCCAAAAGTTACTCGGACATAAACTTGTACATATTGTAGATGGCATAAAGCGGAGCGGAATTATTGTAGAAGTAGAAGCGTATAAAGGTCCAAATGATAAGGCCGCACATAGTTACGGAGGAAGACGGACAGATCGAACGGAAGTCATGTTCGGCGCACCAGGACATGCTTACGTATATCTTATTTACGGTATGTATCATTGTTTTAACGTTATTACAGCACCAGTCGGCACCCCGCAAGGAGTTCTCATCCGCGCTCTTGAGCCTGTAGACGGAATCGAAGAAATGAAACTAGTGCGCTACAACAAAACCGACATTACGAAAGCACAGTACAAAAACTTAACAAATGGCCCCGGAAAACTATGCCGCGCACTCGGAATCACTTTAGAAGAACGCGGGGTATCACTCCAAAGTAATACGTTACATATTGAACTCGTTCCAGAGGAAGAACATTTGTCATCCACATATAACATAATAGCCGGCCCTCGCATTAATATTGATTATGCAGAAGAAGCTGTTCATTATCCGTGGCGATTTTATTATGAGAAGCATCCATTTGTTTCAAAGTAAAAAGGGAAGCTATTTAGGCTTCCCTTTCCTTTTACTCCGCACCTTCCGCAGTTGCAATATCATTCTCTAAATTCTCTCTTGATAATTCCGCCGTCATAAAATCGGCTGTTTCCGGAAGCGCTAAATGCATATGAGCTTTTTGACAAATTTGGATCGTACAGTTTTCTACAACATAGTCGAAAACATGTCCGCCCCCGCTTCTTTTATCATCAATATAATGCAAGTGGAACCCCGCTACACCGATGCCTTGTGCGTAATCTGGCGTCCAAAATCCAGCTAACGTACCGTCTGTATTTTTAAATGAAAAGATCGGTTGTGATTTCGTCACCTCAACAAGCGGTGTATACGGTTTTTCTTGTCTTGGAACTGTTCTCGTTCTTACTTCACGGAAAGTCCCATCCATTCGAAGCGCATAAAATAAATTTTTACTTGGCATTAATTCATGTAATAATGCTTCTACTTCTTCGCGATTCATCGGATGCTCTACCCGATAACTCATTTCTTTTTCAAAAAACGTTACAGTCGCAAACGGTGTTGTTTCTTCTGGTTCTACTTTTTCTGCCGAACCGTCTGAGCGTAAATGGTAAAAATCATTATCAAATGCAATCATTTCACCATCTAATTGATCAAATGTACCGATGCCGAAATCCCCGCGCTCTTTTAATTCTTCAAAGTTAATAACGCCATCGTATATACCATCTAATAACGCAAGCATTGTAGATGTTTGATATACTTCATTGTTCGTTTTCGTTCTTTTTGCATCAATGTCAATTACTTGTGCAACACTCATCTCACTCATGCCCCTCGTTAATTTAATTGGTTTGGTAATAATTTTTCGCTTAATTTAATGTTGTCACGGTAATCGATTGGAATATCAATAATGACAGGGCCCTCTGCTTCTAATGCCGTTTTCAGTACACCCTCTAATTCGTCTGGTGTATTGACACGAAGACCTATTGCACCGAAACTTTCCGCATATTTCACAAGATCAACATCGCCAAATTCTGTAGCTGATGTTCTGCCGTATTTCATCATTTGTTGGAACGCAACCATATCATATGTACCGTCTCTCCAAACGAGATGTACAACCGGCGCATTTAAACGGACAGCTGTTTCTAACTCCATCGAAGAGAATAAGAAACCACCATCACCTGACACGGAAACTACTTTTTTACCTGGTTCTACTAACGTTGCAGCGATTGCCCAAGGTAGCGCAACACCTAACGTTTGCATACCGTTACTAAATAATAGTCTACGTGGTTCATAAGAACGGAAACATCTTGCCATCCAAATAGAATGTGAACCGATGTCACACGTAACCGTTGTATCGTCACTAATTAAAGAACGCAATGTACGAATGACTTGCAATGGATGAGTAACACCTTCTGAAGCACGATTTGGGACTTCCGCTTGTTCTGATAATTTCGCACGTAATCGTTCTAAAACTGCTTCTGATTCCGTCTTTAATACAAGCTTCGGTAATTTCTCTGCAATACTATTTACAGTTAAAGCGATATCACCAATTAATTCACGCTCTGGTTGATAATCATGGTCGATATCTGCTTGGTGATCGTCAAGATGAATAATTGTTCTGTCTCCAAGCTTATTCCAGAACTTTGGATCATACTCAATTGGATCATAACCGATAGATACAACAAGATCGGCTTCTTCTAGTAAAATATCACCTGGTTGATTGCGGAATAATCCAACGCGGCCGAAGAAATGATCTTCTAACTCACGTGAAATCGCACCCGCTGCTTGATACGTTTCTACAACAGGAAGTTCTGTACCAGCAATTAATTCACGAACCGCTTTCGTTACTTCATTTGTACTCGCTCTCATACCGAGTAAAATAACTGGCAATTTCGCTGATTTTATTTTTTCTACTACATATGTAATATCTTGTGTGGGAGCGATTCCAAGCCGCGGCTTAGAAAGCGCACCGATAGACTCTACAGTCGTTTCCGCAGTCATAACGTCTTGCGGAAGACTTACTAGAGTTGCTCCTGGATTTGTAGAAGTAGCACTTCGAAATGCATTTGATAGTGCTTCTGGCACATTATCAGGATGCTCTACTTCTACGCTATATTTTGTGATTGGTTCGAATAGTGCAGCATTATCCATAGATTGGTGCGTACGTTTTAATCGATCAGTACGCGGAACTGCACCAGCTAAAGCAACAACGGGATCACTCTCCGCATTCGCAGTAACAAGACCTGTCGCTAAATTTGATGTTCCTGGTCCTGAAGTTACAAGACATACACCCGGTTTCCCTGTTAATCTACCAACAGCCGCTGCCATAAATGCTGCGTTTTGTTCATGACGACAAACAATTAACTCTGGTCCTCTTTCTTGCAATACATCAAATACAGAGTCAATCTTCGCTCCTGGAATACCGAAAACATGTGTAACACCTTGTTTAATTAAACAATCAACAACAAGATCTGCTCCTCTTGTTTTTGTTTTCACGTCGTTTGCTTTTACACCTGTACTCAAACTAATCATCCCTTTATTTCATAATGTGTGTAATAAAGATTTTAATTTCACCTAGTTAATTAATGTGGTGAAGTATTGTTTATCATTATATTACAAATACATTATTTTTCCAATGAGATGAATTTGACAGTATTTTGACAACCACTAAAGAATGCGCTTACAATTATTTATTTATCTTAAAATACCATTCTGATATTATCACTTTACCCATAAATTTGCCGAAAATTTTACAAAATAATAAATAAAAATACTTATCAGTGTAGGATATTCGAAATGATTAGCTTATTCATTAGAATCTTTGTGATTTAAACCATAACTTTGCCACTTGGGCAATGTTATGGTTCCTTTTAAAATTGTCTTGCGGGATCCGAGTCAAAAATCAAATTTATTCTTCACTCACCAAGCTTTCCCACTCACTTAAATACATAACATCTTGTTTTACTTTTTTCTTTTCAGGAAGTAAACAAAGAAACTCTAAAGAGTTGCCGTCAGGATCATAAAAATAAAGATTTGCAGTAGGTGTCCAGGTATGAACCATAGGCTCGGAAGGTTCAAGACCAAAAGCGGCCCTTGGGTTTATTCCTTTATTAAGAAGCCATTCTCTTGCATGAATGATTTCTTCATAGTTAACCTTGAATGCAAAGTGACTTGTATGGAATGCTTCTTCTGATACCTCCCAAATGCCCAGCATTTGTTCTTTCTTATTATCTTTATCAAACCAAAAGAATGCTACACGGCGTTCTTCAATAGTGCGAGCATGAAATAATCCAAGTTTAGTATAAAACTCTTTTGCTACTTCTAAATTTTTTGTTTTAACATGTGTTTCATATAAAGTACCTGGAAACAAAGCATATCCCTCCTTTATATTTTTAGAAATTCTTACTATAAAGCCTATTTTAATAAATTAGAAATAGAAGTGCCCTCGTATTTTATTTATATGTTTTGTTCAATTTTGTAGCCCTAATGCTGAACAAAAAAGACGCCCCCATATCCCAGGAGCGTCTTCCATCATTACGCTTGTTGCGCGCTATATAATTCTTCAAGTGGCTTCATGATGATTTTGTTAACGTCAGTGATAACGATGTTTAAACGTTGCTCAGTTTCCATTAACTTTGTGATTTTTGCATCTTGTTGAATGCGAGTTACAACTTCTTGTGCTTTTTGGTTATCTTCTTCAGTGATTTCTTGGCCTTGCATCATTTTTTGTTGTAAACCAAGTTGCATTGTACGGAACTCTTCAAATAAGTTCTTTGAAGCTGCATCTCCTTGTACTGCTGCGTAGCTTGCTTTTAATGTTTGGAAATCTTCGTTTTCAGCGATTGCTTTTTGTAATTCATATGCAACATCATGAATGTTTTTTGTCATTTTATTTTTCCTCCTTTAGAAGGCTAGCGCTTTTCGTACGCACTGCCTTTTAAGTGCTTTTTATCCGCACCTCTTCTTACCATATCAAACTATGTAAGAGATGTGAAGAAATTTCACTTTTATTTCTATGTACCCACCTTTATTACTTAAGGAATAAGAGCAACAAGCCTTGAATAAATCCAATCGTTCCTCCTAATAACGCCCCTAAATATGTAATCATTTTTAACTCATTTTTTGTAATGGATAATACGAGATCTTCTAGTCTCTCTGTTGAAAATGTAGATACTTCTTGCTGGACGATTTCCGCAAGGTGTAGATTTTTCAATATATCTCCGACGTTTTCTGTCCCCCACTTCAAGCCTTTCTGCATCAGGCTAGGGACCACTTTTTCAACGATCGTTTCTCGAACCGGCTCACATACTTGCTGAACAGACTGATTTAAAAATCTACTCACTATTTCCTCTACTTTAACCGCTGACAATATGGAGCTCACAATCATTTCTTTCTCTACGAACGTTTCTAATTCTTTTACGTCTCTTCCTTTTAACTTTTCCCACTCTTCTTGCAGTACATCAGTTAAAAGTTGCCCTGTTCCATCTTGTCCTAAAAACTTAATAACTTCCGGCTGCACACGATCCACTAAACTTACATTTCCTAAAAACATACCAACTAAGTTAAGCAACGTTCCTCGAGAAGCAAAAAAGTCATCAATCATTTTTGAAAGGCGTGCCTTTCCTTCTTCACTTTCAAAAAAGCTAATTCCTCTTTTCAAAATAAAAGACGCTACATTTGGAATCGCATTCTCTACTTTTTCATGAACAGACTGAGGTAAAGCTTGTTCCCATGTATATGTATAGTACTCTGCTAAAAATGCATGAGTTTTTTCTGTAATAACATGTTCGATTTTTTGAGTCGCCTCTTCTTCTACATGTGCTACATTCCATTTTTCTAACATATCTCGTAATGACTGTTCATTCGTAATTACTTTATTCACTTCCACTTGTGCCCAGCGGATTAAACTTTTTTGAAACTCTTCATTCGTTAGTTTCTTTCCAATTCCTTCTGGTGTTAACAAGTGGTCTACAACCATTTTCCCTAATTGAACAGCAAGCTCATCACGGCGCTTCGGAATTAACCCCGGCGTAAATGGAACTTGAAACTTCCCAATATAAATAGGACGATGAGGACGAAATAACATTTTTATCGCTAAATGATTCGTGTATCCTCCAATAATTGCCCCGAGCCCTGTCGTTGTTAACATATTCAACCATATATTCATTATAATCAACCTTTCACTTCTCTAAAACGATAGCATATCGTCATACGGACAAAAGTATAATGGTATAAAAACGTATTTGCAATATATAGCTTCGCCTATTATGCAAACATCTTGTTAATAAAGGAGTGATTTCGTTGGTTCTTGGTCTTTTAACTTCTCAATTTCATCATGAGCAAACGTATTACACCGAAATCGCTAAGCGAGCTCGACTTTATCATAACGTCGTTGCCCAATTCACACCGTTTAGCATTGATTCAAAGACAGATCTTGTTTCCGGTCTTATTTACGATACAGATACAGGAAATTGGATAGATCAAACCTTTCCCATTCCTTCATATATATATGATCGTTGTCATTTCAAAGAGGATGAGGAATTCCAACAAGCAAAACCGATTATTCATTCATTACACAAACGTTCTTCCACTACTTTTTTAAATAACACGCTTATTAATCCAAGCGATTTACACAATCTTTTTCTTGCTAATAAACGTCTTTCCCCTTACATACCAAAAATTAAAAAAGGAACAGTACAAGGAATTTTTAAATTACTACTAGAAACAAGAGATATTATTATAAGACCACTTAATATACATTCCAATGAAGATGTATATCGAGCCACATACAAAAATAAAACATTTCATATAGATACAATAAATGAACCGCATCATACTTCTACTCAATTTAAACGGACCGATGAATTTATATCATGGTGCAAATTTAACATACAATTATCCCGTTATATGATTCACCCAATGCTACAACCTCCAAATCAACTATCATATCCAATCCATGTTCGAACCATTATACAAAAAAATAAAGAGCAGAATTGGGAAGTGCTCGGTCAATTTATACAAAAAGGTTCATTCCCTGCACAATTTTTACTTTCAGCAACAGAACGTTCTATGTTACATCCATTTTCTAAAATTAAATATTTACTTTCTTCAACTGGCGTTCAATTATTGAAAGATGCTTTACATGACGTTGTAACTGAAGTTTTTCAAACACTTGATCAGTCATATTCTTCATTATTCGAACTAGAACTTTCTACCATTATGGATCAAAAAGGGGCCATTTGGCTTATGTACGTCAATACGATGCCGTCATACGAAATTTACACCAGATACAATAATCAGTTAGCTGAGCAAATTTTTCATGGTCCATTAAAGTTTAGCCGTTTCACACCATAATGAAAGGAGGAGAAACTCTGTTGAAAGAGCACGTATATACATTAAACATTTCAGATGAGTATCCAAATAGTATTACTTTACCTTACGTTTTTTCAATTACACCGCCGATTACATCTCTTTCCTTTGGTGTACGCTATATCGCATGTGAGAATATTAAAATTCATTATTCATTTACTCGAGAAATCATTATCGGAAAACAAATTGCAGACCGACTTTTACTTCCACATTCGACGACAATCCATGCCCTCACACAAAATCAAACAATCATTTTTGGCCCATTAATCGGGATTTTTACAACTGGCTTTAACGATGACTCACCCACTCCTTTAGGAAATCGTTCAACTTCTCTCGGTGAGTTACTAACACCATCATTCACATTGCGACCATTTGTATTTGTCTTTGGCGTTCAACATATAAATTGGGAAGAAGAAACAATTGAAGGGTACTTCTTTCAAGAAGGAAAATGGGTAAAAAACAAAGTCCCTTTACCGAATGTCATTTACAACCGATTACCAAATCGCCAATCAGAAAATTACAAACCAATCGTGAGAGCAAAGAAACGATTAGAAAGCGACTATGCAATCCCATGGTTTAATCCAGGATTTTTCAACAAATGGGAAGTTCATCAACTCCTAATGAAAGAAAATTCGATTAAACCATTCTTGCCAAAAACAGAAGCTTTTCAACATTTTGAACAAGTAGAACGACTTCTTGGTACGTATAAGTATATTTATATGAAACCGATACATGGTAGCTTCGGGAGAAATATTCATCAAATACTCTATTCTCAAGCAGAGAATCGCTACTATTGTCGTTATCGTGAAAATGACCAAAACAAACTAAGAAAGTATCAATCATTAGAAGCACTTCTTAACCATGTGTTAAAAGGACATGATTTAAAAAAATTTATCGTACAGCAAGGCATCTCATTGCTCCGCTTCGAGGGGCAACCCGTCGATTTTCGCATCCATACAAATAAAAACCATCTTGGCAATTGGATAGTTAGTGCAATTGTCGCCAAAATCGCTGGCAAAGGTAGCTTAACAACTCATGTAAATAGCGGTGGTGATACAAAATTACTTCAGGAACTTTTTCCTGATTCAACAAAGCAAGTTCAAATTGAAAATAAATTGAAACAAACAGCCTTACAAATAAGTTATGCACTCGATAAACAAGTAACCGGGAACATTGGCGAAATCGGTTTTGATATCGGTTTAGACACGATGGAAAACCCATGGCTATTTGAAGCAAATTCTAAACCTGGGCGAACTGTATTCCAAGATGAAAGGTTAAAAGAACAAAGTGAACTTACACGCCAATTATTTTATGAATATGCCATCTATTTAACTGAACATTCTTTGCGCGACACGAAAGAAAAAATGTCTCAAATAAAATCAGAGCCTTCGTCAAACACCGAAAATCTCCCTTCCCCTATGATTAACTCACAAATACAAAAACTTCCACCTCAATCATAAGGTGGAAGTTTTCTATTTATCCCGCTATTTGTGGGCAGTAAGACTCCCATCTCCAAATTCGGAGAATGCGAGGAAATTAGGTGGGAGTCGGGCTGCCCGTAAACGCCCGATTGGTGAGGGCTGATAATCAGTGGGGGATGAACAAAACCCCCACTGATTAAAGTTTCACTTTATATGAGCTTCACTACAACTTCCGTTTCCACATTACATACTCCGCAATAAAACACATGATTGCAATACTCCTGTGAATTATTATTTGTTAAACCGTCTACCGCACTTAATAATTCCTGATCCATATATGCACTGTAAGTATCTATGTAATCTACAGTTTTCCCATAATCTTGGAGTACACCTTGGCAATTTTGACAAGAATATGTTTGTGATTCTAGTGCGTTGCAAAGCGGGCAAATTCCCATCGCTATTCCTCCATACGTTATCGTTTAAAAACCTGTAAAAAGCCTCTTTTTTTAGATTGAAGAGAGCATCTAGCCATGCATAGGAGCGGTCAGTTCCTTTTTCTACCTCATCCCGGGTTAAAACAGAACTATGAAGTTGTTGCCGATTTAATTTTTATTTTACTAAGCTGTAATTTATCTCACTTTAACAAATCATAAGTTGAGTAAGCCAAGCTGGTTATACAAAGAAAAAACACTCATATGATATCGCTCTTAGTTTAGCCTTCTTTCTTAAAAATACAACGATTACTCTTATTTCATAATTTACAAAATAGCGAAGATTTTTTACAAAATTTACAAATTATTATTTTGTATATCTTTCTAGGTAACATCCATACTATGAGTACAAACTTAATTACCGATGGATTAGCGCCAAACGGGGCGGCAATCTGGTTCAACTCCAGCTAGTCCAACCAAAAAACTTTTACACTCTAAGGAGGATATATTCCTATGGCAAACCAAAGTTCTTACAATCAATTAGTAGTACCAGGAGCAACAGCTGCAATCGATCAAATGAAGTACGAAATCGCTCAAGAATTTGGTGTACAATTAGGAGCAGATTCTACGGCTCGCGCTAACGGTTCTGTTGGTGGAGAAATTACAAAACGTTTAGTTGCAATGGCTGAACAAAGCCTTGGCGGATTCCAAAAATAAATATATATGGCAAAAAGGTCTCAGGGCATACGCCCTGAGACCTTTCTTATTTACTGCAACATTTGTAAAAACTTCTTCGTTCGTTCTTCTTTTGGATTTGTAAATACATCTTCTGGTGTACCTTGTTCGACAACGACACCGCCATCCATGAAAATAACACGGTTCGCAATTTGATGAGCAAAGCGCATTTCATGCGTTACAATGACCATCGTCATTCCTTCTTTAGCAAGTTCTTTCATTACCTTTAAAACTTCTTGAACTAGTTCCGGATCAAGCGCTGACGTTGGCTCATCAAATAGTAAAACTTCCGGCTCCATCGCAAGTGCACGAGCGATTCCGACGCGCTGTTGTTGTCCGCCTGATAATTGGAACGGATATAAATCTACTTTATCCGCAAGACCAACTTTTTCAAGGAAGTAGTTTGCTTTTTTCTTCGCTTCTTCTTTCCCCATCTTTTTCACTGTAACGAGCCCTTCCATTACATTTTGAAGTGCTGTTAAATGCGGGAATAGATTATGGTGCTGGAATACCATACCTGTTTGCGTACGAAGATTTACAATATCTTTCTTCGATACTTTTTTAGAGAAATCGAGCTCTTTATTACCGATGCGAATGCTACCAGCGTTCGGTGTTTCTAACACATTGAGGCAACGTAGAAATGTCGTTTTACCAGATCCAGATGGCCCGATAATAACAACAACTTCGCCCTTCTCAACTGATAAATCTATATGTTTTAGTACGGTATTATCTCCGAAACTTTTTTGTAAACGTTGAATTGAAATCATAAAAACAAAAACTCCTTTTATGAAAGGATTATTTTAGAGTGTAACGTTCAGAACGTTTTTCTAATATTTGTTGCACAATAGATAATAGGAAGCAAATTACCCAATAAATAAGACCTGCTTCGAAATAAACGATTAAAAACTCATAGTTCATTGCCGCAATTTCCTGCGCTTTTCGGAACATTTCTGTTACTAAAATTAACGATGCTAATGAAGTATCCTTCACTAAACTAATAAATGTATTCGAAAGCGGCGGAATGGATACACGCGTTGCTTGTGGTAAAATAACACGTTTTAACGCTTGCGGATATGTCATCCCAATTGTGTAAGCTGCTTCCCACTGCCCTTTCGGAATAGAAAGAATAGAAGCACGAATAATTTCAGATGCATATGCACCGACATTTAATGAAAATCCAACAACTGCTGCTGTATATGGCTCAACCTCAATATTAAGAGTTGGAAGACCATAGAAAATAATAAATAACTGTACAAGAAGTGGCGTTCCGCGAATGATAGATACATAGATACGAGCAATCCATTGTAAAATACGACTACCTGAAATACGCGCGAGCGCTGTTAACGTCGCAAGTATAATACCGATAATAAACGTAACAAGCGTTAATGGAATTGTCGTAAACACAGCTTCCTTCAGCATAGGCATGAAGGAAGACTGCATAATATCTACCCATGTAGACAATCGATCTGAGACCAATGCACTACTTAGATACATTTTCACCGAACCATTTTTTCGCTATTTTGTCGTACGTACCATCTTTTTTCATATCTTCTAACGCTTTATTTACTTCTTGTACAAGCTTGTCGCTACCTTTGCGGAATAGGAAACCACTTTGTGATGCTTCTTTTTCTGTATCTACAATTTTAATTTTTGCATCTTTCTTCGTTTCTAAGTAGTTTAATACTGATAACTTATCATTAATTGTGAAATCAACACGGCCAGTGTTTAATAATTCTGCCGCTTGGCTAAAGCCTTCTACACTAGTGATTTCCGCACCATTTTTCTTAGCAATATCTGCATAGTTACTTGTTAAAGATTGTGCTGCTTTTAATCCTTTTACATCAGTAAATGTAGCAGGTTTATCTTTATCCTTCGCAATAACTAATACCGCTGAAGATGAAACGTATGGTTCAGAGAAGTCATATTTCTTTTGACGATCTTCACGAATACCAACTTCGTTAGCAACCATGTCGAAACGTTTTGCGTCTAAACCAGCAAGTAAGCTGTCCCATTGTGTTTCTTTAAATACAGGCTTTACACCTAAACGTTTTGCAACTTCTTCTGATAGCTCAACGTCAAATCCAGTTAATTTATTGCTTGAATCGTGGAATGTGAACGGTGGATATGTACCTTCTGTTCCAATTACAAGTTCACCACTTTGTTTTATCTTTTGTAACGCATCTTGACTAGCTGTATCTTTTTTCTCTTCTTTGCCGCAGCCCGCTACAATCCCAATCGCTAATGTAGTTACTGCAAGCACTGAAAATAATTTTTTCATAACCGTGATCCTCCAAGTATTCTGATAGGAATTTAAAAACTATATTGATTGTATGCAATCTTGAACAATTTTTCAATGAAAATGTTCTTATTTAGTTTAACCTTTTTCTTCATAATCAAACAAAATGGAAAAATAACGCTACATACAAAAAATAAGTAACATTTTTTAATATAGCATTTATATAGAAAAAGGTAAAACAATACTTCTTATTATTTTTGCTTGTCATGATTTATCGAAGAATCGATATCCTTTTTCAAAACGTCGATATAATTTTAATCAAAAAAGAACTTGCGAAAATCGCAAGTTCTTCTAAATATTAAGCGCTCTGGTTTCCTTCCATTTGCGTTTTATACATATCGTAATAACGCCCGCGCTTTTTCATTAATTCATCATGAGATCCTTTTTCCAAAATCGTTCCTCTATCAAGCACAATAATTTGATCTGCACTTTTAATTGTTGAAAGACGGTGTGCGATAATAAACGTCGTTCTTCCTTTTTTCACAACTTCTAACGCTTGTTGAATCATCGCTTCTGTCTCTGTATCAATACTAGAAGTCGCTTCATCTAAAATTAAAATCGCTGGATCAAAAGCAAGTGCCCTAGCAAACGATATGAGCTGACGTTCTCCGGTTGAAAGTGTACTTCCCTTCTCCGTAATTTCTTCATCTAAATTGTTCGCAAATCTTTCAGCACCAACATCACGTAACGCCTTTACGATACGATCTTTTGAAATTTTTTCATTTTCTAAGCTGACATTGGATGCGACTGTTCCGCTAAATAAAAACGGATCTTGCAATACAATTCCCATATGTTCACGAGTTGCCTGTTTCGGCATTTCTGTTACATCGTGACCATCAATCGTAAGCTTTCCTTTTTGAAATTCATAAAATTGGAAGAGTACATTCATAATGGAACTTTTTCCTGATCCAGTATGACCAACAAGTGCCACTGTCTCCCCTTGTTTCGCTTCAAAAGAAATATTTTTTAACACTTCATCTTTCCCATTATAAGAAAACGAAACATTATCGAATTTCACATTTCCGTTTAAGCGAGGCATACGTTCTTCTTCTACTGCCTCTCCTTTTTCCTCTAACAATTCAAAAACACGCTCTGATGCAACACGTGATTGCTCTAAGTTAGCAAGCTGATTCACCATATTTGTAATCGGCGAGAATAATCTCGTTAAATAATCAACGAAAGCATACAGTACCCCGAGTGAAACAATACCCGTAGCACTTAATGAAGCACCACCAAAATACCAAATCACTCCTGTAAAAGCGATGTTTCTTAATACCGACACTAAGTTATGCGATGTTGCTGCATTTAAATTTAAAATTTTATTTTGATATTTAAAATAATCGCCATTTAACTCTTCAAATTCCTTCTTCGTTTCACGCTCTTGACGGAATGCTTGAATGATCGGCATCCCTTGAATCGATTCATTCACTGTTCCGTTAATATCCGATAAACGCGAACGCATTTTATGATTGTATACAGACGCATACTTTCTATACAATATCGCCCAAACAATTAAAATCGGGATAATTAATAAACAGAACATCGCGAGTTTTACATCGAGTAAAAATAGCGCAGCGAATATCCCAATAATATAAATAATACTAGAGACGAATGTCGCAAGTACCGTTACATATAAATCACGGATTGCCTCTGTATCATTCGTTACACGCGAAACAATTTTCCCTGCTGGTAAATGATCAAAATAACGAATCGGCAACGTTTGAATATGAGAAAAGACATCCTCCCTCATAATTTGAATAATTTTGTTTGCAGCTTTTTGTAAGAAGAACTGCTTTCCGTACGCAAATAATGATACGACTACTAATAAAGCGAAATATCCACCGCCAAGTAGTAATAGTCTGTTTATTTCTGGTTTATAAAACGCAAATACTTCTTCTTTCGTTAATGCTTTCGCTTTATACACCTGCACGGCCTTACCACTCTGAACGGTAATCACATCACCCTTAACGGACCGAGAACCTTCAAGCGTTATTTTATTCGGCACAAAATAGTACTGAAAACCAACTTGAATAACTCGAACTTCCTTCCCTTTTTTCTCGCCTTCCTCAAAGCGATCGCCTCGCTTATAAAAGGCGCCATTATACGAAACAGCATCCTCACTTTTTTCTGTTTCATACCAAGGCCTCTCTATGCCAACGATATGCTCATCAATCATCGTTTTTGCGACGAACGGACCTGCAAGCTCTGCAATGACGAAAACAAATAGCATCGCCATCGCTGCAAAAATAGGCCCTTTCACTTTCATCGCATATTGAAACAATCGTTTTGAAACGCTCATATTTTCACCCCACTATCCGCACTTTCACCTTGCTGCCGTTCGAACTGCTCAGCATACCAGCCCCCATTTCGAACGAGCGCCTCGTGCGAACCTTCTTCAATAACTTCACCGTTATCCATAACGAGAATCCAATCTGCGTGCTGTACCGCTGATAAACGATGCGTCGTTATAATCGTCGTCTTCCCGCTTCTTTCTGTTCGTATATTTTCAATAATTGCCGCTTCAGTACGAGCATCAACAGCTGATAAAGAATCGTCTAAAATTAAGATTTCCGGATTTTGAATAACAGCTCTCGCAATCGAAATCCTTTGCTTTTGCCCACCTGATAAAGAAACACCTTTCTCTCCAACAAGCGTTTCTAAACCTTCCGGTAAAAACTCTAAATCCTTTTTAAACGCAGCTATTTCAATCGCTTTTTCAAGTTCTTCTTCAGTCGCTTCTCTGTTTCCGAATAAAATATTTTCCTTCGCTGTTTTTGAGAATAAAATGTGTTCCTGAGGTACATATCCAATCCAGCCAAGTACGTTATCATTCGTAATTTTATCTAGCGTCACATCAGAAACTGCAATATCCCCTTCTCCAAGTGGATATTGACGAAGCAGCTGACGAACGAGCGTCGTTTTCCCGCTTCCTGTTTTCCCAACAACTCCAAGTGTCTCTCCTTGTTTTAATGAGAACGAAACATTTTTTAAATTTGTTTCATTTGATGAAGGATATGAAAAAGAAACATTATCAAACTGAATGTAATCCGGCTCTTGTACAACCTTTGGATTTTTTGGATTCTTTACATCCGGTTCATAAGCTAACGTTTCATTCACACGATCTAACGAAGCATTTCCTCTTTGCATAACATTAATCAATTCACCAATTGCAAACATCGGCCAAATCATCATACCTAAATAGACGTTAAAAGAAACGAGTTCCCCAAGTGTTACTTTTGATTGGAACACGAGATATGCACCGTACACTAGACCAATTAAATAACTAAGACCAACGAGCATTTTCACAGTTGGCTGGAATAGCGCATCGATTCTTGCTACTTTCATATTTTTCTCGTATACGTCATCTCCTAAATGATGAAACCTTTCTTGATCAGCATTTTCTTGTACATACGCACGAATAACGCGTACACCAGCAATTGATTCAAGCACTTTATCATTCATATCTCCGAACGCATCTTGTGCAACTGTAAATCGTTCATGCAATTTCTTTCCGTATATATTCATCGCATACGCCATAATCGGAAGCGGTATAAGCGCAGCAAATGTTAGCTGCCAACTAATTGAAAAGCCCATCATACAAACGATTGTAAGCATATATAGACTAGAATCAACGAGCGTTAATATACCAAAGCCAGCTGTCATCGCGATTGCTTTTAAATCATTCGTCGCTCGCGCCATTAAATCGCCAGTACGATTTTTTTGATAAAACGTCGGCGTCATCTTGAGTAAATGCCCCATAAATTTTGAACGCATCGTTTTCTCAAGTACGAACGCCCCACCAAATAGTTGATGCTGCCAAATAAAAGTGAGCACATACCCGCCTATCGTTACCCCAAGTAAAATAAAAATATATTGCATAATCGCCTCGTTCGTTAAGGCTCCTGTTTTAATATTATCAATTGTAATTCCTAACACTTTCGGAGGAATTACCTCTATTACGTTTACAATTAAAAGTACCCCAATTGCGATACTATACCTTTTCCAATGCTCTTTAAAAAACCATCCTAATTTTTGCAGTACTGAAAACAATATAACCTCTCCCTTCCCGTTCTCGTTTGACTCACATTTCTTTATCCGCTATCCAAACCCATCACATTTACATTTCGTTTGCCATACAATTTCATCACATTTTTCCACCTTCCAAATTCTGATTTTTATAGTAACCATACAAAGTATGGAAACAAGCAAATTAGACAAAAAAAAGCATACCGCCGCTTGACGATATGCAAGGGAATGCATAAAAGCGTACGTTACGATATACGCAACGTACGCTTCTCATAAGACAAAAAAGTCCTATATATCCGCACGGGTTGCGTAATGATATGAATGTTTTCCGCCATTTAACAGAGCTAAGCCCATTACATTTACGATTACAATCATTACGCACACCCCTTTCATTTATTTTCCATTTATAATCTTACAACTTTATTGAGTATTCTGTCAATTATTTTTTTATCTATAGAATAAAATAATCTTTTATCACCAAAAATGAAAGTGATACATTCTACTTATAATCCAGTTTGAAATAAGGGAATCTTCTGTAAGAAAGGGCATACAAAATAAAAAAATAATAAGAAATCGTTTTCACAAACATTTCATTTGAAAAATATTATCAAACCCCCTACAATCACCTTATACTCACTCTTACAAGTTGCTATTTTAGGAGGACTAATCATGACAACTAGCAATACGTACAAATTTTATTTAAACGGAGAATGGAGAGAAAGCTCTTCAGGTCAAACAATCGAAATTCCATCTCCATACTTACACGAAGTAATTGGTCAAGTACAAGCAATTACTCGCGGAGAAGTAGATGAAGCAATTGCATCTGCAAAAGAAGCTCAAAAATCATGGGCTGAAGCTTCTCTACAAGATCGCGCAAAATATTTATATAAATGGGCTGATGAGCTCGTAAATATGCAAGATGAAATTGCCGATATCATTATGAAAGAAGTCGGTAAAGGATATAAAGATGCGAAAAAAGAAGTTGTTCGTACAGCTGACTTAATTCGTTACACGGTTGACGAAGCACTTCATATGCACGGAGAAAGTATGATGGGTGATAGCTTCCCTGGTGGATCTAAATCTAAACTTGCGATTATCCAACGCGCACCACTTGGTGTTGTATTAGCAATCGCACCGTTTAACTACCCAGTAAACTTATCTGCTGCAAAACTTGCGCCAGCACTTATTATGGGTAACGCGGTTATCTTCAAACCAGCAACTCAAGGTGCAATTAGCGGTATTAAAATGGTTGAAGCACTTCATAAAGCTGGCCTTCCAAAAGGTCTTGTAAACGTAGCGACAGGACGCGGTTCTGTAATTGGTGACTACTTAGTAGAGCATGCTGGAATCAATATGGTATCGTTCACAGGTGGTACAAATACAGGTAAACATTTAGCGAAAAAAGCTGCGATGATTCCACTTGTATTAGAACTTGGTGGTAAAGACCCTGGTATCGTTCGTGAAGATGCTGATTTACAAGAAGCTGCAAAACATATCGTAAGCGGTGCATTCTCTTACTCAGGTCAACGTTGTACAGCTATTAAACGTGTACTTGTACACGAAAATGTAGCGGACGAGCTTGTTGGCTTATTAAAAGAGCAAGTAGCTGAATTATCAGTTGGATCTCCAGAACAAGACAGCACAATCGTTCCATTAATCGACGATAAATCTGCTGACTTCGTTCAAGGTTTAATTGACGACGCTGCTGAAAAAGGTGCAACAATCGTTATCGGTAACAAACGTGAGCGTAACTTAATTTACCCAACTTTAATCGACCACGTAACAGAAGAAATGAAAGTTGCTTGGGAAGAGCCATTCGGCCCAATCCTTCCAATCATCCGTGTTTCTTCTGACGAACAAGCGATTGAAATTGCTAACAGATCAGAGTTCGGCTTGCAAGCAAGTGTCTTCACGAAAGACATTAACAAAGCATTTGCAATTGCGAACAAAATCGATACTGGTTCTGTTCAAATTAACGGACGCACAGAGCGCGGTCCTGACCACTTCCCATTCATCGGTGTAAAAGGTTCAGGTATGGGCGCACAAGGTATTCGTAAGAGCCTTGAGTCTATGACTCGTCAAAAAGTAACTGTATTAAACTTAGTTTAATCTTATATTCAGCAGCTGATCTAATATTTAGGTCAGCTGCTTTTTAAATTTCCGAAACACTTGTGTATGATGAAGCGGCTTAAATCCTACAGAGTTGTATAACCTCTCAGCACTTTCATTTCCTTCTATATAACATAGTCTAATATCTTCGTACCCGCCTTCTAACAACTTGTTCATACCAAATTGTAAAGCTTCACGCCCATATCCATTTCCTTGATGACTTGGTGCAACCATTAAATTCTCTATTGTCCCTTCCCCTACCGTAACTGATGCGACCAACTGTTCATTTTTTAAAACCATATACACATTACTTTCATTGCTCAATTTGTATTTCTTTATACTATCTTCCGGAGCAAGATAAGGCTTCATATCATTCATTTCATGCAATTCGTAATAACATTCCTGTACCATTTTTACAAACTGGTTGAAAAATCTATCTTCATACTTAATAAACGTGATATCCGTTTCAGGAAAACTCCCTCCCTTATATATCAATTCCAGCGATCCCCACCATCTTTCAAACCCCATTTTCTTAGCAAAACCAATACAATTTTCTGATTCAATTTTCATATAAGTGCACACAAAATCCGGTTTCATTTCAGAAGTACACTCCTCTATTGCCTTATATAAGGCAGAACCAATACCTTTCAAACGAGAACCAGGTTCCACATACACACTTATTTGAACAATAGACTCTCCATTACTATTTGTATAAAAAGATGAATACGCGAATCCTTCAATCCCATTTTGGTTATATAAAAGAAAATGCGTAGAGTTCAATACGATATCATCTAAAGAGCCTATCTCTTCTTCTATCCCCATATTTTTTATTAAATTTAATATACTGATTCTGTCCTCACTTTCACTATAAACACGTATCATTTAAACAACCTCCATTCCCATTGACAGTAAATTCTCTATTAAAAATTCAATATATATTTATTCAATGAATCCATTTCAAACCCTCCAAGCCCTTAATAACAAACTCTTCTCCATAATCTGATTATTACTATATCCATTGACGTAGAAAAATTCATTTGTTACTCTTAAATACGTTAATTTAATATTTAAATCCTCATTCGTATCTCGGTGAGGTAGAGGTTGCAGTCATTAAGAGTATCATTTCAGGAAATGTAGTGGCATTGATGAATGAATGAGAAAGGAATGATTGCCGAAGTAAGTCGTGTCCACCATGCACGCTTGCTGGGTCTGCATTTAATAAGTGCAGAACTGTCACAAACGTTTCGTTTGTGGAGAGCTATCGAGAGGTATGTCGTGGGTTTCTTATAAGATAGAAAGCATGTAGCGGCAAGTTTACGTGCTTTTTTTGTTTTGTTTGGAACTTCTCTTCCTTACCTGGAAGACATACATATCTCCTCGCTTGACTTGGTTATACTAACTTTGGAGGTATTTTCTATGCAACAAAAAAAATGGGGCTTTTGGGTACTAACAGCTTTCGTTGTCGGTAACATGGTTGGCGCTGGTATTTTCATGGTGCCAAGTACGTTGGCACAAACAGCAAGCCCTCTTGGTGTCACTTTAGCTTGGTTAACAACAGGGTTTGGTGTTTTAATGCTAGCTCTTGTTTTCGGTAATTTAGCAATTCGTCGTCCTGATTTAACGACAGGACCACAAAGTCATGCATATGCTTTATTCTCATCACCAAAAAAGAAAAAAATGGCTGGTTTCAGCATGGTGTGGGGATACTGGGTTGCAAACTGGGCAAGTAACGTTGCCATCATTACGTCTTTTGCGGGATATTTATCACTCTTCTTCCCGATTATGAAAGATACACGACTATTATTTTCAATCGGTTCTTTTAACGTAGAAGTTGGAAAACTTATTACATTTACTATTTGTTCCATCTTACTATGGGGAACTCATATCATTTTAACAAACGGTGTAAGCGGAGCCGGAAAACTAAACTTCTTAGCAACAACAACGAAAGTAACTGGATTCCTTCTATTCATCGTCGTTACTTTATTTGCATTCGAAGCTTCAAAGTTTGGACAATGGTACACACCGATGATTGATAAAGAAGGCGTATCACACGGTCTTCTATCACAAGTAAACTTAGCTGCTCTAACAACGCTTTGGGCATTTATCGGAATTGAATCAGCAGTTCTTTTATCAAACCGTGCTGTTTCTCCAAAAACGGTAAAACGTGCAACGGTTGCAGGATTACTTATTACAGTTGCAATTTACTTAGGAATTACAATTTTAACAATGGGTGTACTTCATGTTGATAAATTACAAGCTTCTGAACGTCCATTAGCAGACGCATTAAACGCAGCGATGGGTCATGGCGGTGGGAAACTTATGGCATTACTTGCTCTTACTTCCCTATTCGGTTCAATATTAGGCTGGATTTTATTAAGCTCAGAAGTACCTTATCAAGCAGCAAAAGAAGGCTTCTTCCCTTCCTTCTTTACAAAAACAAATAAAAAAGGAAGCCCGATCTATTCACTACGATTAACAAACATTATGTCGCAAGTGTTCTTATTCTCAACATTATCAGGAACAATCGCGGAAGCTTATACATTCGTTATTACAGTATCAACTTTAGCCTATCTCATTCCATATCTCGTTTCACCAATCTTCCAGTTAAAACTAGTCGCAACTGGTGAAACATATAAAAATGAAATGCGGGCAAGAATTATGGATGGCATAGTCGCAGTTATCGCACTTTGCTATGCACTATGGGTTATTAAAACCGGCGCATCCGATATAAAAACATTCCTTCTCGGAATTGGTTTATTCATAATCGGCTTTGCCTTCTATCCATTAATGAATCGTGATCAGAAAAAAAATAACGAAAAGAAAAACGAGCAAATTGCATAACGCAATTTGCTCGTTTTTTGCTTAATAAAACATATATAATAGAACGAAGAGGTGAAAAACATGTCAATCGAATCGCTATGGAGCAGTCGCTTCCAACAACATATTCAAAATGCCATTACATACTTTGCACGTATGATTAACGGTTTACTATATAGCTTTATCTTTATTTCATGCGTTGGTGCATATTATTATGCTCAGTTTCTGAAAGCATCTCCTTCTAAAGGAATATCTTTAGTACTCATTACAATCGTACTTACAACGATTATAACGAGATGCCCAATCCGTACGTTTATTCAAAAACCTGATGCTGTCTATTTATTAGCACTAGAAGAGAAATTAACTTCTTATTTCAAAAAATCTCTTCTATATAATTACGTCATTCAGCTTTTCCCACTCGTATTTACGTTCCTTATTATCGTGCCGCTTGCCATGCAATCATTACAATTAACCGTACCTTTTTTATGTACAATCTTTATCGTTTTGATGATTTTAAAAGGCTGGAACATATACATACATTGGATATGGCGTGATAGTCATGCAAAAAACATATGGCTTATCATTCGTATTGCTTGTAACGTCCTAATCATTTACATGCTTTTTTATATTGCAAATATCATTGTGCTAGGCGGCTTACTATTACTTCTTGCTTTCCTACTTCTATATACGAAGAAACAGCCCCCAAAACGAATACCGTGGGAATACATAATCGAGCAAGAAGAGAAAATGGACATACACTTTTATCAATTCGCTAGCATCTTCACCGATGTTCCGCAGTTAAAAAAACAAGTAAACAAAAGAAAATGGCTTACAAATTGGATTGAACCCATATTACATAAAAAACAAGCAACGTTCTTCTATTCACATACACTAGCGTTTTTACGTGGTAATGATTATTTCGGTATATATATTCGCTTGAGCTTTATCGGCTCCTTCATCGTATATTTCGTACCGAATATATATGTCAAAGGCGCTATCACTTACTGCATCATATATATGACTGCTATGCAGCTTCGTTCCCTGTGGAAGTGTTTTTCGGTAAATATTATCGTAGCATTATATCCAATTAGCACCGATGAAAGAATGAATCAATTTCTCCGCTTAATTTTTATGTTAATAAGCATTCAATTAGTTGTATTTTCAGGTGTTGTACTCATTGCTACAAGACAATTATTACTTGGCTTTATCATTGTAGTAATAGGAATGCTATGGATCAAATTTATTATCATACCGAAAACAAAGAAGAGGATTTCTTCGTTTTAGTTCAAAAAGAGGCTGCACATAGCAGCCTCTTTTCTCGTCCCAAAATTTCTAATCACTTTTCGTAGGCATTTCTCATATAGTGAAAATGACTATACAATCCCTATCCATAAGTTAAATAATAATTTTACACATATAAAGTGAAACTTTAATCAGTGGGGGGTTTTGTTCATCCCCCACTGATTATTAGTTGAACCAATCGGGCTTTTACGGGCAGCTGATCTCCCACCTAACTCCTTTGCTTTACAGCCGAATTTTGAGGTGGGAGTCTTACTGCCCGTTAATGCGGGACAAATAAAAAAGATGGGAGCTCTACTATAAACAACAATCCACCTTCTCCTCCCAAAAACAACTCAGAAGAAAATAGCCGTGACATTACACTACAAACATTACGGGTCATCGGACTCATCGTCCTCATTAGTGGTTATATCCTCGTCGCTCTCTCTGAAGTAGGTGAACTGAAGAGTTTGTTAACTAACCCTAACGCTAATCCTGACTTAGCTGAAGTTGATCCGTTTTAGGGGCTATATAAAAAGCGAGTCCCAGTATAGCTGGTTCGCTTTTCATATAGTTTTATCCAATCTGCGAAACTTCTCTCTCATCCTCATACTTCTCTTTCCCAATTGCCCTCATAAATAATAAAATACTGCTCATACCAATGATAAAATACATCGCACTCATTCCCCAAGATGCAATAAATGAGCCTAGCATAACTCCTAATGCACCGTTCATTTTCGCTACTTGAAAGACCATTCCGTTAATCGCCATATATGAGCCTCTCGCCTCATTTGGCACCATATCTGCCATAATGGATTGACGAACCGGAACATACATCATCTCTCCTACTGTTTGGAATAGCCCCGCGATTAATAAAATCCATAAGCTATTGCTCGTTCCGAGTATTGTAAATCCAATTGTGTAAATGAATAAACCTACATACAAGATTTTCAAATCGTTGAAACGCTTTAACATCTTAATAATAAGCGCTGAACATAGCACAACTAAAATTGTATTCTCTGCAGATATCCAGCTCAGCATTCGAATACCTGTTAAATCAAAAGTAAAACCATTTCCGAATAAAAAATGAACCGTTTCAAATTCCTTCTGCAAACGCACCCCTAAATAATTATTAATTTGAAACTCTAAAGATAACGTACATATACTCGCTGCACAAAAGATTAAAAACGCTCGGTCTTTCATAACAACTTTATAACTTTCCGCCATATCTCTTAATACATTTTTCTTCTCTACTGTTTTGCGAGCTACATACACTTCTTCCATATATACAGCCATAACATATAAGGTGATTACAGCAACAGCTGTTAATACAATAAACAATTGTAAGCGATAGTTTTCAAATAGTAGCCCGCCAAATATCGCTCCAATTGCAATGGATAAGTTAATAGCCCAGTAGTTAATGCTATACATCACCTTTCGATTTTCAGGTGTACTCACATCTATTAACATCGCCTCGGTCGCTGGATTCATAAGTCCAGATCCTAAGCTATTTACTAACATAAATAAAAACGTTAACCACGGTGAGTCTACGTAATCCGAATTCGCAACTCCCATACAAGCAATTGAAACGGCCTGTATACTTTGACCTATAATCATTACTTTTTTACGCCCAAGCCGATCTCCAATATACCCGCCATATAAACCAATTATTAATGAAGCTAACACATTGATTAGTAGTAAAGCGCCAGCAATCGTACTGCCTAATTTTATTGAAAAATAAATCGCCATAAATGGAAAAATCATCGTTGATACAGTTCGTGTTAAAAATGATGTTATAATTCTAATTTTTATATTTCGATGCATACTCCAAAACCCCATCGTTTCTCCCTCCTTATGCTTATTCATTTTACTTTGAAAAAGAGGAAGAAAAAGGTTAGAATATTCTAAAGAGTTTCCCCTTTTATACAGAAGGACGTGTATACATATGAAAATTATGGACTATTATATTAGACTAAGGCTGCATGTACAAGATCAACAGCATATGCGAAATAGCTTACAAGAATTAGCGGATATTTTATATTGCAGTACGAAAAACGTGAAGATTTTATTAAAGAAAATGAGCGAAGAACAATTAATTTGCTGGACTCCAGGGCGAGGCCGCGGGAATAAGACGGAAATTATATTTTCACATACTTTAATAGAAGCAATTGAATTATATACAGATGAACTTTTAGAGCAAGAAAAGTTAAAAGATATCTTTCTTCTTTTAAAAGAACCCCTTCCTCTTGCACTTCAGAAAAAAATAGAAAGTAAACTACATCATCATTTTGGCTATGAACCTTCAAATGATATGTACGACATATTAAAGATCCCTATATCAAGAAAGATATTACCGTTAGATCCGGCTTTTGCGGCTGTAACTACGGAGAGCCATCTTACTAGTCAAATTTTTGATACATTAGTCGTTTATAACGATGTTACAGAAAAAATGGAACCACATCTTGCTCATACGTGGGAATTAAGTCAGGATCAACTTACGTGGACGTTTCATTTACGAAAAGATATACATTTTCATAACGAAACTCTTTTAACTTCTAAAGATGTTCAATTTTCATTTGAAAGATTAAAGCAAGTCCAATCTCCTTTCGAATGGTTAACAGAAGAAATTGTTCAAATTGAAACACCATCACCACTGCAAATACGATTCCATTTAGCAAAACCGAACTTATTTTTCTTACATTATGTGAGTTCAATGCAGCTCGCAATCTTGCCACATGATGCAGTCATTCAAAATCATCACTACATAGGTACTGGACCTTTTAAACTTAATCATTATTCTGAAGATAATATCGTACTCGAAGCTTTCACCCATTATTTTAAAGAGCGTGCGTTACTAGACCGTATTGAGTTTTGGCGTATTCCAGATCATGTGAAAATACATTCTGATTATGAACTGCCAAATGAAAATGAAAACGAAAGACACGATATCCAAATAGAAGAAATAGGTTGCATTTATGCTAGCTTCAATTTTAAAAAAACTGGTCCCCATCACGATATTTACTTTCGTAAAGCTTGGAGAGAAATATATGATGTTGAAACGATACTTTGTAACATAGAAGGAAGACGAACAATTGCTGCATCAAGCTTCTTTCCTGAAAGAAGCCGTCATCAAACCCCGAGAAGATCCTACTCTTTAGAAAAAGCGAAAGAGTATTTGAAAAAGAGCACATATAATGGAGAAATAATACATATTTACTTCTTCGCATTTAAAGATAGTGCAAACGACGCAGACTTCCTAAAAGAACGTTGCGAACAATTAGGAGTGCAAGTAGAACTTCACCCATTTCTCGTTTCAGATTATACGGATCGTTCTATTGATAAACATGCCGATATCATTTTAATGGGAGAAGTATTTGCCACTGAGCATGAAATGGCATTTTTAAACGTATTTAAAAATAAAAATTGCTTTATAAATCGATTCATGGACCCGCACTATGAAAAACAAATTAATTGTTTACTAGATACATTTTTATTAGAAGAAAATAAAGAAAAGCGCTATGAACTCATGTATGAAATTGAAGAGTTTTTGCAAGCTGAATACATTATTTTATTTAACTATCACGTTTTAAAAAGAAAAACATATCCCTCTTCTTTAAAAAACGTAACAATTGATTCATTCGGTTGGGCGAATTTTGCGAAGTTATGGATACAGCCATCCCCGCACTAAAGTGTGAGGGTTTCGAATATATATTCTTTATAAAAGGAGAGAAACTATGAGAGGAAACATAGAAAGAAGGCTTTCCTATCTATACACAGGTGAGTTATTTTCAGTCATTACTTTTATTTTTACAAGTTACTTAATTAATTATGCTTATCCTACATTATATTTATATTCCCTGTATTCTTTTTGGGTCTCATTTCTTCTTTTAGAGTTTCTCTTACTACAAGGAACTGTTTACTGGTACGTAAAGTGGAAAAGACTAAAAAAAGAAAAAACATCTGTTACGCCTATTTGGATCATTCAATATTTAAAAAGACTAAAAAAGATAAATATAGGATTGATTATCACAGGACTTATTATGTTTATTATTGATTTTTTAATTTGGTATCCCCATTTACCTTTAGGCGGGCTATCATTCTCCCTATTTGTTTATGTTTTTGCATTATTTGAGTATATTAACTATTATCATATTCAGCTTTCATATGATAACACCTCTGATATTAAATATTTAATAAAATCAAAAAAACTAAAACAGTCCTGTATGAGTAAAGATTTTCAACGTATTTCATAAAAGATTAGACTCCACTTATGAAAATTTTAGGTTAATAAAAACTAAGCAACCTTTATGAATGCAAGAGAAGGTACTACACGTTTAGTAGTACCTTCTCACGCACAAAGATGTAAACTATTATTTAATTACTTCATCCAAATGATTTTTCAAGTTTAATAAAAACTGCTCTATATTAGGATTTTTCACCACATCATAACACGCAAAACTCTTTAACGGACTCATACCAATAAACTTCTGCACGCGATGTAAATGACTAAGCGCTGATTCTAAACTTTCCCCTTCAAAGAACTTCGTCTTATCTCCAAACACTTTTTCAGGTGCATTCCAAGTTGTAGAGAACATATACTGTTTCTCTTTTAGTAAACCACCTGTTCCATATTCATCTGCACCTTTGAAGAACAAACCATATTCATATACTTCATCCATATACGTTTTAAATAATCCCGGTACACTAAACCAGTAAATTGGTGTTTGATAAATAACAACATCCGCCCATAAAAACTTCTCTTGTTCTTCCTTAATACTATATCCATCTTGAATCGTTGTCGTTTTCACGTGATGATTTTCGCTTAATAAAGTTATCATATAATCAACTAACGTTTTATTTAATCGCCCTTCCTTTGAACCGTATTTCTCATGCCCATTTATAATGAATATATTTTTCATCACATTTCTCTCCCCTATATTTTTATTCCTCAGCTATTAAGCCAAGTTGCTGCTTCAGCGTAAGATTATCTTCTAAATGCCAATCTTCCGTTATCTTTCCGTCTTTCACATGCAAAATATCAATTGCAAAAAAATTAATCTTTTTATCATTATGAGTTCCCGTAAAAGAAAGACGGGCTGTTACTTTATCACCAACCACTAATAAATCTTCAATCTCACAATGTATATTTGGAACGACTTTACGAAAACTTTGCGCCGCAAACTTTAATCCTTCAATACCTTGCGGACGACCTTTCGGCAACGTATTATCGAAAAAATTTTCAGTAACAGTCTGCGGAATAAGTTTCTCCTTACCTGTATCCCAAAATGCGTAAAACCGCTGGGCTGCATGAACCATATCTGTCGCTTCTCTTTTGCTTAGTGAAGGATCGATTGTCATTGTTTTTGGCTTCGGCATTTCCTTCAATAATTGGATTTCAGTTTTTTGCTCCCCACTACACGCTACAAGCACAATACAAATGACCAAAAAACTTAGTAACGCAAATAACCTTTTTATACCCATGGAAATCACCTCCTCCTGCTACAAACCCTTTTTATTTCGTATTGCTATTGTATATGCACTAACTTCCCTTTTGGAAGTAGTGATATTTTTTTCATATAGTTACCAAAAGGATAGTTTTGTGATACTATAAAGCAAATTCATATAATTTTTTATGGAGGCTAGTTCCATGAGCAATATAGATCCGGTTATATTAACGAAAGGTTCACCAGGTATTCCATGCCCTATCGCCAAAACACTTGACGTAATTAGTACAAAATGGACTTTTTTAATTATTCGTGACCTTCTTATTGAAGGAACATTACGCTTTAGTGATTTACAAAAATCAATGGATGGCATTAGTCCGAAAACATTGTCACTTCGACTAAAAGAGTTAGAAACGCAAGGGATTATAACGAGAAAAGTGTATCCAGAAGTTCCGCCTCGTGTAGAGTACACATTAACGGATAAAGGAAAGCAATTAGAAAATATCTTTATAGAATTAAAACGGTTTGGATTAAATTTATAAAATAAAAACCCCTTACAACGGTAAGGGGTTTTTCGTTACTTATTAAATTACCTCGCCAAACTTTCAGCTAACTGCTTCTCTCTCCACATAAATGTAATGCCGAGACCAACTATTAAAACAACTCCTGAGAAAGCATATGGATAATGAATATTTACATCAAATAATATTCCACCCATCGCTGGTCCAACAATATTTCCTAAGCTCGTATAAGTTGAGTTCATTCCAGCAACGAACCCTTGCTCTTTTCCAGCTGCTTTTGATAAAAACGTCGTTAACGCTGGACGAAGTAAATCGAAAGCTAAGAAAATAAAACAAGTAACAAGGAGCACAATCCAATAATTAAAGACTATTGTTGAAACAAACGCTAACACTGCTCCTACAATTAAACATAATTGAATTAGCACTTTTTCACCGAATATGTCCACTAATTTCCCAAACATAAATACTTGTACAACTACCCCAAAAATTGAACTAATTGTAATAATTGCAGCAATATCTTTCGGTGTGAAACCAAATTTATGATCAGAAAACAGGCTAAAAACAGTTTCATATGCGGATAAACCGAATGCCAGTACAAATACAATAATAAATGCAATTGCATACATTGGATTTAAAGATTTCTTTAAATCTCCGATAAAACTTGATTCCTTCGTATTAGTAGAAATCTCTGCAAGCTCCTCTTTCGTTAACGGCTCTTTCAAAATAAATATAGAAATAATGCATGCCATAAAGGCAATAACTGCTGCCACAAAGAACGGTACACGTATACCATATTCTGCAATAAATCCGCCGATTCCAGGTCCTATTATAAAGCCAGTACTAATAGCCGCAGACAGATATCCCATCGCTTTTGGACGTTCCTGAATAGATGTAATATCAGCAACATATGCTGTAACGCCAGGCATAATAAACGCAGCACTAATCCCGCCCAGCATCCTTGCTACATAAAGCATCCATACATCTTTTCCTAATCCAAAAAGAAGCTCTGAAACACCAAAAATAAATAATCCAATGATAATCATTTTCTTCCTACCGTAAAGGTCGACCCATCGACCAGTAATTGGTGAAGTAAGAAGTTGGGCCATTGCAAATACTGCAACGAGATATCCCATCGTTTTCCCTGTTAAATTCATATCATTCATAAAGGACGGCATAACTGGAATGATTAATCCAATGCCTAAAAAAGCAATAAATATATTACTTAAAAGAATGATTAATACCATCTTTTGTTCTTTAATTGGTTTCTTCAATGATTAACACCTCTTCCCATAAAACTCATTTCTGTACAGTTTCTCTCAAAAATAATGCCCAAGAAGTTTTTTCTTTATCCCGATTAGTGGGACTAATAATCAGTGGGTTGGAAAAAACTCCACTGATTAAAACCTCGCTTTACACTTCAGCATATGCATAAAAACAAACTGAATGATTATCATTCAGTTTGTACTTGAAATGAATCCACCCTTGTATTTCTGATGAATTCACCCAGCCATTTATTCTTTTATCCCGATTGGTGTGGGCTAATAATCAGTGGGAAATGTCCCCCCACTGATTAAAGTTTCACTTTATATGTAGTGCATGTGTTAAAAAATCTAGCACTTCTGCTTTTTGGAGTTCAACTTGCTCATCATCTTTATGGTCATATAAATGAACTTGTTCAGCTGCTGATTCAACAAGAGCGATAAATAGCTTTGCTGTTCTTTCTGCATGAATTGAATCACGAATTTCACCTAATTCTTTTGCCTCGCTTAAAAATTCACTTAGCCATTTATAAAGAGGCTCATATACAGCTTCCCATTCTTTTATATGTTCAGTAGATGCAAGACCCGCATACATTAAAGCTTGTATCTCACGATATTCCGCTATAAAGTCAAAAACAGCATCTATTACTTGCGTAACTTTCTTTGAAAAAGGTCCATCGTTCTGTACCTTTTCTTTTACTGCAAGTATCATCTTTTCAACCATCACTTCTGCTATTGCAGGCATAACAGATAACTTAGAAGGAAAATATAAATAGAAAGTTCCTTGCGCAATACCAGCCAATTTCACGATATCAGAAATCTTTGTTTTTTCAACGCCCTTTTCCTGAAACACTTCAATAGCTGCAAAGATAATTTTTTCTTTTTTATTCATCATCTAAACCCTTTCACACGCGTATTGAATGACTGTCACTCATTTTATAAGAAAGTGTATTATACTGTCAATCATAGTGTATTATATAGAAAAAATCTCCTAATAGACGATTCATTGTTCTATTAGGAGACAAAAATATAATATATAATTTGTGCTATAGTATACTTCTTAAGAAAGAGCCTTTAATCCCGTCACTCCGCATACAATAAGAGCCACACTAATAATACGCGCTTTACTTTTCGATTCTCCAAACAGGAACATGTTTAATAAAACTGCTCCTGCAGTCCCAATACCGATCCAAACAGCATAAGCTACACTTACCTGTAAAAATAAGAAAGATGTATATAGGAATGCGAAAGAAGTTCCAAATCCACCTATATAAATAGCCCCGTTTGTTAACGTCTTATCTTTACTATACATTTTAAGGCCTATTACACCAACTATTTCACTAATCGCTGCACAAAATACGAAAAACCAACCCATTTTTAAGCAGCTCCTTCCACAGTTTCTTCTTTATTATCAGCCAGCTTTAAACCGATAACGCCGGCTACAACCATCACGATAAAGAATAGTTTTCCTAAACTAAAACTTCCACCGAAAAGAAAAACATCCATTAAGAAAGTTCCTACAGTACCAGCCCCAGCAAATACCGCATATACTGTCCCTGTCGCAAGATGTTCACACGCTTTAGAAAGGAAGTGAAAATCAACAGCGATAATCCCTACAATGATGATCCAATGCCACCAAGTGTGGGCCGTATTAAAACCAAACACCCAGAAGACTTCAAAAATACATGTTAATATGACATATAACCAAGCTTTATTTTTCATACCTCTCACCTTTTATAACTGACTGACCGTCAGTCAGTTTGTTTGTTTTTTAAAAATATAATCTCACACTAACTACTATATAAACCAATATCATCCTCTTTTATCATTATATTTGTTCCGTCACCAAGCTGACTAAGATTATAAAGTTCTTTCAAATTCTTACAACTCAAAAGAGATTCAATGTAATTTTAACATCCCTCTATTAATGAGCTCTCGTGTTCCCTTATCTTTCTGTATAAATTGCTTATCTACATCCTCTCACAAAAATGACTGAATGTCATTCATAAATATTCTACATGAACAATTTGTGAAATGTCAACAGTGAATTTTCATGCTACATAAGGACAAAAGAAACAAAAATCCCCTCACCATATACATGTGAAGGGGGATTATAAAAAAATTTCAACTCGACTGTATGTTTTTCAATACTCTGTCAATAATGGTAGTAACAAAATATTTTCTCCATTCCCCCTTGGAGATCCCTTTGAATCGAGCAGTTACTTTTAGCTAGCTGCTCTTTTTTAATTTATCATTACATTATAATGAAATGCTCATAAATCAATTCCAAAACAAAAACACTGAATTCCCTTTTCCACATTAAAACGGGAACGCAGTGTTTTGTACGCTATTTATTTTCCAACGAGTCTTTGTACGCAATAATTTTATTTTCAAGCATCTTCTCTGTAATTACTAAGTTCTCTCTTTGAGTTTGAATAGATTTTTTATGATCTTCTAAAAGTTGTAACCGGGCTTCGGTTGTATGCTCCCCTTCTAAATATAATCTAGCGTATTCTCTTATTTTCGCTATCGGCATTTGCGTTTGTTTTAACTTCATTACAAACTGCAACCATGTTATATGTGATTCGTCATACATTCTATTTCCATTTGTATTACGATTAGCAATTAATATATTCTCCTTTTCATAATATCGTAATGTATGTGTGCTCACTCCTAATAATTTCGCTACCTCGCTAATTGTGTACATAATTATTCTCCTTCACACGATATGTATCCTCATATATTTTACTACCTTATCTAAATTTCAAAAAACATTTGACTTAGAGTGTACTCTAACTAATACAATCTAAACATAAATAATTCAATTTGAATTCAGGGGGAGTTTATATGAAATATACTGTTATTACTGGTGCTAGTTCAGGAATCGGCTATGAATCAGCTTTAGCCTTTGCATCTCGCGGAAAAAACTTAATACTTGTAGCACGAAGACAAGCAGAATTAGAAGAATTAAAATTGAAAATTAACGAAATGAATCCGGAATTGGATGTTGTCATTCGAAGAACTGATTTATCCGTCACTGAAAATGTTTATAAACTTTATGAAAGCCTCCAAAGCTTTCAAATTGAAACGTGGATTAATAACGCAGGTTTTGGTAATTTCGCCTCAATTGCTGAACAAAATTTAAACAAAATCGAAACGATGTTGCATGTAAATATAGAAGCACTAACAATACTTTCTTCCCTTTTCGTTCGAGATTATTCAATGATCGAAGGAACACAGCTTATTAACGTTTCATCAGGCGGTGGATACACGATTGTTGCTAACGCTGTTACGTACTGCGCTACGAAATTCTATGTAAGTGCATTTACAGAAGGACTATCTCACGAACTGAAAGAACAAGGTGCAAAACTGCAAGCAAAAGTTTTAGCTCCTGGTGCAACTGAAACAGAATTCGCGAAACGTTCATTTAATATTGATGAGTTCCAATACGATAATGTTGTACCGAAATTTCATACTGCAAAACAAATGGCACAATTTATGCTCGACCTTTATGATAACGACAAAGTTGTAGGACTTGTCGATGGTTCTACGTATAACTATGAACTTAGAGATCCACTTTATAATTTTGTCATGAGACAAACGAATTCAAATTCCTAATAACATCTCATTTCTTATTAAAATACAGATGCCCACTATTATCTAAATAATAGTGGGCACTTTTTTTCTCTAAAAACTTCACCCAACATACCGAATCAGCGCCACCTCATCACAGCAATCAAACTTTGGACAATGTCTACAATCGACCCATACTTTCTCTGGCAATGATTCTTTATTCACAAAATCAAACCCACACTTTTGAAAAAATTCTGTTTCATATGTTAAAGAAATTACTCTATTCACTTTTATTTTTGCTGCCTCATTCATTACATGATTCACTAACATACGCCCAATCCCTTTTCCTGCATATGTATGCGAAACTACTAACGATCGTACTTCTGCAAGATCCTCTCCTAATACGTGTAAACCAGCGACTCCAATAATACTCTCTTCTTCTTTCACAACATACAAACATTGTAAATATTGATAAAGAGACAAGAGAGAACGTGGCAAAACAACTCCCTCTTTCGCATACACTTCAATTAAGTTATAAACCTCTTTCACATCACTTGTAACAGCATTACAAATTTCCATATTATATCCCCTTAACCAGCACATTAATATTTATAAAAATAAATGAATATTAATCCGTAATTTCATATAATAATACAATCCTCTTTTCTCTCCGTCAATCACTTTTCTGAATTTTACACAAACAAAAAACCAAGCAATCTAATCCATGCTTGGTTCCTCATTCCGTATCGGCAATACCGTAGAATATTTAATTTCACGCAGTGCTAAACTCGTTTGTATCCGTGTAATGCCTAGCTTATTCAGCTTTCTAATAAAATGCTCTAGTTCTTTTCTGTCACGATTCGCCACTTTTAATAAATAATCATATTCTCCTGTTAAACAGTGACATTCTAACACTTCAGGCATAGATTCTAATTCTCTTTCTAGCACTTCAAGCTTTTCCGACTGATGAATATTTGTACTCATAAAAATGAAACAAAGTAAATCAAACCCTAGCTTTTCTTGATTTAAAATCGCCACTTGTTTATCAATGAAACCTTCCCCATCTAACCTTTTTATTCTTGCATGCATAGCAGCCGGTGATAAGTTAACGCGGCGTGCAAGTTCCGCATTGCTTACTTGTGACTCCTTTTGTAATATATCTAAAATTTGTATATCCAAATCATCTAGCACTTTAATAACAGATGACTCCATCAAAATTCCCCCTTTTTTTCTTACCGACGATTATTCGAAGAAACATCTCATAACTTATATAAAACTGAATATTTTTCTGCGAATAAGATTTCCAACAAAACATTTTATTGAGTTTTCACCATTATACAAAAGAATATATTAGACAATAAAGAAAAATGCTAAAATTATTTACAGTTCATTCTTATTTCAACAAAGGGGTTTTTAGTATGCCTTATTTTTACGTCTTTTTATTATTATTAACGAGCTTATTATGGGGAGGAAATTTCGTCGTTGGGAAATCACTCGTCGATCATGCGTCTCCGATGACACTGACAAGTTTAAGATGGATGATTGCGATTGTTTGTTTATTACCAATGGTATGGTTTAAAGAGAAGAAAATCATTCCACCACGCTCTGCAATACTTCCGCTAATACTTATGGGAATATCAGGAGTCGCTCTTTTTAACATTTTTCAATTTTTAGCATTAGAAAAAACATCCGCAACGAATGTAGGTCTTATTTCTACATTGAACGCTATTTCAATTGCACTATTTTCTGTGTTATTTCTAAAAGAAAAAGTAAATACACTTCAAATTCTTTCTATGATTCTTTCATTTTTCGGCGTCATTCTCGTTCTTTTGAAAGGAAATTTCTCTCTTTTATTTTCACTACATTTTAATAGCGGAGATTTATGGATGATTGCGGCTGTTTGTATTTGGGGCATTTATTCTGTTTGCAGTAAATGGGCGACAAAAACAACTACACCGCTCATGGCAACTTTATATTCTGGTATTTTTGGCGTTATTTTATTACTCCCATTTAACATAGGCAACTTCACTGTTTCCAATATCAATTCTTCTTTCATTACATCACTTTTATATACAGGATTGATTTCAACAGTCCTTTGTATGGTGTTTTGGAACATTGGTGTACAGAAATTAGGAGCTACTACATCGGGGATTTTTCTAAATTTCAATCCAATTTTCACAGCTATTTTAGCATTTATTTTCCTCGGAGAAGAACTAACATGGATTCAAATTTTCGGAACAATTATCGTCGTGACAGGATGTTATTTATTTTCTCATTTTAAAACTGTTTCTCCTCAAACGACTAGAACTTTAGTACGAAAACATTCTTAATGAAAAAGCATCGCCACCAGAGTGGCGATGTATTTATTTACCCTTCATTTCTTTCACATACTTTTTTTCTTCTTCTGGCGATAAACGTTCTGTTGCCTTTCCGGTATCACCACCTTGAATTTCCCACAAAAAGTTATGCTCCTCAACCGTTTGTGAAAAGTCTCCTTTCTCCCAACGCTCCAAAGTAGAAAGTAGCTTTGATTTATATTTAAAATTTGTACTGCTTTCTACTGCGTTCTTCGCACTACTAATTTCCTTATTTGTCATTTCGATAAATCCCCATTTCTCAGAGGATTTCACTTTTTGATGTACCATCCTATGCATTGTAGAAATAATTTCATCTTCACTAACTTGTGGCTTCTCTTCCTTTACTTTCTTCTCCTGTTGATCCATTACTTTTTGTACCTTAAGGCTCTTCTCCTCTTCCTCTATATAATTAAGAAATTTAGTAACACCGAATAAAGCCCCCATCACAATTACAATCATTGTAATTGTCCCTATTATCCATTTTTTCATATTATGTACTCCCCATTCCCCCTAATAATCACATAAACAAATGGAATCGCCTGCACATAGTCAATTCCATTTGTTTCCTTATTTCCTTTTAGGCCTTCATCGCTTCTCGTATAATATAACTATCCACATACTGCTTAAACTTCACGATTTTTCCGTTCTCAAGTTTCCATACGTGAACAAAGTCTGCTTCAAAGGATTTTCCCGTCTCTTTATAAACTCCTGAGTAAACACCTTCAGCAATAATCACATCTTTTCCATTTACTTCATGGTACGTATTTACACTAGCCTTATAATCATTCCATTCTAATCCTAAACGACTAAATACATTTTTCATTACTGCTTCTACACCAATATACGTTCCGCCGTACGGAAAACCCGCTGCCTCTGTCCATTCTACTTTTCTAGAAAGGGCTTCCGCTAAATGTTTTGCATTTGAAGAAGCCGAACCTTCATATGTGCTTCGAATCATTTCTAAATTTGACTTAGTCATGCTATTTCCTCCACATTTTTTATTTTTTCACTTCAATTGTAACTAATTAAGTTACATTTATAACAAAAAAATATTAGCTCTTCCGTAACTACGCGACTAGATGTAACTATTTTAGTTACATCTAGTCGTCAAGTCAACACTTAAAAAATGAAATTTACTTCGTTTTCATTACTTTCTCTTTTAAGAGACGATCTACATATCCTTCTGCTTTTACAATGAATAAATACGCACCCATTGACAATAATGCAAGATCTAATTCATATCCCGGATTCTTTCCATCTCCTAATAATCCTGCTGCTCCATTTACCTTTACGATAGCTCCAGCTAAAATAAGAGCAAATAACAATCCTACATATCTCACACCTAAACCGATAATTAATAATATACCACCAACTAATTCAACTGTTGCTACACCGTATGCAAGACCACCTGGTAAGCCGATGCTTGTAAACCATCCTGCTACGTTATCGATACCTGATTGAAACTTTGCTAAACCGTGTGCAAAAAAAGTAACTCCTAACACGATACGAATAATTAAATTACCAATATATTGATTCATTCTGAACTCCCCTTTTCGTTTTGTTATTGTGAACTTTTATTCACAAGACAAAACAATACGGTATTTCCTTTCATTCGTCAAATACTTTTTTAAGAAAACAAAAAACATTATCTATTTTACGGATAATGTTTTTTTACAAGGTAGTGCTAATTCAAGCTTTCGCTCTATTACTTAGAAAAAAGTTGAAAATTTTTCCCAGCACCTATATAAGACAATAGCGATACATCTTCTTCCACAACCATTCCAACAACATTCACTTTCTTATCTGCAGGTAAATCATTTATAACAATTTGCATTTCACCCGCATATCTACCGTACAATTCATTATCAATTGTAATACTGCCTCTTTTTCTTAAAATTGTATTCACCGGTTGTAATACAACATTATTTTCTTCTCGCGATTCTACAGAGCGAATTACATCACGCGCTGGATCAAGCCGGTTCGTATGCACTCGTTCTATCAGCTGTACCGTGTCGCTATCATTCATAAATGATTGATACCGCACTGGGATAATTCCACCACTCGCGCTCGCGATTTCTTGTACACTTTCTAGGCTCCCGCTTATATCTCCAATTAACACTTTATCAACAGCGCACTCTTGAACAAGCTCTAAATACGCTTCAAGCGGGCGCATATGTCGATGTTTTTCTAAAGTCGGTAAACCTTCATATAAAGGACCTCGTTTTTCACCATCCCCTGGAATAAATGCCATCGTTTTTATTCCGCACTCATGTAAATATTTATTTTGTTTTTGCAAAAATGATTTTGCTAGTCCTGTTTCTGGACGCGGATAAAAATTATGCCACGCTTCTACACGATCTACTCGTATATTTTCTGCCATTAACTCTTTCCAAAATGATTCCGTAATCGTACTCGCGTTTAACGCTACTTTCATCTTATGTGATACGCATGCGATTTCTTTTGGCGCAATACCGTAATCCATTCGTAATCCTGTAATGCCCCACCCCACTAACTCTTCCACATTTTCATACGTTATTCCTAAATGATGTAAAGATTTCGGAGAGACATCGACCATTAATTCCATTTCATACTTCAGCGCTTGTTTCCCAAGTATTTGTATTAACTCTTTATACGTATTTGGATCGTCTTCTGGAATGTGAAGAGATGTAAAAATAGATGAAAATCCGTTTTTCTGTGCTATTTCCAACCATTCTTCTTGTTTCTCTACTCGCTCTTTTGAAAGATAAATTGAAACTCCTATCATATGAATCTCCCTTTCTATTAATAGAAAAAGAGAAAGGAATCCCTTTCTCTATATGTTTTCTGCCATTTCTTCTTTAAATCCGAAGAAATACGTAAAGATAAATCCGAAAGTATATGCAATTACTAACCCTAAGAAATATAATAGATATTTATTATCAGCAATTAACGGAATTAAAGATAATCCTGATACACCAATTCCGAGTGCAGCCGTTTTCATAACCGCTTGGAATGCACCACCGACAGCTGCACCTAAACAAGCAGTAAGGAACGGTTTCCCAAGTGGTAATGTAACCCCGTATAATAACGGCTCACCAATCCCTAAAAAACCGACTGGTAATGCACCTTTAATAACATTTCGAAGTCGTTTATTTTTTGTTTTCACATAAATCGCAATCGCTGCCCCTACTTGCCCAGCACCTGCCATTGCTAATACAGGTAATAGCGGCGTTACGTGCGTTTGATTAATAAATTCCATATGAATCGGTGTTAAACCGTGATGTAATCCGACCATAACGAGCGGTAAAAATGTTCCCGCAAGCACTGCTCCCGCAAATGCTCCACCAATATTTAAAATAGCATTAATTCCGTTTGTAATTCCCTCAGATAAGAATCCTGCAACTGGTTGAATCACTAACATCGTTACTATACTTACCACTAATACAGTAATAAGGGGTGTTACAATAATATCAACTGCATTTGGCACTGCTTTTCGTACTCGTCTCTCAACTACAACCATGAGCCATGCTGCAAAAATAACTGCAAATAATCCGCCCCGTCCGGGTACTAGCGCTTCACCAAATAGTTTTACATTTGCCATCGCCGGATTGAAAATTAAAATACCAGCAATTGCCCCAAGAACTGGTGTCCCTCCAAATTCTTTCGCTGTATTCCAACCGACTAAAATTCCTAAGAATGTAAAGATACCCCCGCCAATTAAAAGTAATATTTGTAGCCATGTTGCATTCGGATCAGCACCTGCATTTTTCGCAAAGTTAGCGACTCCGTTTATAATTCCTGAAGCAACAAGACCAGGTATTAACGGAATGAAAATACTTCCTATTTTTCTTAAAAAGTTTTTCACTGGTGTATTGTTTTTCTTCTTAATCCCTGACTTTATCTCTTGGCCGATATCTTCAAGGTGATAATCTGCCACCTCACCAATTCGTAATCCTGTTAAAACTTCCATTTCTGCCGCTACTTTATTTACCGTTCCTGGACCAACGACAACTTGAAGTGTTTCATCTTCAATCACACCCATAACGCCTTCAACTTTTTTCAAAAGGTCCATATTCACTTTACTTTCATCATGAAGCGTCAGTCGTAACCTCGTCATACAATGAGCAATGCCACGAATATTTTTTACTCCCCCAAGTTGCTCCGTAATCTCACTTGCCATTCTCACTTCTTTCTTCATAACAGAATCCCCCTCCCCAGAGTTTAGAGTGCCTTCTTCACAAATCCTTTCGCTTCGTTTAATTTTTTTAGTGCTTCCCCATATTCACACTGTAGTAATATCATAACGATTGCAGCTTTCACATTTCGATCTGCTTTTTCGTAATACTCTGTAGCTACTTCATAACTAGCGCCTGTCGCTTCAACAATAATTCGTTTTGAGCGTTCTACTAGCTTTTCATTTGTAGATTGAACATCTACCATTAAGTTTTTATATACTTTTCCTACACCAATCATAGACGCTGTTGAAATCATATTCAGTACTAACTTTTGCGCTGTACCAGCCTTCAAACGTGTTGAGCCTGTTAATATTTCTGCTCCTGTTTCCACTTCCACATTTAGTTTTGCATATTTACTTATCACAGCATTTTTATTACAAGAAATACTCGCTGTGCTCGCTCCCACACTATTTGCGTATTTCAATCCGCCAATTACATAAGGCGTTCTACCACTTGCTGCAATTCCAATAACCGTATCTTTCTCGTTTAATCCAATACTTTTCAAATCTTCTTCTGCTAACTCTTCACGATCTTCAGCACCTTCTACCGCTTTAGTAAGCGCTTTCAATCCACCTGCTATAAATCCTTGCACCATTTTATCATCTGTGCCAAAAGTCGGTGGACATTCCACTGCGTCTAAAATGCCTAAACGGCCGCTCGTACCAGCCCCAATATAAATTAATCGTCCATCTTCTTCAAAAGACTTAATAACAATCTGTACAACCTTTTCAATTTCTTCTATTTCATTTTCAACTGCTAACGCAACAGTTCGATCTTCTTGATTCATGCTTTGTAAAACTTCTTTTATACTCATCTCATCTAAATTCATCGTCTTCTCATTGCGATGTTCTGTAGATAAATTTTCTAGCATGTTGTCACCTTCTTTGAAATTTAATTTCACACTTTTATTATAACTTCAAGAAATTTAAAATCAATATTACTTTCTTATTTTATGAAATTTTATTTCTCTTCATGACAAATTTATGTCCAGCCACAAAAAAAGATGGGTTGCCCCATCTTTTCACTTTAACTTCCGTAACCGTACCGCTTCTTCTCTCGTCTCCATAAATTGATCTATCACATTATTACCAATACGATTAAAAGTAATAACGTATAAAGCATCAATCATATTGAGTTGCGTCATCCGTGAAGCAATACTCGCTATACGATGATCTTGCTCTACATCCGGCATACAAAGACGAATGTCTGCCGCTTTATATAAAGGAGATGATTGATCTAGCTTCGTAATCGCAATAACCGTAGCTCCTCGCTTCTTCGCATATTGCGCCATTTCGAGCACATCTTTCGTCCGCCCAGAAGTTGAAATCGCCACAAATATATCTCCCTCTTTTAAATTCGTAACGAGTGGCAACATCATATGAAAATCAGATAGCATCATCGCTGTAAATCCAAGTCGAGTAAATTTATAAGCTCCGTCCATCGCCGGTGTAGCTGACCCACCTACACCGTAAAACATGACCTTATCAGCATTTACAATACTATCTGCTGCTTTCTCAAGTTCCTTCTTATCTATCGCAGTAACACTCGCCTCAATTGCAGCTTTATTCACATATGTAACTTTATTAAACAAATCGTACGGTCCATCTTCTGTATTCATCACTGAAAAATCGTTAATATTATAATCAGCAATCGTTAATTCACGAACGAGCGCTAACTTAAATGCTTTAAAGCTCCCAATACCGATTGTTTTACAAAAACGTACAACACTCGCCTCACTCGCTCCCGCATTTGTAGACACTTCTTTCGTCGTTAAATTCGGAACAATCTCTGCGTTCTCCATTATGTACA
Source organism: Bacillus sp. H1a (assembly GCF_000633475.1). Lineage (NCBI taxonomy): Bacteria > Bacillati > Bacillota > Bacilli > Caryophanales > Bacillaceae > Bacillus > Bacillus sp. H1a. The sequence goes on along the minus strand of NZ_AYMH01000047.1, from coordinate 84,416 downwards.
TGGCAACCTTTTTCTCAGCTGGTGAAAATTGATCCATATTATTTTCAATTTTAAATAGTAATGTTGAAGCTTGCACCATTTAACCTCCACTTCTTGTGGCTACTTTTTATTTCGTATATTCTCCTTCTTCATGAAGATAATAGCCATCATCACCAGGAGGATGAAACACATTTACAGTGCGATTCCCTTTTTGATAAACGGTTCTTTCCCCTTCTGTCCACTTCTTTTCCCATCCATTTAGCCAAACTGCGAAGTCTGGTAAAAATGCAGTGTATTTATATTCATGTGGATAACCGCCTTCCACATGAGAAGAAAAAATAGAAACCGGAAAATCTTTCACCTTTGATTCTTTTCCTACAATACATGGTATGCAAAGTAAAAGAAGTATAACTACGCCTATAACTTTTCCCCTTGTAATCTTCATCTATTTCTCTCCTTGCCCTAGCATATACGTAGATTTTAACATAATTCCAACTTATTCATGCTACATAACCATTGCTTTTTACGATAAAAAAAGAGCTTACCTATATAAGATAAGCCCGTTCTCTCTATACAAAATATTTCTTCAAAAGCGGCGGCGTAATAATCGTCGTTAATATAACGACAATGACAATAGCTGTGAAATTTTCTTTCGCTAACAAATTCGCCGTTAATCCATTTGCTGCAATGATGAGCGCTACTTCACCGCGCGATACCATCCCTGCCCCAATACTAATAGAAGATTGTAAATTAAATCCTGTTAGTCTTGCTCCTAAACCTGATCCAATTAACTTTGTGAAAATCGCAATAAGCGTCATAATGATAATGAACCAAAGTTGGCTTCCAATACCTTGAAATGTAATTTCCATTCCGATACTTACGAAGAACACTGGTACAAATATCGCATACGCAATCGGTTCAATTTTATGTTCCGCTTCATGCTTATACGCTGTTTGAGATATTGCAATTCCTGCTGCAAAAGCTCCGATGATACCTGCGATTCCCATTTGTTCACTATAATAAGCAAATGAAAAACAAATAATAAGAGCCGCGCTAATTAACGCTTCAGATACCCGAAGTGGTACGAGCAGTTTCATAATCCACGGAACAACTTTCCAAGCGATAAAAACAATACTCACAAAGAAAATAATTTTCTTTGCGATGACAAGTGTTATGTTCACATCTTGCGTTCCTAAAAAGCTCATTACAAACGCTAATAAAATAACGACTATTACATCATCAAATACCGCTGCTCCTAAAATTGTTGTACTTTCTCTCGTATTCATTTTCCCTAAATCTCGTAACGTCTGCACCGTAATACTAACCGATGTTGCGCAAAGTAATAATCCTAAAAAAATAGCATGGGATTGCATCAATCCAAAAAGCAGTCCCGTTACATATCCACCGATAAAAGGAAAAATAATTCCACCAGCCGCTACTGCAAATGACGATTTTAAGTTCCGATTTAGCTCTTCTAAATCTGTTTCGAGTCCCGCCATAAACATAAGTAGCAAAACACCAATTTCGCTAAGCTCATCAATAAGTTCAGAACTATTAATAATGCCAAGTACTGCTGGACCGATAATAATACCAATGATTAATTTACCGAGTACAGAAGGCTGACCAAGTCTAACACTAATATCACCAGCTAATTTCGTACAAAGTAAAATGACGACAAGTTCGAAATAAAATAACATAGCATCTTCTCCTACTATATAAAGTAAAACTTTAATCAGTAGATTATTCTTCATCTCTACTGATTGTTAACCTGCATCTATGTCTGCACATAGTTTCTCCTTACAACCGGCATTTTATTTGTTAAAGTTTTATTTGACAAAATATTCTGAATTATGTTAAAATTAATCCAGAAATTTCAAAAAACTACATACCATAACTGTACCTTCACTTACGTACTCTTTTCCAATGGGTTCACACTATTCGCAGTTATGGAGACGAAAAAATGGGGGGAGAGTCCAAAGTGAAATCATTATTACGAAAAAAAGCGCTTAGTACTGAATCACCACGGCAGCTAGATCGAACACTAACTGCATTAGATTTAACGTTTTTAGGAATCGGCGCCGTAATTGGGACAGGGATTTTTGTATTAACAGGTATTGTAGCGGCAAAACATTCTGGTCCTGGTATTATGTTATCATTCCTTATCGCTGCATTTACTTGTGCTTGTGTAGCATTTTGTTATGCAGAATTCGCTTCTTCTATACCAGTCTCAGGAAGTGTTTATACTTATGCATACATGACCGTCGGAGAAGTTGTCGCTTTCATCGTTGGTTGGTGTTTAATGCTCGAATATTTACTCGCAGTTGCAGCAGTGGCTGTTGGCTGGTCTGGATATTTACAATCATTGCTTCAAGGATTCAATATACATCTTCCCGCCATTATTGCCTCGGCCCCCGGCATGGGAAAAGGTGGTCTCATTGATTTACCAGCTGTTTGTATTTTACTTATCATTACGGGGCTTCTAAGTTTTGGTATACGCGAAAGCGCACGCATTAATAATGTTATGGTCCTTATAAAATTAGCAGTTATTATCGCCTTTATCGTAGCAGGCGCAAAATATGTAAAGCCTGAAAATTGGACACCGTTCATTCCATTCGGATACGACGGCATTATTACTGGAGCTGCCACTGTCTTCTTCGCATTTTTAGGTTTTGATGCGATCGCAACTGCTGCGGAAGAAACGAAAAAACCACAGCGTGATTTACCAATCGGTATTATCGGTTCCCTTCTTATTTGTACCGTTTTATACATGATCGTATCTTTCGTTTTAACAGGTATGGTTCCCTATACTCAATTAGACGTTTCTGATCCCGTTGCATTTGCACTACATTTCGTTGGAGAAGATACTATCGCTGGGCTACTTGCAGTTGGTGCAATAACAGGAATGACAACCGTTCTTTTAGTCGTTATGTATGGACAAGTTCGCGTTTCGTATGCAATGAGCCGAGACGGTTTACTTCCAAAAGCGTTAGCACGCGTAAATAAAAAAGTGAAAATCCCTTTACTAAACACATGGATTACTGGGGTATTTGCAGCTTTATTAGCAGGACTTTTAGACTTACATTTACTTGCGAATTTAGTAAACATCGGTACGTTAACGGCCTTCACATTCGTTTGCTGCGCTGTCCTTATTTTACGAAAAACACATCCTGATTTAAAACGTGGATTCCGCGCACCTCTCGTACCTGTATTACCAGTTGTCGCTATTCTTTGTTGCTTATATTTAATGATTAATTTGTCTAAAACAACATGGATCAGCTTTGCAGTCTGGCTTATTATCGGTTTATGCGTCTATTTCTTCTACTCTAGAAAGCATAGTCATTTAGCTACGGAAAAAACAAATGATGAGCAAAAAAAAGCATAACAAAATAGCTCGCCTATAAAAAAGGCGAGCTATTTTCATTAACGCTTGTAAACTGAGAAATATGCCGATGCAAATTCGTACATAACCTTCAACTTTTACATACTTATTTCCCCTTACTTCGTCTCCTTCTTATTCTTCCTCCACGCATTTACACTATCAAAGAAAAAGTTAATAAATAGTGTTCCTAATCCCGCTAATAAAAATGTCATTAAAAATAGAACCCATATACTTTTATCTTTTAATAAATAATATCCTACAAGGAGCACAACAGCGATCCATACATATTCAAGAATTCTTTTTATCTTTTTCTCTTCCAAATTATTCGCTCCCTTTTTCTATTCTACTTTTAGTATAACAAAAAAGAAGCCTATCATGATAAGCTTCTTTTTCTTCTTCCTTATTTGTTAATGCTTTTTTCAACCAATGAAATAGCATGCTCTAACGCGCGATTCATTGATTCTACATACTCATCTTTTACATTTTTATCTTTTAACACAGCTTCTGCAACTGTGATTTTTTGACTTAATGATTTAACTGATCCATCTGTTATTTCTCCAGCTTGCGCTTTTTTTACTATAGCTTTTGCAGATTCAATATTCACTTGTAATTTTTCTTGCGGTGTTTTTGGCTGTTCTTCTGCCACTTTTGATTGTACAAATGTTTGGTTTGCTGTTTTTAATTCATTATACGTTTGAACAATTTCTTCTCCTGTGCTTGCTGCGTTTTCGAATACTTTCTTTGCATTACTATAACTTTTTTGTAATTCGTTAAACGCTTCTTGTGAATATTGACCTGGCTTCTCACCAAATTCATAAGTACCTGCCAATACTTCTTTCACTTTTCCAATCTCTTCATATAACGCATTTACTTGCTCTAATTTTGTACGACTAGAAAACTCATTGTACGCTGCTAATACTTCTGAAGAGCTTAACGCTTTACTATATAATTTTGCGAGCGCAATTTGTCCATTTAACGGAATACCGCCATTTCCATTACTATCTGGGTCAGCACCAAATGCAAATGGTACGTTCGGATGATATACTTTCCCTTGAGCTGGCTGACTATTTACTTTTTTACCATCTACATAAATCGCTACTTCGCTTCCATTATACGTTCCTGTTAAATGATACGTTTTATTTGCTTCTAATTGAGCGCCAACACGTTTATAGCTTCCACCAATATGAGCCCACAGTTCTACATATCCACTTCCTGTAGATTCAAAACCAATTCCACCGCTCTATGTATTTTGCAAAATCCCTTGTCCACGAATTTCATTCATCGAAAATACAGTTTCTAACGTAAACGTATTCGCTACTTTTTCTTTTTGTGCCGCTGAAAACGGAATGTAACCAAACGTATTTGCTTTTCCATTTAACTTCATTACATGTTTTTTCAAGGCTTTATCGTATTCAATTGATACGTTTCCTTTCACATCACCTTTTGTTCCAAATGGTGAATTATCTGTAAATGTACCATCTAAAAAATTCACATCAAAAACGTCTGCCTTTGGCACTTTCACATTCGGATCAATATTATCTTTTTTCGTTGTAATTTCCGCTGTTAACGGTTGTTCACTTTCATTGCCAAACGAATCAATCGCAACCACTTCAAGCTTATATGTTTTCCCGCCATCTAATCCTGCAAGTGTAAATGTAAGTTCTTTCGGTACTGGATCACGATAAAACTCGGAGAACGCTAATAGCTTATTTTTAATCTCACCTGTTTGTTTATCCTTTGCTTGCAAGCGATAAGAATGAACAAGAAGGTTGTCCAACGCTTGCGGGAATGTTACTGTTGCCGCATTTTCCGTTACATTTGATACAGCAAACTTTGCATCCTTCGCAAAGTATGGCTTTTCTTTATCACGATCTTCTACATAGTTGAATCCTTCTTTTTTCGTTGGTAACTTAATTTTCCAAGGTTCGCCTGTCCAAGAATTCGTATGGAAATCACGGCGATTAATTGTTACCTCTTTGTCATCTACCTCTACTAATAAACCTTGGCTTAATGTACTAGCTCCTGGCGGGATATTTCCTTGTACTTTACCGCCTTCAACTTCCATATAGCTTACAGAAGATGTTCCAACGGACGTAAAGTCTTTTTGATGAATCGATCTTGGATCATCTAACGGATAATGCGAATGACCTGAAAACGTAATGACTTGTGGATATTCTTTTAATACCGCATTAATTTTTGCACTATCCTGTGTTCCCCATTCTTGGCTACCGTACACTGTATCTTTAATATGTTGATGTAAAAACACAAAAATCGGTTTTTCTGGATCATCTTTTTGTGCCTTTGCCATTTCTTCTTTTAACCAATTAATTTGCTTGTCCGAATAATATCCATGTGTTGTCCCATCCTCTGGAGACATAACAAGGAAATGATACCCTTTTACCACTTTATGATAATAAATCGATTCCATTCCTGTTTTTTCTAAGAAACGCTTCTGCGCTCCCTCTACAGATAAGCCATTCCAATAATCATGATTACCTAGAGAATTCATTCGTACCGCATCTTTATTTGCATTTTCGTTATACACTTGCATGAAACGATCATATTGTTGCAGCGATCCTGTATCCGTGAAATCACCTACAATAACAAAAGCATCTTGCTTTGGTGCAAGCGTATTAAATTGCTCAATCGCTCGTTTCCAGCGAAACGTATCATCTGTTCCACTATTTTTAATATGCACATCACTTACAACTGGAAAAACAAGCTTCTTCTCACTTGGCGCCTTTTCTTGTTTTTTCTCTTCCGCTTTGACCGATGTACTCCACGGAAATGATACAAATGCTAATACAAAAACCATCAATAATCCAATAAGGCCTTTTACTTTTCGTAAAGCAGTTCTTTCCACGTGAATCCTCCTCATATAATGAATTAATTACAATGGTTATTGTACCGAACACATATTAACCTCATTTAAATTAAAGTTAAAAGTTATTTTACTTTTGTAAATATACAGTCAATTTTACGTAACATCCAACATTACTTGTACTATCTTATACAACCACCTTTACTGTTTTTCCTGGCAACACGATGTCGTACACAGGGAAATCATTACAATCCATTACAATTATTAATATTTCAAATAATCCACTCCCCTATATAGAGGGGAAATATTGTTGTCAGTTTTCATTTTGTTTATAAGATAAGTTTCCTCTTCTTTACTTATGAACCTACAAACCATAGAGAAAAGGCATACCATTTTGGTATGCCTTTTCTTATGAAATCGGCTAACGCAATGTAAGGCATAATTGCCCTTGGCTCGTTGCCGTCCCTGTTGTTACGATTTGAATTGTAGTAAAATACCTTACTGTAAACAAGCCGCTACTTTGTGGTTGTACAGCACATTTGTAATTGCAGTAGCAACTACAGTTCCTGACCATGGACTATACACTTTATCTTGTACAAAATTTTTATCTGGACAACAAATTAACGCTGCTCCTGAGCATTCACAAGAAATTATGCGCCTTTATCCCGCATTAACGGGCAGTAAGACTCCCACCTCAAAATTCGGAGAATGCGAGGAAGTTAGGTGGGAGATCAACTGCCCGTAAACGCCCGATTGGTTCAACTAATAATCAGTGGGGGATGAACAAAACCCCCACTGATTAAAGTTTCACTTTATCTTTAAATAGATTCCGTTTTGTCCCTTTTTTTCATATATTTATAGATTAAGATACTACCCACAATCACAAGAACAACTACTAGTATAGGTAACATGTACTCCCCAACAATAGCCCCTGCTTTTTCCCAATGTGGTCCTAATTTCATCCCTACATAAATATACAAGGCCGTTAACGGGAACATTGCTATAAATGTATATATGATAAATTGCCATATGTTCATTTTTGCCATACCACATGGAACAGAAATGAGCGTTCTGACTCCTGGAACGAAGCGTCCAACAAATGCTACAACCGGGCCATACTTCGCAAAGAAATCATCTGCTTTTTGAATTTGTTCTTCTTTAACAAAGAAGTATTTCCCATATTTTATCAATAGAGGACGACCGCCGTAATAACCGAGCGCGTATAAAGTTAATGGCCCTGTCGTTCCACCAAGTGTTCCGGCTAACACAGCTAGCCAAAAATTCATATCACCCTCGTACACCCAATACCCAACAAGCGGCAAAACAACCTCTGCTGGAATAAATTCAAAAGTTAAAGCTAACACAACTCCAAAATAAGAAAACTGCTTTAAATACTCAATTATATCTAAAATAATTTGCTCCATACTTTTAACTCCTATCCAATATTCACATTATGCTTTTCTTGCAAATGTACTGGCGCCATCTTTACGATTCGGTTCAAAATGAATAACACAATTCCAATATCATCTAAAATACCGATAAACGGTAAGAAGTCTGGAATTAAATCGAGTGGCATAGCAACATACCCTACTAAAAAAGCAATAGATAAGATTTTCTTCTTTATTGAAACCTCTTTTGAAGTGAAAAAGTCAAATAAAAATGGAACAAATCGACGAACATGAAATACAACTCTTAATCTACTTATAAGTTTTTTCATTTTATTTCTCCTCTCTTTGTATACAAAAAGGACCCTACCAAATATGGTAAGGGTCCTAAAAAAGACAATAAGGGGCCTTTACCATTGCTGGTAAAGGTCTCACTAACAACGAAACGTTGCCAATAAAGCCGAGGGTTTCTCCCTGTAATGACGACTTTATTGTAATAAGTTACTCCCCTTTATATACACAATTTTATACAATCACATTAAAATATTTGGAGAGGCTTGTCAATATTTTTTTCATTTGCCATTAAGATTATTACATTATAAAAGACGCTATTCTATATTCTCTGTTGAAACAATTTGGAGCTTAAAATGGTCTGGATCATAGCAAGTTATTCTTACTTCTTCACCACAGCATTCTTCTGTAAATGATATATGATAAAATTCTAACTTTTTCTTTATTCGCTCGATATTTGCAGTTTTTAAAAATATTTCCTTAACTGATGATGTGACAGTCTCTCTATACTCTCCCAGTCCCCTATTTACTACAAAACAAATTCTCGTTGAATCAATATCATACCAAACACCTGTTACACGTAATTGTGGCCTCTCCTCGCTTGGTTTAAAACCTAGAATCCCTTCATAAAAATATAATGTTTCCTTTAAGTTTTTGGATTCTAATACAATACATGTTGTAATACCTTCCATCCGCACTCCCCCTGTCTCTATTAGTTTTCTATATGAGTCATAATTTACAATTATGTACGAATACAATACATAGTGATGAATATTTCATTTATAAAGGAGGAGTGTAACATGGATGAATTCATGAAATCCTACATACCTTTTCACGGCCCAAACGATCCTTGCCCTCCAATTGGAAAAAAATATTACTCAACTCCCCCCCACTTATACATGGGCTTTCAACCAACTAATTTACCCCAATTCCCACCAAAAGAGGCTTTAAGAAAAGGGACTCTATGGCCTGCATTTTATGATTTTTATGAAAACCCTCACAAAAAAGGACGGTGAGTAAAAACGTGACACAAACATTGCCTGATGAATATTACAAATGGATTGAAGAACTACAAGAACTTGATTTTGTATTAGTTGAACTTACCCTCTATTTAGATACGCATCCCGACGATACTGCAGCTATAAATCAATTCAACGATTTCTCCTATAAACGAAGAGTATTAAAACAAAAAATTGAAGAGAAATTTGGTCCACTTCAGCAATTTGGAAATAGTTATTCTAACGCTCCATGGGAATGGAGCAAAGGACCTTGGCCATGGCAAATATAACGTAAAACTTTCATTAGTTTTGAATTCTTTAATCCAAATCATTATGAGGCCTACTATACATTCCCAGCTATTTCTTCGCCTAGAAGAATGCTTATTACTGTTCATTAACACAAGATGAAGGAGAGAAAATATGTGGATTTATGAAAAGAAATTACAATATCCTGTTAAAGTGAGTACTTGTAATCCAGCTCTTGCAAAATTATTAGTTGAACAGTATGGTGGTGCGGACGGTGAACTAGCCGCTGCCCTTCGTTACTTAAATCAACGTTATACAATTCCTGACAAAGTCGTTGGCTTACTAACCGATATTGGTACAGAAGAGTTCGCACATCTAGAAATGATTGCTACAATGATTTATAAATTAACAAAAGATGCAACACCTGAACAAATGAAAGCTGCTGGATTAGACGCGCAATACGCTAATCACGATAGCGCTTTGTTTTATCATAATGCAGGTGGCGTTCCTTTTACCGCTACTTATATTCAAGCAAAAGGAGATCCTATTGCAGATTTATATGAGGATATTGCAGCTGAAGAAAAAGCACGAGCAACCTATCAATGGCTTATTGATTTATCCGACGATCCAGACATAAATGACAGCTTACGCTTTTTACGCGAACGAGAAATTGTTCATTCACAACGCTTCCGAGAAGCAGTAGAAATTTTAAAAGAAGAGCGTGATCGAAAAATTTATTTTTAAAACACATATCCTAACGATATGTGTTTTTTCACGTTAAAAGTTAAATCCTTCCTAATTAACATATAAATAGTATATTTATTCAATTTAATGCATCATTTTTTAATATTTATAAAATTCCCTCTTGCTTTCTAGTCATCAGACCTTTAAAATAATAACAGTTACTCGACAAATTGTTTGAATTTTCGACAAAAGCACTCATTAGGAGGATTTTCTTTATATGCGTACAACTTTAAAACCAGCGCAAATACTTTCGATTAGTTTACTACTATTCGCAGTTTTCTTCGGTGCTGGTAATATGATTTTCCCGCCCCTTCTCGGCCTCTCTTCTGGAGAAAATATGTGGGTTTCCATTACAGGATTTATTATTACAGACGTCGGCTTATCTTTACTTGCTATCGTCGCAGTTGCCCTTGCCGGTGGTAGTTTTAACACTTTAGCAAGCCGTGTTCATCCAAAATTCGCAGCAGTATTCGCTATCATTATTTATCTTTCAATCGGCCCACTATTTGTTATTCCACGAACTGGATCTGTATCTTACGAAATTGGGATTGCACCACTTTTCCCTGATCAATGGTATTCTATGTTAGTCTTTAGTGCGATTTTCTTTACAGTCGTCTACTTCTTATCATTAAACCCATCCAAATTAGTAGATCATATCGGTAAAATATTAACGCCAATTTTACTTGGAATTATTGCAATTATGGCAACAAAAGCAATTCTTTCACCAGGATCATTCGCTGAGCCTATCGGTGACTATAAAGACATCCCATTTTTCAAAGGGTTTCTTGAAGGATTTTTAACTTTAGATGCAATCGGCGCTCTCGTATTATCAACAATTGTTGTAAATGCAATTCGCCAAAACGGTATACAAGAGAAAAAATCCATTGCGAAATATACAATTATTTGCGGAAGCATTGCTGCCCTTTTCTTAACAATTGTTTATTTCTTACTCGGTTATATCGGGGCTTCAAATGGAAACTTAGGACAATTCGAAAATGGCGGTCAGCTACTAGCAACAATTATGTATCAATTCTTTGGGACAAGCGGTAATGTTTTATTAAGTATCGCGATTATAGCTGCTTGTTTAACGACTGCAATCGGTGTTGTAAGTGCATTCGCCAACTATTTCACAACAGTACTAACAAATGTTTCATATAAGAAGCTTGTACTATACGTTTGTATCTTTAGCTTCGTTATTTCAAACTTAGGATTAAGTTTATTAATTAAAATTACATTACCCGTATTAATTATTTTATATCCAATTACAATCATTTTAATTTTCGTATCATTTATTGATAAATATACGAAACGTAAACCTTCTGTCTACATCGGGGCAATGATCGCAGCATTCATGATTAGCTGTATTCATGCACTTGATAATGTGGGCATGATACCAAGTTTTATCGCTAATATCGTACACACAATTCCTTTTTATAACTTAGGAATCGGCTGGATCGTTCCAGCAATAATCGGTGGTATAATCGGATACTTTATTCCGCAAACAGAAGCTGAAGGTGAAGTTTCTACAAAATAAAAAAAGAAGCAAGCATGAAATCCATGCTTGCTTCTTCTTTATTTTCACATCGTATGTTTAAATGTAAATAACTCTTCTTTTGACTGCAAATTCGGTTGTTCCTCTTCTGCTACTTCCTTCTTTACCTCTCCACCTATTCGAACTTTCATCATTGCTTCTTCTATACTTTTTGCAATCATATTTCCCGAAAAGATGGTAAGCCCGAAAAATGTAATTGGAACGAGAGGAATCCACGGATGCACTGTTAAAGAGCGAAAATATACGCCGATTAATCCCGACCATTCATGTGTGTAGGACTCTAACTCTTTATCCATCATCCCTCCCAATACAACTGTTCCTCCAAAAAAGACTTCAAGCAACCCTAGATGAAGAAAGATAGTAAGTGTTTGAATAAATTGCTGTATAAATACGAGTATAAAACTCATGTATAAATGTGGGAAAAGATGCTTTATAACAATATGTCTTCGCGATCCACCTAATATACGAGCAGCATCAATAAATTCTTCGGTTCGTAACTTACGAACTTCATTCGCAACATAAAGTGCAATAATCGGCAACGCAAGCGCTACAAGTAATATAACCTGAAACGAAGCTCTTTCAAAAAAAGTTGACGTTTCCCCCCCACTTCCAAATGTATTAACAGATTGCAGCATGAAAAACGCAATCATTACTGTTGGAATGACTGTTAGTCCATCAAAGAAAGATTCAATTTTTGTAAAACCTCTTTTTATGTATGTTCCAAGTATGACACCGAAAAACACACCTATAATCGTACGTAATGTTGCGATAAGGAGCGATATACCAATCGTCCACTTTGCCCCTTCTATTACTAAATTTAACAAATCATAACCTTTTCGATCTGTTCCTAGTAAAAATTGGAATGAAGGTGGAAATGGCGGCACTTCTGGATTTTCAGCCGCATCATATTGCAATGTTACTTGCCTAATATGTCCATCATTCCATATCGTATTTCCGATGCTCAAAAGAACTAATATGAGAAGAAATCCAAGGCTTATCCAAAACCTTTTATCACGTTTTACATATGTCCACATTTTATAACCTCTCTTTCATTGTAGTGGGAACAAAATAATGAAATGATTTAAATAAGATAAAAATTGGGATATAAATAAGCACTAAACTAACGATGAATATTTCAATCATCGGATAATTTTTAACAAACGTAAACAGACCTCTCACATTAAAAATATATTCAATAATATATAAATTCGATAGCATAAACCAAACGTTCGTTTTTGCAAAAAAGAGTGTACTAAGCAATACATTTCGCAAAATATGACGATTCAAAATATGAAATCTATCTAATCCTTTCGCTTTCGCAAATAAAACATAATCCTGCTCCAATTCGGTTTCAAAACGCAATACTAATAGTTTTACGAACATAACTATAGTTGGAATACTTAAGCAGAATATAGGTAATCCTCGAATGGATTCGTCTCCAATTGCAGCAATTTTGAAAGGTAGCAAGCCTGTCTTTTTAAAAAACCATACTACTAAAATTTGAGAACCAATAATAAGAAGAATATCCGGAATAGATTCTAGAAAGAGCAAAAAAGACTTAATTCGATGCTGGATACGTGGTGGACTGCTCATAATGATATAAACAATGCAAAATGCTACTAATAAGGAAATTAGAAATGCCGATAAAAAAATAAGCATCGTTTCTTTATAATGGAAAAGTAACTGTGGGAATAATGGTTTTCCCATAGCATACTGTAAATTTGAAACATCTAATAACCTTTTAAACACATCTTGTAAATTTGTTATATATCCTAAAACATTTAACTCCAAACCTTGAAATAATCTCGGTAATGTACCTAAACAAATAATTCCTATAATAGAAATTGTAAACTGAATCATAACTTCCACACCATTAAAAATAACCTTTTTTGCCATTTTCCCCCTCTTTTCCACATGATTTACCACTTTATTTTATTCTTAATTTTCTGAATTGTAAATATTCGCAATAAAAAAATCGCTAGGTTATGATCCTAGCGATTCTTTATGCACATGTTTTTCATTTTTTGAAAACGGCATATACAAAATGAAACATCCCATAAGCGCTGCAATTTCTAATGAAATAATATAGTAAGGATGCGGGCCTAACATATCAAGTAATGAAGCAGTTTCTGGCTTATGAGCTAAAAACATATAATTACCGCCTGTTTTGTAATTCACATACGAAACAATTGGAATCAATATGTTTAAAAATATCATCGTCCGTTTAATAGATTGTAATGTAGGACGATATCCTTCCACCCAAGTCATAAAGAGCGGTGCCCAAATGAGCAATATATGTGCGATAAAAAATTCAATGAAACGAAAATGTGGAAAAGCATATTGCAAATTTGGCGTTAAAATGGCTTGTGATGCACCAATAATTCCTGTAAAAAACACAATCTCATATATTCGATAACTTTTCGTTACAATCATAATCGATGCTAACAATAAACTAATCGTACATAACTCAAATGGTAATGAAGTGCCTAGCTCAAAAACACCTGCTATCCATTCCCACATATGAAGTCCAATCTCACTTCCTATAAATAGAAATGCAATCGCATATCGAACCGTTATATTCCACTCACTTTGACGTAATAAATCTTGGTATTGATATAGAAAAAATATCCCCACCAACATAATAAATAATATAATGGCATGTTGCCTTGAGTATGGAATAAATGGTTTTAATGGCTGCGCACTAAAATAAGCTTCCATCTTCCTTCCTCCTCTCCTTCATACAATATTATTGTAAGAAAGAAACAAAGAGTCAATTCATCTGCTTAAAATAGTACAACCTCTACCTTACATCTAGATATTCATTCCTTACAAAACTGTAAGGTTATTGTAAGCTAAAACGATTTGTCAGATTCTCTACCTCTTCTATACTTAATGTAGATACTAAAACGAACGAAAAGGTGATAAATAGATGAAGAAGAAAAATAAAGTGTTAATTACTAGTGTAGTAGCAATCGGAATTGCAGCTGGATCATATTTCGCATTTGCTGGCGGTGGATCTGAAGTAGCAATGGCATATGGCGGTTATAAAGTTACGGAAAAACAAATTGAAAACGCACAAAAATTTGGCGGCGAAGTTATCCCTAATGGTATTGAAACAATCTCATTCGATCCAACAAAAGGTACGTATGAATTAGCTGTTAAAAAAGGTGATGAAGTAAAAAAAGGACAGCTTCTTTTTAAATATAATGATCCTGTTTCCAAACAAGGCGTAACGGAAGCAGAAATGCAAAAGAAAATTGCACAAAAAGAAGTAACATTACATCAAAAACAAATTGATGTAGCAAAACAAAAATTGCAAAAGGATAAAAATGCTGGCCTTCCTCAGGAAGCATTAAAAGCATCGGAAATCGAAGTGCAACAATTAGAATCACAACTTGAAATGAAAAAGTTTGAGGTAGAAAAAGCTGATGAAATGATTAAAGCAGCAAAAGAGAAAGTAAACACTCTTTCTGTAACGAGCCCTGCTGATGGCGTAATTGATGATATCGTTAAAACTGCTGATGAAAAAACAGGTATGAGTGGCATTACACTTCGTCACGCTGGTCAATTTAAAGTAAAAGGTCAACTTTCTGAATATGAGCTTGCTAGCATGAAAGTTGGGCAAGAAGTAACTGTTTCATCAAAAACTGTCGCTGGTAAGACTTGGACAGGAAAAGTAACAGAAATCGGTTCTACACCATTAAAGAGCATGGACGAAAATAAAACTGTTTCTAATTATCAATTCACTGTCACATTAGATAATAGTGAAGAATTACAAAACGGCTTTCATGTTTACGTAACAAGTAAATCTGGCGAAGCAACTGGTACGATTGTTCCAAAAAGCAGCATCGTGAAAAAAGGTGACAAAAATGTTGTCTTCGTTGTAAAAGACGGTAAAGCGAAAGAACAAGCTGTTACGGTTGAATTCGAGACAGATAGCGAAGCAAAAGTTTCTGGAGTGAAAAAAGGAGAGCAAATTATCTCTAAACCTGAAAAAGACTTAAAAGATGGTATGGAGGTTGTCGTTGAATGATTAACTTAAAAGGCATCACGAAATCCTTCCAAAATGGTGCAGAGTCCGTTCAAATACTACACGGAATTGACGTAACACTGAACCAAGGAGAATTCACTTCTATAATGGGACCATCTGGTTCTGGTAAATCAACATTAATGAACATTATCGGCTGCTTAGATAAACCAACGACCGGTACATATGAACTAGCTGGTCAAAATATTTCAAACATGTCTGAAACAGAACTCGCACACGTTCGTAATAAAGAGATCGGGTTCGTATTCCAAAACTTCATGTTATTACCGAGACTTACAGCACTTCAAAATGTTGAATTACCTCTTATTTACGCTGGAGTCGATAAAAAAGAAAGACGTGAGCGCTCATTAGCTGCTTTAACAAAAGTAGGTTTAGCTGATCGCGCTACCCACTTGCCGAACGAATTATCAGGTGGTCAAAAGCAGCGTGTCGCTGTTGCACGCGCAATCGTAAATAACCCGAAATTTATCTTAGCCGATGAACCGACGGGAGCACTTGATACGAAAACAAGTACACAAATTATGGACCTCTTTTACGAATTAAACAAACAAGGCTCAACAATCATTATGATTACCCATGACCGTGAAATCGGGGAAGCTGCAGCCCGCCAAATTGTAATTCGTGACGGAAATATCGTCCAAGATTGGAGAGGTTAATTTTGAACACGAGTGAAAATATACGCATGGCCCTTTCCTCTATCTTTGCTCATAAAATGCGTTCTATATTAACGATGTTAGGTATTATTATCGGTATTAGCGCCATTATTACTATCATTTCAATGGGTGATGGTACAAACGAAAAGTTTAAAAAAGAGTTAGGCCAAGGAAAAGATAATGAAGTAACGATTTACTACAACAACCCTGATTACGGAACAGATAGTGCCAAAATCACAGCTGATATGTTAAAACGTCTTCAAACTGTGCCAGGCGTTAAAGATGTTTATCCAGATGTGAGTATGAAAGTAAAAGCATCTTCTGGTTCAAAGGATGTCTCTCTTGATTTAAAAGGTGGCACAGGCGCCTTTATGACAGATTCAAAGATAAAATTAGTTCACGGCCGCGAATTAAACGACAGCGAATTAAACCAAGCAATTCCCGCTGTTATATTAAATGAAGAAGCTTTCAACAAATTATTTAACGGTTGGGAATCAAATTTATACACTGATATAAAAGGAAAGCCGTATAAAATAGTCGGTGTATACGAAACGAAAAACGAATTCGGAATGGCTATGCCTGAAGGTTATACATCACTTGAAAACGCTCCTGTCATTTCAGGAGTAAATGAGTATGACTCTGTAAAATTAACAATGACCTCTCCAACAGAACGTAAAAGTGTAGAAAAACAAGCCGTTTCTGTTTTAAACGAAATGAAAGCTCCTAAATTTGAGCATAAATTCGAAGCACAGGACTTAGGTGAATTTACGAAGCAATTAGACGAATCAATCGGTATGATGAAGATGGTATTCGGTGGTATTGCTGCTATCTCCTTACTTGTTGGTGGTATCGGTGTAATGAACATCATGCTTGTATCTGTAACAGAACGTACACGTGAGATCGGTATTCGTAAAGCACTTGGTGCAACACGTGGTAAAGTATTAACACAATTCCTAATCGAATCTTGTATTTTAACGGGACTCGGTGGATTCATCGGATTCATGCTCGGTATTTTCTTCGCTTGGATCGTCTCAATCTTTGCCGGATGGCCACTCGTTGTCTCAAAAGAACTTGGACTTCTTGCAGTAGGAATCTCAATGCTAATCGGTATTGCATTCGGTTTACTACCAGCTAACAAAGCTGCAAAACTTGATCCAATTGAATGTTTACGATACGAGTAAATAAAAAACGTAGGAGTTTACACTCCTACGTTTTTTATTTTGTTGAAGACAAATTCAATTTTATTCCGATTAGTGTGGGCTAACAATCAGTGGGAGGATTAAAGTTTCACTTTATCGATGTTTTAACGAAAATATGAACCTCTAAATTCTATTATATAAATCTACAGCGATTCACGAACCAATTAATAACGATATCGTCCCTTCAAATCATGTTTCTTCTATTATATATGTTTTATGTTACGAATATCTTTTTATCATTTAAACTTTCACTTCTTGCTAAAGCTATCATGCAATCATCTTATTGCAAAAATAATATGTAATAGAACAAATTCAAGGCGTAATTTTTTCCATACTACAATTTATTTTGTAACAATTATATCTCTATTTTATTAAAATTCACCCTATATATATGACTTTACACACAAAAATATTATACTTTCATAACTACATTACGATTCAAACAGTTAAACGCCTCTCTTTTGTAACGTCATAGAAACTATTATGTAACATTATCGACACATTGTTAATCGACTGGTAATTAAAAAAGTGTTGATTTTATGAATCATATGTTCTAATCCCCCGAAAAACGCAAAGAAAACGCTATCAGGATATTCCTGGAATTATTACAGAATATTAATGCCTCGTTACGAATGCTTTGTAGTTTTGTGTTTTCCGCAAATAAGAAAATAATGGTTGCTATAATGAGGTCAACGAAAACAAATGCAATGGAGGCTATTATGAAAAAATTTATGGGTATAGCAACAGCAGCGGTTTTTGGTCTTGGGATTTTCACAACATCTGCTAAAGCAGAAACTATCGTAACAACTGATGTATTGAATGTACGAGAAAACCCAACTACTGAATCAAAAGTTGTCGGAAAATTATTAGATGGATATAAAGTAAATGTTCTACATACAGAAAATGGATGGTCAAAAGTTAAATTAAATAACGGTAAAGAAGCTTTCGTAAGCGCTGACTATACGAAAGACACTTACTACGTAACAGCAAACGTATTAAACGTACGTGCTGGAGCAAATACAGATTCAGAGATTCTTGGTAAGTTGAAAAAAGATGATGTAATCGAAACAACACACCAAGTACAAGATGATTGGATCCAATTTGAATATAACGGCAAAACAGCTTATGTACATGTTCCTTACTTAACTGGTACAGCGCCAGTTAAAGTTCAGCCAGCAGTTAAGGCTGAAAAAGTAACTAAAGTTCAAGATACAGCTAAAGTTCGTGAAGCAGTTAAAGCTCAAGAGGCAGCTGAGGCTCAAGCAACAGCTAAAGCTCAAGAAGCGGCTAAAGCTCGTGAAGCAGTTAAAGCTCAAGAGGCAGCTGAGGCTCAAGCAACAGCTAAAGCTCAAGAAGCGGCTAAAGCTCGTGAAGCAACTAAAGCTCAAGAGGCAGCTGAAGCTCAAGCAGCAGCTAAAGCTCAAGAAGCGGCTAAAGCTCGTGAAGCAGCTAAAGCTCAAGAAGAAGCTTTAGCTCAAGCAGCAGCTAAAGCTAAAGAGGCAGCTAAAGCTCGTGAAGAAGCTGAAGCTCAGGCAGCGGCTGAAGCTCAAGCAGCAGCTAAAGCTCGTGAAGCGGCTAAGGCTCGTGAAGCGGCTAAGGCTCGTGAAGAAGCTGAAGCTCAAGAGGCAACTAAAGCTAAAGCTCAAAAACCAGCTACACAACAACCTGTTGCAAAAGAAACTGAAACAAGTGCACCATCTTCTTCTCGTGAGTTCACAGTTGTAGCAACAGCTTATACAGCAGATCCACTTGAAAATGGTTACAAAGCAGGCGACCAAGTAAAATCATCTATGGGTCATAATTTAACAGCAAACCCAAACATGAAACTAATTGCGGTTGATCCAAGCGTGATTCCATTAGGTTCAAAAGTATGGGTTGAAGGTTACGGAGTAGCAATCGCTGGTGATACTGGTGGAGCTATTAAAGGAAATAAAATTGACGTTTTAATGCCAGATAAAGGTTCATCAAGTAACTGGGGACGCCAAACAGTTAAAGTGAAAATTTTAAACTAATTACTATAAAAAAGAGTCAGTCTCAACGTTGAGGCTGACTCTTTTTTTATGATTCTTATATTCTTTCCTTCTACTTCTCTCCCGTCCAAGTTAAAATCTATCCCTTTGAATTCTATATACGATAGACTACTATTTCAACAGAAAAAAGAGGATGCCATAGCATCCCCTCCTACCTTCTTTATTCCACATTAATTTATTTCTTTAGTGTAAATCCAAACTTATCCCAAGCTTGTAAATAATCTAATAAGAAAATTTCTTCCTCTACAACTCGGCCAACTACATTTGTTTTCCCCGTATTCACCATATCTTTTAAGGCAAGTTGTAATTCACCTTTATATTGACCGTATTGTTCATTATCAATTAAAAGATCCCCCCGCTTAATCTCGCGCGTATTATGCGGTTTGAATTCCTCTTTTTTATATTTCACACGACTTTGAGTAGAACGAATCATATATTCAGATACATCCCCGCGATAAAAATGAGGTTCGTCTAGCACGATAATTCTTTCTAACTCTGTTGTCGTTTCATAAATTTCTATATCAAAAGTTTGCTTATCTTTATTTAATTCACCAAGTGCCTCTAGTTCTTTTTCTGATGCATAAGCATTCGCAATAATAACATCATCAATTAATTCTGTCGCAAACAAATGCTTCGCCTGTGTTGTCATCGGCAATTCACGATGCTGCTCTAACGTACATAACCCTTCTGTTACTGGCCAAGGCCCATATGTTGCATCAAATGATGAAATAAATGCAGCCGTTCTCATGCCGTAATCATTAAATTGCTTCGAGCATTTAATGAAATGATCGTATGATAACCCTGAATAACGGTGTGGATAAAAGTTATGACAGCCAATTAAATTTTCACGATTTGGTCTATGACTCATAATGTTATCTACATACTTTGTGCCATTGCTCATATTAATCTCAATTTTTAAGCCGTACGGATTGTACGTCATAATCGATTCTTCTAAACCAGAGAAACCAACATCTAAACGAATACCGTAAGCACCTAGTTCATGGAAAAACGATAAATCATTATAAGAAATACCTAGTTTCTCAAAAACAGACGGACTAATATCAACCAATACTTGGAACCCTAATGCATTCGCATGAGAAATCGTTTCTTTAAACTCTTCTACAATTTTCTCTTTTTCGCCATCTACAGATAGTAAACATGTGAATACACGTGTAAATCCGTATTTACTTGCTAATGTTAAATACTCCTTATCTTTCTCTACTGTCGAATGTTCTGGATAAATAGAAATACCTAATCGTCTCATATGTACACGCCTCTTTCTTCATCATATTGTAAACCTTTTCAAATATATGTAGTGAAAAAGTATGTATCCCCTTCTCGTTCACCACTTTTTGAATCCGCTTTCTGAAAAGAAAAAACAATTTCTATCATTCATAACAAATACTAGTCTATACATCTATACTTTACATCTTTTTTTCATAGTTGTGTAGCCTTTACACAAATTTGTCAGTTTTTCTGCCTTAAAAATTGTTATGCGTTTTCAATGCACCTTCCTTGACTGTTACATTGACCAATACATATACTCGAAAGAACAGAGAAAACTTTTATATAGGGGATGAATATATGGGAGAGGCAGTACTCGTAAAACGAGAACCGTTATGGACGAAAGAGTTTATTGCGTTAATTCTAGCAAACTTATGTATGTTTTTAGGATTTCAAATGTTAATTCCAACTTTACCTGTTTATGTGAAAGAAATTGGTGGCACAAGTTCAAATATCGGATTTGTTGTCGGCATGTTTACCGTTGCGGCACTATTTGTTAGACCGCTAACTGGAAACGCCTTGCAAAAATTCAATAAAAAAATCATTTTAATGATCGGTACTGCAATTTGTTTATTAGCTATGGGTAGCTACCTTTTCGCTTCAACCGTCTTCCTCCTGCTTGCCGTTCGCATTTTACATGGGGCTGGGTTCGGCATTACAACGACTACATACGGAACTGTCGTTTCAGATTTAATTCCGCAAGCTCGCCGCGGAGAAGGCATGGGATATTTCGGTCTTTCTGGCACTATTGCAATGGCACTCGGTCCACTTATCGGACTTTGGCTTATGCAAACATATAACTTCACGATTCTTTTTTTATGTGCACTCTCATGTACAATTGTTTCATTAATATTAACGAAACTACTTCAAATCAAAAAAACGCCGCAACCACCACAGCAAACATCTGGTACCTTTCTGGATGGATTTATTGAGCGTAAAGCTTTACTTCCTTCATTATTAATATTATGTATTACGTTAATGTACGGGGGAATTGGGAGCTTCATCACATTATTTGCTACGGAAGTCGGCATTGCTGACATTAGTCTCTTCTTTTTATTTAACGCACTTGCAATCGCTGTAACTCGTCCATTTTCCGGAAAATTATATGATGCGAAAGGCCATACATTCGTCATTATTCCAGGAGTTATTATAACGTTTACAGGTATTATATTACTGTCGTATACAACTACAATTCCGAGCTTAATTATTGCGGCAGCGTGCTACGGAAGTGGTTTCGGAGCGATTCAGCCAGCACTACAAGCATGGATGATTGATCGAGTAGCACCACATCGACGAGGAGTAGCAACAGCAACATTTTTCTCAGCATTTGACCTTGGAATTGGTGCTGGAGCGATTATATTTGGATTCATTGCACACTTTACCAACTATGCAACTGTATATCGTTATTCCTCCCTATTACTTATCGCTTTCCTTTTCATTTACATCACAAACTTACGGAAACAAAAACAGAAGGATAAAACTAATGAAAAAGCTGCTGGATAATTCGGCAGCTTTTTTAATTTAAAACATCATTGATTGTCCTACATACTTTTTTAACTTTCATCAAAAAATATGTAGGACAATGAAATTTTAATCGATAGTTTTCCTTACCTATTTTTACTACCTATAAATAGTGTGATAAATGTGACTTCTTAACAAAATTATCGTGTATTGAATATTAAAACCAATTAAATCCAGGTGTTTCTTTAAAGATTTGTAAACTTTTCACCCCTTTGTAAATTTAGTGTGAATTTTACAGGTGAACCGTTTACAGTGCCTCAAGGTTTAGTTAATAATTACATCGTACATGAAATTTAAGGAGTGGAATGCGTGGAATACAATGTTCAAGATATGATCTTCCAGTTCATTGGTGGATTAGGTATTTTCTTATTCGGGATTAAATACATGGGCGATGGACTGCAACAAGCAGCTGGAGATCGTCTTCGCGATATTCTAGATCGCTTTACAACAAACCCACTTATGGGTGTACTAGCAGGTATGTTAGTTACTGTATTAATCCAATCAAGTTCAGGAACAACTGCTTTAACAGTCGGACTTGTAAGTGCCGGATTTATGACATTAAGACAAGCAATCGGTGTTATTATGGGTGCAAACATCGGTACAACAGTTACTGCATTTATTATCGGGATTAAAATCGGAGAATACGCGCTCCCAATTATGGCAGTTGGAGCTATCTTATTATTCTTCTTTAAAAATAAAAAAGTACATTCTGTAGGTCAAGTTGTATTCGGTTTTGGTATGTTATTCTTCGGTTTAGAATTAATGAGCACAGGTATGAAGCCTCTTCGCTCTTTAGAGTCATTCCAAGAATTAATGGTTAGCATGAGCGACAATCCAATTTTAGGTATTGTTGTCGGTACAGTCTTCACTTTAATTGTACAAAGTTCAAGTGCAACAATCGGTATTTTACAAGAACTATTCGGTCAAGGTGCAATCGATTTACAAGCTTCTCTTCCTGTATTATTCGGTGATAACATCGGTACAACAATTACAGCGGTATTAGCAGCAATCGGTACTTCAATTGCAGCAAGACGTGCAGCATTAGTTCACGTTATCTTTAATATCGTCGGTACGATTATCTTTACGATTTTATTAGTACCTTTTACAAATTTAATTCAATACTTCCAAACGTCATTAAACTTAAATCCAGAAATGACAATTGCATTTGCACACGGAACGTTTAATGTAACAAATACTATTATTCAATTCCCGTTCATTGCTGTATTAGCATGGATTGTAACAAAAATTATTCGCGGCGAAGATTCTGCTATTAATTTCAAACCGCAACATTTAAATCCAATTTTCATTGAGCAATCTCCTGCTATCGCATTAACAGAAGCTCAAAAAGAAATTATCCGTATGGCAGAGTTTTCATTACATGGATTAAAAGAAGCAAACCAATTTTTAAATACACAAGACAAAAAACACGCTAACATGGCTACTCAATTAGAAGGAGCTATTAACAATTTAGATAAAAAAATTACCGAGTATTTAGTTTTACTATCAGAAAAACCACTTTCATCTACAGACTCTGAAAAACATTCAGTTCTAGCAGGTGTTGTTGGAGATATTGAACGTGTCGGTGATCATGTAGAAAACCTTGTAGAACTTGTAGATTTCCAAATTTCAAACCGTGTTTCACTATCAGACGAAGCACTAGCTGAACTAAATGAAATGCTTGAGTTAACAA
This sequence comes from Bacillus sp. H1a, assembly GCF_000633475.1. Classification (NCBI taxonomy): domain Bacteria; kingdom Bacillati; phylum Bacillota; class Bacilli; order Caryophanales; family Bacillaceae; genus Bacillus; species Bacillus sp. H1a. The sequence continues at coordinate 60,596 of NZ_AYMH01000047.1, read as the reverse complement.
TTTCAACATTACAAGACGCAGTTGAAGCTTTAACGAACTTTGACACTGAGCTAGCTCAAACTGTTATTGCAAAAGAACGTAAAATTGACCAAATGGAACGTGTTCTTCGTAAACGTCACGTATTACGTCTAAACGAACGTAGCTGTTCAGGTGATGCAAGCATCATTTTCGTTGATATGGTAAGTAACTTAGAGCGTATCGGTGATCACGCTGTAAATATTGCTGATGGTGTTTTAGGAGAACAAGGTAAAATGGGATTAAAACAATCATTATAATAGGAAAAGAGACGCTCAAATTAGCGTCTCTTTTTTTCATTTCATATTTACAACTGTTCTTCCTTTTAACTTTCCTTGCAGTATAAGTGCAAATTTCTCATCTAATTCTTCTAATGTACATTCTTCTGTATAAGATGCTAGCTTTGAATTTTTCCACTCAGTCGCTAATAACGCCCACACTTCTCTTCTCACATCCACCGGACAGTGAACTGAATCTATTCCTAGAAGGCTAACTCCTCGTAATATGAATGGGTATACAGTTGTATTTAACTTATGCCCTGCTACATTACCACACGTCGTTACACAACCTCCATACTTAACTACCTTTAAAGAACTTTCTAACATGTTCCCACCAGCTGTATCGATAACACCTGCGTATACACCCTTCAACATTGGTTTCCCAGACTTATCATCCAATTCTTCGCGATGAATAGCTTTTTTCGCTCCTAGACGTAGTAGCATCTGTTTTTCTTCCATTTTCCCAGTTGACCCTACTACGTTATATCCTAACTTCCCTAAAATACTAACTGCTACACTACCTACTCCGCCAGTAGCACCAGTTACTAAAACATCTCCCATATTAGGCGTAATTCCCGCTCTAATAAGCTTATATACCGATAAAGCAGCTGTAAAGCCTGCTGTCCCATACATCATACTTTCCTTCAAAGACATTCCTTCTGGTAAAGGAACGACCCAAGATGATGGCACGCGAATATATTCTCCGAAACCACCAGAAGTATTCATACCTAAATCATATCCGGTTACAATAACTTGATCTCCTTCCTTAAAGGAGACATTTCTACTACTAACAACCTCTCCTGCCGCATCGATACCAGGTGTATGAGGGTATGTTCTCGTTACACCTTTATTACCATTAGCTGAAAGGGCATCCTTATAATTTAATGAAGAATAATGAACACGTATTAATACGTCTCCTTCAGGTAAACTATTTACTTCTCTATCAACAAAGGTTCTTTCAAATTGATTATTTTCCTTTTCTTCCACGACCATTGCTCGGAATGATGTATGATTCATTATGCCCTCTCCTTCATCCATAAAATCCTTCTTTATTATATAAGAAATGCTTATAAAACGAATCGCTTCTTCTTGGCTATATTTCAACAAATCTTACTTCTCTATCACTTTCTCACAATACATATTTTCATTTCTACTAAAACAGCTTATACTTATTCTTTATCCTAAAAATAAAATATAGAAAATCTGACTTTTTATAAATAAATTGAATTTTTACGAAATGTAAATGATTTGTAATGTTTTTTTTCGCTAAATTTCATTATAATAAGTGGATATGAGTGTCGTATTTCAATCCAAATGAAGGAGTACAAGAAATGGAGCAAAACCCATCTTTGCAAGAAAATACACGAAGCAACCCGAATAAAAGTAAGAAAAAAACAAAAATTATTATAAGCGTTATTCTATTATTTTTAATAGTAGGTGGCAGTTATACTTGGTTTTTAGTCAATAAAGCATCTTCTGCTGTTCGAAACGCCGCTCACGATTTAGCGCGCGGTGATAAATCTGATTTACGTGATAAAGCTGTTAAACCTATTACAAATAACGTCTCTGTCTTAATAATGGGTGTTGATGAAAGCGATGTCCGTGGGAAAGAATATGGTGGGGCTATAAGAACGGATGCACTGTTACTTGCAACGTTTAATAAAGATAGCAAAACTGTTAAACTATTAAGTATTCCACGTGACACATATACTTATATTCCAGTAGAAAAGAAAAAAGATAAAATTACACACGCTCATGCATTCGGTTCTACTAAAAATGGAAAAGATGGTGGACCACAAGCAAGCATTGATGCAGTTGAAAATTTAATGAATGTTCCTGTCGATTACTTTGTAAAATTTAACTTTAAATCATTTATAAAAATCGTCGATGACTTAGGCGGTATTGAAGTTGATGTACCAGTTGAATTCACTGAACAAGATAGCAATGATAATGCTGAGGCCATTCACCTGAAAAAAGGTGTTCAAAAGTTAAATGGCGAAGAGGCTCTTGCTCTAGCTAGAACACGACACATTGATAGTGATGCGATGCGTGGACAACGTCAGCAACTCGTTATTGAAGCCATTTTAAAGAAACTAACAAGCGTTGGATCCGTAACAAAAGTTGGTAACATCATTGATGATATTAACGGCCAATTCGTTACAAACTTAACATTCGACGATATGCTTTCATTCTATAAATATGGATCAGATTCTACTATTGAAAAATTACAAATTCAAGGTGAAGACTGTTACATGGCAAAAGGTGATGACACATGTAGTCAATCTCCTGGTGGTGGTCGAACTTACTACTACAATCCAGATAAAAAAGAATTAGCTAATCTTACAAACGAACTTCGTAGTCACCTTGGGCTACCTGCATATACAAAATCTGACTCTGATTCGAAAAAAACAAATTCAGAGAAAACGAAAGAATCTACATCCGATTCGAAAAAAACAAACTCAGAGAGAACGAAAGAAACTGACTCTGAGGATACAAACAAACATGAATCAAGTAACAACAAACGTAATGATAATAGCAGTGAAGATACAGAAACATCGTCTAATGACAATGAATAAAAAGAAACCGTACTCTATGGAGGTAGAGTGCGGTTTCCTTTTTAAGATAAAAAATCAGAACTTTCTAACTATCTTTTTTAATATTTTTAAATTATAATAAATAGTAGTAATCTATTCCAATTACCAGGGGGCTCATACATATGAAAGCTGCAGTAAAACATAACATTTCAGATTTTAAAGACTACTTAAAATCCAACGATATATACATGGAAGAAAATATAGATGAAAATGATGGTTCTGTTCATTTTTCAGTAGGATTAGAGACAGAAGCTGGCGCAAAAATTCAACTTATCGCTGCTTTCCAAAACGAACATCCTACTGTGGATATATACTGCTTCAATGTTGCTCATGTACCTGATGCAACATCAACAAATGATATTTTACACGTCATCAATGAATTAAACACATCTTATCGATTTGCAAAATTCACACTAAACAAGCAAAATGCAATTGATATTTCAACATCTCTTGCATTCTCAGAACCAAACTTTAATCCAGCACTTGTCTTTGAACATACGAGAATGCTATATAAACTGGCGAACGATGAATATAAGAACTTAATGAAAGTTATTTGGGCATAAAGTGAAACTATAATCAGTGGGGGTTTTGTTCATCCCCCACTGATTATCAGCCCTCACCAATCGGGCGTTTACGGGCAGTTGATCTCCCACCTAACTTCTTTGCTCCAGCCGAATTTTAAGGTGGGAATTTTACTGCCCGTTAATGCGGGATAAATAAAAAGATGGTGCTACAAGCAGCACCATCTTTTTATTTCGATATCATATCAACCCACATCTTTATCGCAGTTCCTACAATTAAAGCAGACAATACGTATTGCAAAACTTTTTGATTCACTCTCTTCCCTACTTTCACTCCAAGCGGAGCGGCAAATAAACTTGCTACCGCAACGATAAGGGCTGGGATAACAACTACTTGTCCCGTAATCACTTTCCCAGCAGTAATCCCTACCGAGGAAATAAAAGTAATAGCGATAGATGTTGCTATTGTCGTACGTATCGGTAGTTTTAAAACAACTAACATAATCGGAATTAATAGAAACGCACCACCAGCCCCAATAATGCCGGAAACACTGCCTACAATAAACGCTAACATACTAGCTAGCCATTTATTATACATAGTTCCTTCTGAATCCTCACAGTTGTTTCGCCTCGGTATAAACATCATAATAGCCGCGATAGTAGCTAATATTGTATAAACAACATTTACAGTATGCTCATTTAATAGATTGGCGCTAAAGCTACCTACAAAGCTTCCTATTAATATACTAGCTCCCATGTAAACAACTAACGTTTTATCCATATCATTACTTTTCCGATATGCCCACGCACCTGCAAAAGTTGCAAAAAACACTTGAATCGCTGTAATACCGCTCACTTCATGTGATGTATAGCCAGCAAATCCTAGTAATACCGGAATGTATAAGATCATCGGATAATTAATAATTGCCCCGCCAATCCCAACCATTCCTGATATAAACGATCCTATAAACCCAATAATAAAAAGCAGTACTGTTAAACTCATATGTTATCCCCCGTCTTCTAAAAGAAGGTGATTTAAATAAATAAATTCACATTCCCATCCGAAGCATCTGCTAAATATGCACCTACTCCTGCAAACTCTACCCCTTCCATAATCTCTTCCTCTTTTAACCCTAATAAATCTACTGTCATTTGACAAGCTACAAGCTTAACCCCTTGCTCTTTCGCCATATCAATTAAGTCTGGCAAAGGCATCACATTATGCTTCTTCATAATTCCTTTAATCATTTTGGGCCCCATACCAGCAAAGTTCATTTTTGATAATCCCATCTTATCCACACCGCGCGGCATCATTTTTCCAAACACTTTCTCTATAAAAGTTTTCTTTACTTTCACATGCTCATCTTTCCTGAGGGCATTTAAGCCCCAGAAAGTATGAAAAATAGTCACCTCTTGGTCGTACGCCGCTGCACCATTTGCAATAATATAAGCTGCCATCGCTTTATCATAATCTCCACTAAATAAAACAATTGTTGTTTTCTTCTGTTGCTCCATGTTGTTCCTCCTCTAAATTACCTATAGGGGTATTTAAACCCCTATAAAAAATCGTTTATTTTCGCCCTATTCTACTTTACCTTTCCAAGCTAACATACCACCTACCATATTGATCGCTCGAAAACCGTAACTTTCTAAAAATTGAACTGCTCTTGCACTTCTCCCTCCAGAACGACAAACGATAATATATTCCTGATTTTTATTTAACTCATGCATACGAAATTCTAATAGTCCTAGTGGAATATTACATGCTTCTGGAATTTTCCCTTCAGCTACTTCTTCTACTTCACGTACATCTACGATATTTACTGCTTCTTTACGTAACAATTTTTCTTCTAATTCTTTTGCAGTCATTTCTTTCATGTTTCCCATCTCCTTCTTAATTACAAGCATTCATACCGCCTGAAACATTTGTAATATATTGAAATCCTAGTTTTTTTAACATTTTCGCTGCTTGTTTACTTCTCATTCCACTTTGACAAAGAACAATAACTTCTTTACTTTTATCTAATTGTTTCGCTTTATTGGCCAGTTCATTTAATGGGATATTCCGAAACCCTTTAATATTATTTCCTCTATATTCACCAGGTGTACGTACATCAATAAATTGTTTATTATTTTGCCCCATCATACGCTTCAATTCTTTTCCTGAAATATTTTTTACTCCTCTAGCTGGTAAGAAACGAGAAATGATAAACCAAGTTACAAGTATAATTAAGATTATATTCAATATTGTCTTTCCATCCATATAATGATAGCCTCTTTCTGTTATATTTTTTTATCCCGCATTAACGGGCAGTAAGACACCCACCTCAAAATTCGGCTAGAGCAAAGAAGTTAGGTGGGAGATCAACTGCCCGTAAACGCCCGATTGGTGAGGGCTAATAATCAGTGGGGGATGAACAAAACCCCCACTGATTAAAGTTTCACTTTATTCGTCGCTACACTATAACTTTGAATACAAAACCCCTTCTTGTTTAAAAACCGAACACTTAAATTTCGATCTACTTTATTATGAACAATAAGATGTATCGGTTTATTTGGTATTTCATAATAGTACCGCTTTAAATACGCATACGGTATACACATAATTTTAGACGTATGATTACCGTGACTCTCTACATAGTCACGCACATCTATAACAATAACATCCTCACTTTGTCTTACTTGCTCTATTGAAATATGTGCAACATGTAAAACAGGAACGTAACGTTTTAATATATTTCCCATTATCAATACTATTATGGGTATGACTATATAAAACATATATGATTATCCTCTTTACTTCTAATAATGAGCAGAGAATACCCTCCTCTTATCATTGAAATATTATGCTTTCTTGATCCAAAACTTTAATTCGCCTTCTTCTTCCGTATGTTTTAACACTTCATGACCGCCTTTTTGTGACCATGCTGGAATATCTTTAATTGCACCTTTATCTGTTAAGTGTACTTCTAACACTTCTCCTGATTGTAATGCTTCCATCGCCTTCTTTGTTTTTACAATTGGCATTGGACATGCTAATCCTTTTACGTCTAATACTTCTTTCACATTCATCTTATATACCTCCACTTTTTTATAATTAAGCCTTCTTAATCCAAAACTTTAATTCGCCTTCTTCTTCCGTATGTTTTAACACTTCATGACCGCCTGTTTTTGACCATGCTGGAATATCTTTAATCGCGCCTTTATCTGTTAAGTGTACTTCTAACACTTCACCTGATTGTAATGTCTCCATCGCCTTCTTTGTTTTTACAATTGGCATTGGACACGCTAATCCTTTTACATCTAATACTTGCTTTGCATTCATCTTATATACCTCCCATTTTTATTTCATTTGAAATCGAATTAATCATGAACAGCACAACGGTTTGGACCAATCTCCATTTCACGCTCTTCTTCTTGACTTGGGTTTAATTGCCCCATATTTATTTGACGAATTTCTTGATATGCATTCGGTTGAGGTGGTAAATTCTCTGTTACAACTTTACGAAACTCTCCCTCATCCTCAATATTTAATCCTGCATTATACTCAAATAAATCTTTTAATTTTGAGCTAACAATCCCACTCTCGTTCATTTCACTTATTTTTGAATAATGAGCCGGCAACACAATTAAACTTTGAGATAGTTCTTTATATCGGCTATATAAAGTATTACGTAAATCACTTACCCAATCTTCAGCTTTCCCAGCAAGATCCGGACGCCCAATCGAATCTACGAATAAAATGTCCCCTGATAATAAATACTCATCATCTACAATAAATGAAGTACTACCAATCGTATGTCCCGGCGAATAGATTGCTTCGATATCAATCTTTGTTTCCCCAACAGTAATTACAGCACCTTCTACAAGTGGTTCGTAAGAAAATACAACTTCTTCCGCATCTTTTGGCGGTAACCAATACGTCCCATTTACTTTCTCAGCTAACTTACGACCTCCTGAAATATGATCGGCATGCAAATGTGTATCCATTACATTTGTAATTACAGCACCTTGTTCTTTTGCAAATTCCTCATATGCCTCAACTGTTCGTACTGCATCAATAACAGCTGCTTCTCCTTTAGAAATGACCATATATGATAAGCAACCTTTTCCAAGGCGGTTAAACTGATACATACTTCCGCCATCTTTTAAATCCCCAACTTTTATAGGCTTTACATATTCACTCCAAGCCTTCATACCACCAGCTAAATAATAAATATTTTCTAATCCAGCCTCTGTTAATTGCTCTGCCACAAATATAGAAGACCCTTCTTTTGCACATACTACTAAAACATCTTTATCTTTAGGTAATTCACTTACAATATGATCTATACCCTCTAATAAATCAAAGTACGGCACATTCATTGAAGTAACTTCTTTCCCTTCAATTTTCCAATTTTCATAATCCGCTTCATTACGTACATCTAAAATAAATAACTCCTCAAACATAACCTTTTCTGCAACATCTTTTGCTGCTAAATGTTTAACCTTCATTCTATTACCCCCTACGGTATATTTATGTTTAAAATTTTTTCCTTATCTTTTTTCTATCTTTCCATTCCAATGCAGCATGCCAGGAATAACATTCTTAACATTGTTAAACCCTTGCTTCTCCAATAGCTGACAAGCAAGATCACTGCGATTTCCTGTCCGACAAACAACATATATTGGTTTTGTTTGACTTAAAACACCTTGTTTTTCTTCTAACTCACCTAATGGAATTGAAATTGCAGATGGGATGTGTCCAAATACATACTCAGCTTCTTCCCTTACATCTAAAATAATGCATTCTTCATCAGCTAATACCTTTTCTTGTAGTACCTCATTCGTTACTGTATGAGCATATTTTACTACTTCGTTTATTTCTTGCGTACTCGCTTTTCTTACATAATGTTTTAAAGTATCTCCCTCTTGCTTTGTACCTATATATTGATGACCAACATTATTGGCCCAACTTTGTAAATCTGCTGTAGAGCCTTTATCTGTTGCTTCTATTTCAATCACTTGCCCAGATTGTAATGCCTCCATCGCCTTTTTTGTTTTCACAATCGGCATCGGACATGCTAATCCTTTACAATCTAAATGTGTATCTACCTTTATACTCATATTGACTTCCCCCTCAAAAAATATACATATACCTGTACGGGTATATTAAAATGTTATTTAAAATCTGTCAACAAATAAGTTTGACAGATTATCGGCTTTTTACTAGTAATTGAACAGCTTCTTTAATAAGATCCTCATTGGAACCATCACCTTTTTCAAACTGTTCACGTAAACATTGTTCCAAATTTGTTCCCACAATTAATCCAATCGAGCGATCCAATGCAGAACGAGAAGCAGTTAATTGTGTGATTACTTCCTTACAATCTTTTCCTTCTTCCATCATACGAAGCACACCACGAACTTGCCCTTCAATACGCTTTAATCGATTTTTTATATCTTGATTATATTCCATTCTATAATCACCTCATTACCATTATGTCACTATTTATAGCTTATGACAATATATTATACCCTGCAGGGTATTTCGTAAAGCCCTAATTTAAATTTTTTAACCTAAATGTGAAAAAAGCATATCGTGAGACTTCTATCCTTATTTTTTGAGCCTATACAAAGCTGAATTTTACGAGCAGCAATCTCCCACCAATTATTAAATTAGAGGATTCACTGCCCGTACTTATTAGGATAAACATCAATATACAATACGGTCTGGTAATACTGTCCCGTATAATTTAAAGCCGCCATCTACATTCTTTACCTTATATCCTTTTTCCATTAACATACGCGCTGCAACATACCCTCTCATACCAAGTTGACAAGTAATATATATTTCTTTGTCCACTGGCACTTCATCCAAACGATCACGTAATTCATCTAACGGAATATTAATAGAACCATTAATCATTCCCTGTTTTAGTTCATTAGGCTCTCGAACATCAATAAGATATCCACCATTTTCAACAATACGATCTATTTCATGCCATTGTACCGTGTCCACAAAACCATCTACTATATTACTTGCCACATACCCCACCATGTTTACTGGGTCTTTTGCAGAAGAATACGGGGGTGCATATGATAATTCTAAATCCGGTAAATCGATTACAGTTAAATTTGCTTTCATTGCCGTTGCAATAACATCGATACGCTTATCTACCCCGTCACGTCCTAAAGCCTGTGCTCCGTAAATTTTCCCGCTATCTTTATTAAAAATTAATTTTATTAGCACTGGCGTAGCATTTGGATAGTACCCTGCATGAGAATTTGCCTGTACATGTACTACCTCATAGGGTATATTTAATCGTTTTAATATTTTCTCATTTACTCCAGTCGTAGCAACTGTTAAATCAAAAACTTTAGCCACAGAAGTTCCCATCGTACCTTTATATAAAGAATCCGTATGACCATGAATAATATCTGCTAACATGCGACCTTGACGATTAGCTGGCCACGCTAAAGGAATCATTGTTTCTGTTTCTGTAACAAAATCTTTCACTTCAATCGCATCACCAATTGCATATATATGTGGGTCCGATGTTTGAAATTTCTCATTTACCTTTATCGTTCCTCTAACTCCTAGTTCTAATTCTGCATCCTTCGCTAAACTACTCTCTGGTTGTACACCAATTGCTAAAATAATCATATCAGTCTTTATTATTGAACCGCTTTTTAAACGTACAACAGTCCCGTTCTCTTCTAATGCATCCACACCATCTTCAAAAACAAGCTCAACATTGTGATTTTTCATATGCTCATGTACATATGCTGCCATTTCATAATCGATCGGTGGCATCACTTGATTTGCCATCTCTACAAGAGTAACATCAATTCCTCGTTCTCTTAAGTTTTCAACCATTTCCACTCCAATAAATCCTCCACCAATAATCGTCGCATGACGTGGTTCCTTCTCATCAATGTATGCTTTAATACGATCTGTATCAGGTACATTTCGTAATGTAAACAACGCCTTTGCTTCTTCAATACCCGGAATAGGTGGAACAATTGGTTTCGCCCCTGGTGAAAGAATTAAAACATCATATTCCTCGTTATATGTTTCATTTGTAGTTACATTCTTTATAGTAATTGTTTTCTCTTCTTTATTAATCTTTACGACTTCACTTAATACACGTATATCTAAATTAAAACGCTTTGACATCTTTTCAACTGTCTGCACTAATAATTTTTGTCTTTCTGTAATTACACCGCCAATATAGTATGGTAATCCACAATTTGCAAATGAAATATATTCACCGCGCTCAACCATAATAATTTCATCTTCTTCACTTAAACGACGAAGTCTTGCAGCTACTGATGCTCCACCAGCAACTCCACCTACTACAACAATTTTTCTAGACATATTTCAAACCTCCATATTATTTATTATTTTAAATTCTCGTATACCCATACACATAACTCATACCCGTATGGGTATATAATAAAATATACAAAAATTATTTTCAATATATATCTCTTTCTTTCACAAATTCGAAACAAATAAAAAAAAAGAACCTAGACATCTTTATCAAGACCTAAATTGAAAAAAATCTTAATTTATAAGGACTCTAACAAAATATTCATGTATATTATGTAGAAATCAAAAAGGATCTTCCGTTGAAGATCCTTTTTGATTCTTGTTTAACTAACGCACCCGTTAGTTAAATAACAGAAGGTTTTTTAGTCAAGAACCACTCCAATAGTATTACGGTATTAAATTACATATCAAAAGGTTCAAGCTTTAAAATAAATTCTTCAACATCCTTGCCTCTTGCGTTGGAAAACCCCTTATCTTCAGAGATGATTTTAAACCAGCATTTTTCCAATACCCTGATGGAGGCGAGGTTATCTTTAGCGGCACGAGCATAAAGTGGGCGTACCTTAATATACTCCAGAAACTCTGACAACGCTTTAGTTGCAATACCTTGACCCCAATATTCCTTCCCAATCCAGTAGCTTACTTCGGGTTCGCTGAACTGTTCAAAGTTCGAGACGTGTCCAGTGACAATGCCATTAAATAATATAGTCTTAATTGTGATGGTCTCGTCAGCGATAATTTTTGTCCAATGGTCAAAAAATGCGTCCTTATCAGTGGGGTCTTTAGCTGTAAAAGCAGCCATATAGTTAGCCGTTGAATCTAGTTGTTGTTCATAAAAGATAGGAAGATCTTCCTCTGTGATATCTCGTAGCTTCACTTCGCTTTTGCTAATGGATTCCATATAATTCACAAGCCCCTTAACATATTTTTGAATATAAATTCTTCAAAGTTTAGAGAAATTCCTTCTTCAACTATCCTGCTTCGTTAGTTGAAGAAGAAAAAGAGTTACCGAAGTAACTCATATTTGTTTATAAATATCAGCTATGTAAGAAAAAAGCGGATATATGCCCTTATATTGGACATAGTATCCGCTTCTCATTATAGTCTGTTTAAACATCTCCAAGCTCTTTTCTGTATAGTTCTATAGCTTTCTGTATGATTAAATCCATGCCTAAAGGCGACGTAGTATGGGGTAATACTTATTTTTGACGGCTGAATTTCATTTACGAATGAAGTAATTTGTCATATTTCCTATAATCTCTTTGCAAAACTATAATCCATGTCTCCACCTAACGCTGCAGCTGTATCACCAGTTTCTCTAAAATCATGTTTATAAATTTGTTCAAATGAACCGAAATCTACCTGCTTATAAAATTCAAAACAAGGGAATCCATCGTGTTCTCCTTGAATATCTATGCTACCATCCTTTTTAACACATACAGTTAATAAATAATCTACAGGAGGTGCATATACATTTAATGGATTACTAGCGCTTGCACTCATTTTGAATTGTACACTGTCAGAATTCCATACAATATCAGTACACACAATATTTTCGGTACTCGCTTTTCCTGTTCTTTTATTCACAGAACCATCTGGATTCGTAACCTTTTCCGTCGTAATACCTGTGTTTGCATATGAAAACACTTCTTCTTTATAAAAATCTACTACTACCTCTTGCTCAACTCTAGAGCGCATAGTATTTACCGCATGCGGTGTAAATTCCCGTGAATCACCTTCGAATTGAATTACTTTCCCTGTTTGTACATCTTTCTTAGGTTCTGTCCAAGACATTGGAATAAATACGTTGGCTCTAATTTTAACGATATTAGTCATAAGAAACACCTCTATAATTTTATTTTAGATACTGCATACTATTGAATAAAACAGACCACCATTTCGGCCCCATAATCAAATGCTTTCTCTTTTACGTTTGCTACTTCCTTCTTAAAAATAGCGCTATATTTATATCTAGATTGTCGTTTTAAAGCTATATTCCATTTCTCCAGCTAGTGCTGCTGGGGTATCATCCGTTTCTCTGAAATCATGTGTATATATTAATTCAAATGAACCAAAGTCTATTTGTTTATAAAATTCATAGCAAGGGAAACCATCATGTAAACCTTCAACATGCACAGCACCACTCTTACTAACTCGTATAGTCAAAAAATAATCAGCTGCAGGTGCTGCCGCGTCTAACGGATTGCTGGCACTTGCTCTCATTTCAAATGAAACCTCATCCTCACTCCATGCAATATTAGTACATACAATGTTTTCTGTACTTGTTTGTCCTTTTTGATACTCAATTGAGCCATCTGGATTTGTAATTTTCACAGTGACGATACAAGCATCTGCATATGTGAAAATTTCTCTTTTATAAAAATCAATATTCACTTCTTGCTCTAATCTTGAACGCTTTGTGTTCACAGCGTACGGTGTAAATTCACGTGCATCTCCGGCATATTCAAAAACCCTTCCTGTTGCAGGATCCTTAATAGGTTTCAGCAAAGCATACGGCGCAAATACACTCCCTCTAATTTTAACAATATTAACCATGTGAAACCTCCATTATTTCTATTTAGATAAATCATTATTTGTTCTAGTACCACAATATAGTCAATTTGATTGACTATATTCCGTATAGTACAATAGATTTTACTTATAGTCAATTTAATTGACTATAAGTAAGGAGGTTATATACATGGATCATCAAACATTTAACGAATTAGATCTTACTTCACTTTTGTCATTATCCTTCAGTACATTAATCACTGAACTACATGACAGATTAAGTGAATTGGGATTTGAAGATATTAGGCCAGCACATGGTTTTATGTTCAAACGCATCCTTCCAAATGGAGCAACCGGTATAGAACTAGCTGAATATTTAGGGGTTTCTAAGCAAGCTGTAAGTAAAATGGTCGATTCTCTTGAGAATAGTGGCTACGTTATGCGCAAAACGCACCCTACTGATAAAAGAGGTAAAATCATTGTTCTAACCGAACGTGGTTTGTCAGTAATGAAAGCAAAAGAAGAAATAGTAGCTGAAATAGAGCAGCGATGGATTGAAAACATAGGTGCAGAGCGAATGCAAATGCTCAAAGAAGATTTAACAACATTCGTTACTAAAGAAAATACAGGCAAATTAGCATCGAGCATACGACCTGTTTGGTAAACAAAATCCATATAAAAAATGAATCCATTTTGATTAGTCTTTTTCAAAATGGATTCGTTTTCTACAGTTGTATTAAAAATCATTAGTTTCTTTAAATTGTATTCAAAATATATGAGATAACATTTTTTACGCATTATATAATTCCATAACTCTCTTCACAACCAACTCCGCCGTATTCTCCTCAGGTGGCATCAACAAGTTTGTAACCGGCCCATACACAACCGGATTTAATTCAACTTCGTATCCACCATATATAAGCTCTTCACTTGTCGGTAAATAACCAATATATCCATTCGTATATCCACCAAAGAAAACTAGTTCATTTTGAAAACTCTCTTTCATTTCTAAAGCAGTTTCTGAAAAAGGTTCCATCGGTATTCCAGAGAACATCCCATCATTAATTTGAAACAGTTGAACTTCTAAATCTATACTTAACTGCCGAATATCTTGCTTATATTTATTTAAAACGATAGTAAGCCATTCATCCGTATTCACGCCCCACTGCTTTTCAGCTAATCGAGCCATTCTCTTTATCTCTTCAATTTCAGGAATATCCTTCAATTTCATTTGCATCGTACTCGAAATCGTTCTTAGATTTACAATTGGGCTATATGTAACTGTTGGTAGCATCATTAATACATGTCCACTAAGTACGTAAGCCATTTGTTTTAATGCTTCCTTCGAACCTCGGTACTTCGCATTCACATTTCCAGCTGCACCTTGAACAATAATAACAGGACAGTTTAATATTTCCTCAAGAATCTCTCTCGTCATTCCAGGATAATCCGCTGATAATGCATCACTATCCCCTTTTAAAACATTCGGATGCGCAGTACAAAATACTACAATCCCAGATAGCTCCTTTGATTCAGCATCTCTCATTGCTAAAACACCAATTCTTTTATCTACAATACCATCTATATTTGTACCCATCTTTGCTTTTCCATCAGATGTTCTCTCTCTTCGGTTTACTCCAATATCACCTGTCGTAACACCCCATCCAACTTCACATGACCTCATGTTGTTATTTGCAGTAACAGCACCCTGCACTACATTATTTAGTAAAATCGTTTTATACGACTTTATTAAAGGGTGATCACCGACTGTTTCCGGACCAGAGTGTGTATGTGTATAAACAACTGTTATTTGCTCAAATGATACATGAAGCTCACTAGCTACTCGTTCACGAATAATATTCGTATCTTCTACTAACATCCCAATATTATCAATGCTTATAAACACCGTCTTCACTTCATCTTTTTCAAATACAAAGATTGTCCCGTAAATACGCTCTTCAATATTATTAATCCCTGTTTCTCTATGATATCCGATAAAATCAATACCTAAAGGCGGCGTAATATCCACCTTACATACCCCTATTTTGCTCATTTGAATCGCTCCATTTCTCTATGTAACGCCCTCTCTTCAAGAATAGCATATTTACCATTTTCCAAATAAAAAGAACGGACAAGAAATTCTTTGTCCGTTCTTTTTATTACATCACACATACTTCCGATGCACCATCTTCCCATCATAAGAAAACACAACGCCCTTACTCTCCACAAAGGACTCCATATGCACCGTTCTTCCCCATAACTGATGAATGTATGGCAATACTTTTTCTAAGTATTTTAAATCTAGCTCGATTCCTTCGTAGCTATGTTTAATGTACAGTTCTCCATTCTTTAAGTAGTCTCCATCTTCTACTACTAAGTACGGGAAACCTCCATTTGTGCGCATATTTACGAGTTGATCGCGTACATGTTCCCACTCTTTATCAATTACTTTATATTCTTTTCCTTGGCGCTGGAATAAGTACATATCTTCTCGCATTACGAGTTCTTTATTTAAGTAGTTTCTTAGGAATGATACGTCCCATTCAATTTCCCGTACTTCAAAGATTTTCTCACGACCAGAACCTGGTTTTACACCGCGTCGCTTCATTTCTTCTGTCGGGTTGTTGTAGCGTTCTTCAATGTCTTCAAACATTTTAATACCGAGGTAGTATGGATTAATACTTGTTTTTGATGGCTGTACGACACCTGCGTTTAATTTCGCAAATTCAATTGCTTCATCAGATGTTAAATCCATTTCACGAAGTATGCGTTGATGCCAGAAGGAAGCCCAGCCTTCGTTCATGATTTTCGTTTCAAGCTGTGGCCAGAAGTATAACATTTCCTCACGCATCATCGTTAATATGTCGCGCTGCCAATCTTCTAACTCACGGCTATATTCTTCAATAAAGAGGAGTAAATCTTTCTCTGGTTGCGGCGGAATTTTCTTCTTTTTACGTATATTAGAGCGCTCTTGTTTTTTATTTCGGTTATCTAAATTCCATAAATCATCGTATTGTGATGCCTTTTTCTTTTCTACTTCTTCTTCTAAATCATCAATACTCCATGCAAGTTTCGGACGCATTAGTGACGGATCAATATGTTCCTGAATAGCGAGTACGGCATCTAAAAATGTTTCTACCTCTGCCTTTCCGTACTTATGCTCATATGCTTTCACACGATCCGCTGTTGCCGCCATACTCTCCACCATATCCCTTTTCGTATTAGAGAACCGAATATTATTTTTAAAGAAATCACAGTGCGCTAAAACGTGCGCCACGATTAGTTTATTTTGAATTAAAGCGTTCGTATCTAATAAAAAGGCGTAACATGGATCAGAGTTAATAACGAGTTCATAAATTTTACTAAGTCCCAAATCGTATTGTAATTTCATTCTGAAAAATTGCTTTCCAAAACTCCAATGTGAAAACCTCGTCGGCATCCCGTATGCACCAAATGTATAAATAATTTCCGCTGGACATATTTCATAACGCATCGGATAAAAATCAAGCCCAAATCCAGTCGCAATTTCAGTAATTTCCGCAATCGCATATTGCAGTTCTTTATCGTCACTTGCTCTCATTATTTTCCCTCCTTACACTTTCCCTTAAGAAAGTGTATGATGAGGAACAAGCTTTCATGAGGATTGATTGCATAATAAAAAGACACCCTCGCAAAAACGAGAATGCCTTTTTCCAATTATCCTTCAATAATCTCCATCTTCTCCGTAATCGGTGTACGCGCTTTTCCTTCTGGTGCTTTATCGAAATAGCCGATATGAAGAATTCCAACAATGCGTTGGCCTCTTGTTAAACCGATTCCTTCTATAAATAGTGGATTGTAGTTTAATCCACCTGATTTCCAAACACATCCTAAGCCGCGCTCCCAAGCAAGCAATTGGAAGTTTTGCATAAATGCACATGTTGCCGCGTAATCTTCGTCACGTTGAATTTGACGTGGATCTTCATCAATGTAAACAACGATTTGTGCAGGTGTGCTTAAGAAACGGTCAGATAAAATTTTGCCGCGTTTCGCTCTTTCTTCTTCTGTGAAAGAGTTTAATACTGCGTCTACTAATTTCTGACGGCCTTCTCCAATGTATAATTTACAATTCCATGGCTCACGGTGTTTATGATTTGGTGCCCATGTTGCGTCGTTTAATAGTTCAATTAATAGCTCTTTTTCTACTGCTTTATCTGTAAATGTACGAACAGAACGTCTTTCTTTAATAACGCTTGCGATGGAAGTATATGTCGTCATATTTTTCTCTCCCTTATTTTTATCTATATGTATAAGTTTATTATTGATATTGATTTTCAATTTCGATTATAACCTAGTTTTTCACTATTAATCAATGTTTTATGTTGGAAAACTAATAAAAACTTTATTTCATACTGTGAATAAAAAAACTTAACTTGTTCACAAGTTTTTCACATTTTATGGAAATGATATGTGTAAAGTTTTCCACATTATCCATCTAGGAGGAATTTATATGTACAAGAAAATCGCAGTAAGTATGACTATGGCAGCATTATTATGTGGAGTAACGGTCTTCCCTGCTTCCGCTGCCACACCAAAAGAAGTAACAATGCACCATCATAAGCCTATTTCAGAAGAAGAAATGAAGTCACTCGAAAAACTCGGCTATAACAAACATGAAATATGGAAAGCTGCCCACATTGCAAGAATAAGCAAAAAAGAAATTAAAGACGTTTTAACTTACTATAAACAAAATAAATCTTGGGAGAAAACGGCACAGCATTTCGGTGTAGACCCAAGTAAATTGAAAAAGCATCATATGAATAAAGAAACGAAAAAAGCATTGCTACAAGAGCTAGCAAACATGCACAAATCTACACCTGATCAGCTAAAACAAAAAATGAAAGAGTATAACATCGGCTTACGTCATCTCGCGGTGTTAACAATCATCGCTCAAAAAAGTAATACCCCTCTCGATGATGTACTGAAAATGAAAAAAGATGGAATGAACATTAAACAAATTGCAGAAAAATTAAATGTAAAAAAAGAAGATATACGACCAGAAATGATTAAATTAGTGAAGTCTATTAAAGAAAAGAAAACAAATTAATACGACAAAAAGGAAGAGGTACTCATTACCCTTCCTTTTTTATCCCGCATTAACGGGCAGTAAGACTCCCACCTCAAAATTCGGCCGTAAAGCAAAGGAGTTAGGTGGGAGATCAACTGCCCGTAAAAGCCCGATTGGTGAAGGCTGATAATCAGTGAGGGATGAACCCCCCCCCCACTGATTAAAGTTTTACTTTATATCAATCCGCTCCTTTTAATTTTTCTTTCTAATTTTCAAGTATAAATTCCCGCCTTTCCCAAAAACTAACATAAGTAAATGATGTATGTAAGAGGTGAGAAAATGTTTCGTTCTTCGTCTAAAAAGAGTAAAAAAACAATCCGTTCCATTCCAGAATTTATCCACACTATGAAAGGGTCTAGTGATTTCGTTTCTTATAACATCGTAGAAGATGGGACGTTATGTTTGTTTTATTATAAATCTACAGCTGAATCACTCCTCATTAATCGATTCATTTTAACACCTATAAAAAGAGAATTAGATCACATTAAAAATATAAGTGACATAGCAAATATCGTCACACTTGAGGAGATTATCACCGGCCCTTCTATTGATGATATTCGTGAAAAATTATTAAGTGGGTATGTACTCATACAGCTAAAAAATGATTCTCGCTCAGCAGAATATGCACTTATTCGTGCCGAAAGTTCAGTTGTAGGTACACGATTATATAACGATACCGAAAATGAATATAGTGTAATTGGTCCAAAAATCGGATTTGTTGAAAATATTGATACGAATACACACTTACTTCGCCGAAATATTGTAACGGAGCAATTAGTTTTCAAAGAAGTTGTAGTTGGCTCTATATCAAAAACAAAGGTCGTAGTTGCTTACATCGAAGGCATTACGAATGAACAGCACGTCAATACTGCAATGCAGCGCCTGCAAGACATTGACTTTGATGTTCCTTTTGATGCAACTATGATTGAACAGTTTATTAGCGATAACAGTAACTCACCCTTCCCTGTATTATTACCTACCGAGCGCTTAGATCGCTCCGTTTACGCCTTACTGAATGGAGGGGTTGTTATTTTAACAGACGGTTCACCATATGCATTAGCTGGACCAGCGACATTGCTCGATTTCTTCGTCTCTCCAGAAGATTATTATTTACCCTGGATAGCAGGCTCATTTCTTAGAATAGTTCGTTTTTTCGGAGCAGCATTCTCTTTATTCTCTTCAGCTATTTACACAGCTGTATTAACGTATCACTATCAAATGATCCCGGCTGATTTACTTGGGCCTATTATTTATTCTAGAGCTAACGTACCATTTCCACCTGTTTTAGAGGCGCTTTTTTTAGAAATTACAATTGAATTGCTTCGCGAAGCCGGAGCACGCTTACCGACTAAAGTTGGACAAACGATTGGTATTGTTGGAGGAATCGTAATTGGACAAGCATCTGTTGAGGCTGCTTTAACGAGCACTATTTTATTAATTGCGGTTGCGTTATCTGCGCTCGCGTCTTTCACAACACCGACTGTCAAAATGTCTTCTACTATCCGGTTGTTACGATTCCCGCTTATTCTTTTAGCCGGGGCATTTGGAGGGTTAGGTCTTATTGTCGGATTTGTATTTATTTTGGCTCATTTAATTAAATTAAAGTCACTTGGATCACCTTATTTATTACCCTTATATCCATTTCGTGGTTTAGGTACAGCGGAAGGCTTTCTCCGCTTACCATTTAGCCAAACTGCACAAAGGTCTTCTTTTCTTAGGCCAAAGTCTAAATGGCGCTATAATCCAAACAAAGCGAAAGAAAAACGTGATGGTGAGGAAAAATGAAAAACATTTTACTGTGCTTCTCCATTATCCTGTTAATTTTCCAATCAGGCTGTACACAACCGAATATAGTAGACACACAGCGAATGATTCATGTAGGTGGATTTGATATAACGAAAGACAAACAATTTCGCGGAACTATTTTATATCCCGATTACACAAAAGGCGTTCAGTCAAAACCGGAAACCCAGTCAACTACTGCAGGGACAATTGAAACTATTTCTTCACGACTAAATGCAAAATCACCTCATACGATCGCTGTAGGTCAAATGCGTGTTGTCCTTTTTGGAAAATCATTTGGCGAACAAGGAATTGGCGATATTATAAATAATTTGCAGCGTGATTCTAATATTGGTCGAGATGTTCAACTAGCACTTGTAGATGGTTCCACAGAAAAACTGCTCAAACATGTTAAAACAAATGGATCACTATATCTCTCTGACTTACTTGAGCAAAACATAGAAAATGAAACGATTCCGCGGACTGCTTTAAATATTTTTTTATATAACTTTTATTCATCAGGATGCGATCCATTTCTCCCTTATATTAAGCTTGATGAAGATCAATCCGCTTCCATTAAAGGACTCGCTTTTTTAAAAAAGGATAAAGTAGTTATGTACACGGATAAAAAAGAATGTTTTTTATTCAAATTACTCATTAATCCAACTAAAAATGGTCGTTACGAAGTTCCAATACAGAAAGGTAACCACAAAGGATTAATTGCCACTCAAAACTTATCTGGAAAGAGCGTTTGCTATCTTTCCGATACTGGTAATATGCCAAAAGTTCATATTCAACTCAAATTAAATGGACTCATAAAAAGCGCTCCGAGCTGGCTTGACTTAGCGAAGAACGAAAATATAAATTACATAAAAAAACATGTAGAAAAAACACTTGAGAAACATTTAAACGAATTAATAAAACAATTCCAAAAAAAAGAAGTTGATCCAATAGGTATAAGAGAAGAAATTCGTAGCCATTCAAGAAAATGGACGATAAAACAAATTCAAGAAATGTACCCTAATGTAGACGTTGCTGTTCATGTTCAAATCAATGTCGTGCAATCTGGTATCGGAGAATAGTGAGGTGCTATAATGGCTGAACAAAATAAAAAATATACTGTTTCCCCTTATTTCGCATTTCTTCTATTACACTCCCTTCAAATCGGAGTAGGCGTGCTAGGATACCAAAGAATTATTGCGCAATATGCCGGTTATGATTCTTGGATTTCTCTTATTGTTGCGGGCATTGCAACTCATATCGTGTTATTTTGCATGCTTAAAATGTTAGAAAAAGATAATGATTTAATGAATATTCATACGACCTGTTTCGGAAAGTGGATTGGAACATTTTTTTCCGTGTGCTTTGCTGCGTACCTTCTATTATTTTGCCTTACGGTTCTTCGTACATATATTGAAGTCATTCAAGTTTGGGTCTTTCCTACAATTAAACCGTGGAAATTAACTTTACTGTTTTTACTTGTAACTTACTACGTAATTAGGGGTGGCTTTCGTTCTGTAACAGGCATATGTTTTTGGGGCGTCATAATACCGATTTTCGTAATACTTTTTTTAGTATTCCCAATGAAATACGCACATGTTCGCAACATTTTTCCCATTCTTACTCATTCACCTGTAGAAATTCTAACTTCAGCAAAAGCATCTGCATTAGAATTTCTTGGATTTGAAGCAATCCTTATCTTTTACCCTCTTATAAAAAAAGATAAATCATTAAATAAGTGGGCACATGGCGGGATTGCTTTTACAACTATTTTATACGTATTATTAGCAATCGTTTCCCTTATGTACTATAGTCAAGGACAGCTGCACCACACAATTTGGCCTACATTAACGATGCTAAAAATCATTAAAATTCCCTTTATTCAGCGATTTGAATACATAATTATATTCGTATGGTTCCTTATTATTTTACCTAACCTTTGTTTAACGATTTGGTCTTCTTGCCGTACTATTAAGCGTTCTTTTCATGTACCATTTAAAATTACATTGCCACTTTTTATTGTAACTGTATTTATCTCATCCCTATTTTTCACAAACCGTGAGAGTATTAATACATTAAATACAGTACTATCAAAGGCTGGCTTATATATCGTATACGTTTATATACCGATTTTATTTCTATTCCATTCACTGCGATGGCACTTCAAAAATCGTTCAAAAAAAACTTCTCCCTAGGTGTGCTTCAGTCTGATACAATTTTATTAATACATTTGTAAAGGGGACAAGCAGATGAAAAAATATGTATTTTCTTTACTTGCAGTACTTAGCCTAATTCTTACTGGATGCGGGAGTACTGGTACAAATGAAAAAAAGTCTTCTGAATCAAAAGAAGAGCATGACCATGCATCACATACTCAGCAAACTGACATTCAAGAAAAGACAAAAGGAGTCGACACACTCCCAACCTTCCTAGATAAGCTTGATCCACAAATGAAAGACATCTACACTGTCGCTGGACAAAATGCTGAATTATTAGATTGGATTCCTTGTTACTGCGGTTGCGGCGAAAGTGTAGGACATAAAAATAATAAAAATTGCTTTATTCGTGAAATCAAAAAGAATGGTGAAGTTGTTTGGGATTCCCATGCAACAACTTGTGTAAATTGCCTAGAAATTGCAGTTGAATCCGCTTCGATGAAACAAAAAGGAAAATCAACGCTTGAAATTCGTAAATACATTGATAATAAATATAAAGAAGGATATGGAAGACCAACCCCTACGCCAATGCCAAAAGCTTAAAAACGAGGAGATACCTCGTTTTTTCTTTTCATTCACCTTTTTTCTTAACAAATTCTTTCAAGTGTATTTCTCCTTGCTTGTCACACACTATATATAACTCCTCGGTAAGGAGGGTACACAGTGCAAACATATAACGACTATGACAAAGCTCTCTATTACACGTATTGTTGTAATTGGGATAAATTACTCGTTCTAATGGTTCAAACGAATGATCAGTTATTTTCTAAGCGTATTGAACATTTCCTTCACGCTTACCAATATAGCAAAGAATTACCTGAAGTTGATAAACAATTGCAGCTTCTATTTCAATATATTGACCATGCATCACAAAAGTCACATGTAGAAGAAGTAGAGCAAATTCAAATGTAAAATATAGCGCTATTCTCTCAGAGAATGGCGCTTTTTTGAACATTTTCATATCAATAAAAGTTTCCTTTTACAAAACTTTTATTGATAAACATATTTTCTCTTTCTTTTCTCTACCACTTCATACTATAATTTAGTATGTAACTATTATAAGAGAGGTATAAAATATGGAACGAGAAAAAAAGCAAGAATATGCTTTATTTACTGCATGGGGAGCTTCTTTTATTGCTACGCTAGGTAGCCTATACTTTTCCGAAATCATGAAATTTGAGCCTTGTGTCCTTTGTTGGTATCAACGCATCTTTATGTATCCATTCGTTTTATGGCTCGGCATTGCTGTAGTAAAAAAAGATTATCGTATTGCAAGTTATTCCTTACCAATTGCAAGTATTGGTGCTTGTATTTCTTTATATCACTATGCAATCCAAAAAATTTCAGCACTATCAGCTGCAGGAGCAGCTTGCGGACGCGTACCTTGTACGGGAGAATACATAAACTGGTTCGGCTTTGTGACAATCCCGTTTTTAGCACTGATCGGCTTTATCACAATCGCTATTTGTAGCTTTATTGTAATTAAAAACAAATAAGGAGATGAAAAAATGAAAAAAATGCTTATATTTGGCGGTATTATTATCGTCTTATTTGCAGCAATCTATGGTGTAACACAAATGGAAGAAAAAAACGCATCGACAAGTCAAAAGCTTAATAATAATAGTACTAGCCAAACAAACAGTACGGACTACTATACAAATAAAATCGCTCTTCCAGATCTTCAGAAAAATTTAGAAGAGAAAAAAGAACAAACAGTATACTTTTATCAAACATCTTGCGTTCATTGCCAAAAAATATCTCCTATTGTCGTACCACTTGCAAAAGATTTAAATATCGATATGAAAGTTATGGATATCGAAAAATTGGACGCTCCTTGGGATGATTATAAAATTCAAGGTACTCCAACAATCATTCATTTTAAAGACGGTAAAGAAGTGAGCCGTGTTAGCGGAGAACAATCAAAAGAAGCATTTACAAAATGGTTCGAAAAGACAAAACAAGAATAGGAAACTCCTTCTATACATGAAATGGGTGTAAAATCCCACACTAATGTATAAGGAGGGGATTTTATGCCAGAAGTAAGATGCTCTGTTTCCAATTGCTCATTTTGGGGACAAGGTAACTTTTGTCAAGCAAGTGCAATCGTTGTTCAACCCGATGCACAACAAGCAGATCAAATTGAAAACGATTCTTACACAAGCGCAACTTTAACAAATGAGACACTTGAAAGCTCTGTAACGACGAGTGTAGAAACTTGTTGTCAAACATTCAAGCCAAAATATTAACACTTATTCCACCTCATATACGTGAGGTGGTTTTTTCTTCCTCTCTTCTTGTTTACGTAACCTTTAATTCTCCCTATAATAAAATTAACATTTTTTTATAAATATAAAGGTGGAATACTATGGCTAAAACAATTGCAGATATCGCCAAATTAGCTGGAGTTGCAAAGAGTACTGTCTCTCGTTACTTAAACGGCGGCTATGTAAGTGATAAAACAAAACAAAAAATTGAAAGTATTATTCAAGAAACAAATTTTTCTCCTAATACATTTGCGCAAAGTTTAAAAGCGAAAACAACAAATTTAATTGGTGTTATTATCCCCCGATTAGACTCTTTCGCTACAACGAAAACACTTATGGGTATTGATAATGCTTTACGGGAAAACAACTATCAGATGCTTGTTGCAAATGCGAATCAAAAAATTGAAACGGAAATTCAAGCAATGGAAAACTTTATAAAACAAAAAGTAGCTGGCATAATTTTATTAACAAAAACTTTAACAAAAGAGCATAAACACATCATCGCTAACTCTACTACCCCTATTTTATTTGTTGGTCAAGAATATGAGGATCAATATTGCCTCGTTCATGATGACTATGATGCTGCTTATGAGCTAGGAGCATACGTATTATCACAAGGTCACCGTCATATCGCCTATTTAGGAGTGGAAAAAAATGATATTTCTGTTGGTGTAAATCGAGAAAATGGTTTTCAAAAAGCAATTGAAAATTTAGATCCTACTTGCAGCATTTCTTATTACGAAACAACCTTCAATATTGAAGATGCGATGAAACAAGTACAGCATATTTTAGATCACAACCGTCCCACTATTATCGTATGTGCTACAGATAATATCGCTCTTGGAGCAATGAAAATAATTCATTCTAATCACCTTTCTATACCAAATCACATATCTGTAGCAGGATTCGGCGGATATGATATTTCTGAAATGGTACACCCTAGCTTAACGACAATCGCATTTGACTATGAATATGCTGGTAAGCTTGCTGCTACTTCCCTTTCGCAGCTTGTTGAAAATAAAACAATTCCTAAAATATTACACTCTCGCTATACATTAAAAATTCAAGAAAGCGTTGACAAAATTTAAAGGCGCTCTATAATAAAATTAAAACCGGTTCCATATTTTAAAAACAGGATTTTCGCATCACGTCCCTGTTTTTTATTTTAACTAAAAACGGAACCGGTTCCATAAATAAAAAGTGTATTAGTAAGGGGGAATTTTTATGAATATGAAACAAATCGCAACGCAAGTTTTACAGAACATCGGCGGAAAAGAAAACATTATTCGCGCTACACATTGCGCTACTCGCCTTCGTCTTGTACTAAAAGATGAAACAAAGATAAACGCAGCAGAAATCGAAAACATCGATGGGGTTAAAGGTGCTTTCGCAACGACTGAGCAATATCAAATTATTTTTGGAACTGGTGTAGTAAACAAAGTATATGATGAATTTTCAAAACTAACTGGAATGACCGAACTTGATTCTACAGCATCAAACGATATTCCTAAGAAAAAAATGAACCCGCTCGCTCGACTTGCAAAAACATTATCCAATATTTTCGTTCCAATCATTCCAGCTATTGTCGCAAGCGGTTTACTTATGGGTCTACTCGGAATGTTGAAAGCGTTTAAATTAGTTCCTGGCGATCACTCACTTATCCAATTGCTTGATATGTTCTCAAGTGCAGCTTTCATTATTTTACCTATTTTAATCGGTGTTAGCGCTGCTAAAGAATTTGGCGGAAATATTTTCTTAGGTGCAGTTGTTGGTGGCATATTAACTCACCCAAGCTTAACGAACCCTTGGACTCTTTCAAACGCAAAACCAACTGTTTTACATTTCCTTGGTATGGATATTGATATGATTGGCTATCAAGGCACTGTTTTACCTATTTTATTATGCGTATATGTTATGAGCACAATTGAAAAAGAACTCCGAAAACGCGTTCCGAACTCTTTAGATTTATTAGTTACACCGTTCTTAACAATTATTATAACTGGCTTTTTATCACTTATTATTATCGGACCAATTGGATATAAAATCGGTGACGGTATTACGTACCTTTTAAATACAATTTATCAATTTGCAGGACCAGTAGCTGGACTTATATTCGGTGGTCTATATTCAACAATCGTTCTTACTGGCTTACACCATAGCTTCCACGCTATTGAAGCTGGCTTACTCGCAAATAAAGATATCGGTGTCAATTTCTTACTCCCTATTTGGTCAATGGCGAATGTTGCTCAAGGCGGAGCTACTTTAGCAGTTTATTTCAAAACAAAAAACAAAAAAACGAAAGAAATCGCAATTCCAGCAGCAGCTTCTGCATTTTTAGGAATTACAGAACCAGCTATTTTTGGTGTCAATTTAAAACTTGGTAAACCATTTATTGCAGCAGCTATTGGCGGCTCAATTGGAGGCGCTTACGTTGTTTGGATGCAAGTTGCAGCGAATGCATATGGTCTAACAGGTATTCCAATGCTTACAATTGTTGCACCTCTTGGCATGATGAATGTGATTCACTATGTAATCGGCTTCGCTATTGCAGTTATTACGGCTTTTGTTGCCACATTCATTTTATATAAAGAAAGTAAATAACAACGGGGTGAAAACCTATGTCGAAATATAAAACAATACTACAATCTAATAAAGAAGAATTACATTCTTTATTAGAAATTGCAAATCAAGATTCATGGAAACCGATTTATCATATCCATCCACCATATGGATTAATGAATGACCCTAACGGTGTATCATACTACAATGACGAATATCACGTTTTTTATCAGTGGTATCCATTTGGCCCAATTCACGGAATGAAGCATTGGGGACATGTAAAATCAAAAGATCTTATTAACTGGGAGCGAATGCCAATAGCCATCATCCCTACTGAAAGTTATGAATCACACGGCGCATATTCCGGTAGTTCTATTATAAAAGATGGGCTTCTTCACTTATTATATACAGGTAACATAAAGAAATCTGATGATTCTCGCGATGCTAAACAATGTATGGTAACGATGGATTCTCAATATACGATGACTAAATATAGTAATAATCCTGTTATTGATATGATTCCTGATGGATATACGAAGCATGTACGCGACCCAAAAGTATGGAAAAATAACGATACGTACTATATGTTACTCGGAGCACAACGTAAAAATAAAACGGGTACTCTATTATTATATAAGTCACTAGACCTATACAGTTGGAATTTCCAAGGTGAGGTTAAAACCAATTTAAAAGAATTCGGATTTATGTGGGAGTGCCCCGACTACTTCCAATTATCAGGGAAAGATGTGTTACTCTTTTCGCCGCAAGGGATCGAAAGAGACGAGGAAAATTTTCAAAATGTATATAATGTCGTATATGCAATTGGAAATTTCAATATTGAAAATTTATATTTTCATATTGATTCGTATTACGAAGTTGATAAAGGTTTCGACTTTTATGCCCCTCAAACTTTAGAAGATCAATCTGGGCGCCGCCTTTTATTTGCTTGGGCGGGCTCAAGCGAAATAACATATCCTTCTGATGATTATATGT
The DNA here is from genome assembly GCF_000633475.1 of Bacillus sp. H1a. Classification (NCBI taxonomy): domain Bacteria; kingdom Bacillati; phylum Bacillota; class Bacilli; order Caryophanales; family Bacillaceae; genus Bacillus; species Bacillus sp. H1a. The sequence continues at coordinate 32,441 of NZ_AYMH01000047.1, read as the reverse complement.
GGGCTCATTGTTTAACACTTCCACGAGAACTAGCATTAGAAAATAATATATTAAAACAAAAACCAGTTTCAGAACTAACCAAACTAAGAACAACCAAAAAAGAGGTTTCAGGTGACATATCAACTGGGCTAAACGTACTAGCGAACCTTGGCCATGAATGCTCATATGAATTAATTGTAACTCTTAAAACAGATGATGCGAACAACTTCGGCCTTTCTATCTTCCATAATGAAGAAGAATCTTTCCCAATCACATTTAACCGTGAAAAAGGAACTGTTTCCATAGACCGAAGAAACTTCCATCACCAATTTGGCGGAGAATATGGGTATGAACGCTGTAAAAAAATTGATATTCACGATACGATAGATCTAAGAATATTTGTAGATAATAGCATCGTAGAAATCTTCTTATATAATGGGTCCACTGTCTTTACGTCTAGAGTATTTCCGCGAAAAGACATGAAACAGTATATTGCAATCTTTTCAGATGCAAAACTACACTTTACAATTACACAATATAAACTTAAAAGAGGGATTGTATGAGAAATGTTTTTTGTATAGGTGAATTATTAATTGATTTCGTTTGCCGAAATTCCAATGTTTCTTTAGTGGACGGTACAGATTTCGAAAAAAAAGCTGGTGGGGCTCCAGCTAACGTTGCCGCTGCTATTACAAAATTAGGTGGACGCGCTACATTTATGGGACAAGTAGGAAACGATCCATCTGGTGAGTTTCTAGAGCAAACTTTACAACGCGCTCATGTTGATACTTCAATGCTCATAAGAGATAAACAAACCACGCTTGCTTTCGTATCTATCGATAAAGATGGTGAACGAGATTTTATTTTTATGCGCGGAGCTGATGGTGAATACACCTTTAATAAAATTGATTTATCAAAAATAAAACGTAATGATTTAATACATTTCGGTTCGGCAACTGCCTTATTATCAAGTCCATTAAAGGAAACATACTTTCAACTATTACAATTTGCGAAAGACAATAATCATTTTATTTCTTTTGATCCAAATTATCGAGATGCACTGATTACAGATGTAGAGCAATTTTCTCAAGATTGCCTATCCTTTATAAAACACGCACATTTCGTAAAAGTAAGCCAAGAAGAAGCAATAATGCTTTCTAAAGAAACTGATTTACAACAATCAGCACTGAAATTATTACATTACGGGGCTAAAGTTGTAGCTATTACACTCGGAAAAGATGGTACCCTTCTCGCAACAAAAGACTCTCAAATCATTGTACCTTCTGTTTCCATTAAACAAGTAGATACAACTGGTGCTGGCGATGCTTTCGTTGGAGCGATGTTATATCAAATTTCAAAAAATGAACAAATGCTTCCTCAAAAATTCACAGACTTAACCGAGTTTGTCTCGTTCGCAAATAAAGTAGGTGCCATAACATGTACAAACTACGGAGCAATCTCCTCACTTCCTTCATTGGCAGATGTAAAAGCATACGATTAGTCGTATGCTTTTTTACATTCCCCTCCAAAAATCATGCATCATAAAAAAGTATAAAACGCCGAGAATGACCGTCCCACATAAAGTGATACGCCGATATATACTCCTCTCTCCTTCCCTTGCTTTAACAAACGCACAAATAAATCCGACGAACAATATTAAATCAATATACGGAACATAAAAGGAAAATACGAGTAACGCATACAAATACACGATAAATAAACAAATCGTTACTAAGAAAATTTTAAATGCAAATTCACTTTTCATAATATAACCGCCCCCAATCCGTACTGTATTATATTCATGAAAAAACAATAGTTGCAGTTAAAATCAAAGCACAAATAAGCTACCGTCTATTTACGGTAGCTATTACGGGACATTATATTTTCTTTTATAGATGTTACTCAAAATCGAATACGGTAATTGTTCATAACGAATTTTCTCTCCAGTTTCATCTATTATATACAAATTATTCCCTATATAATATACTACATTTTTCCGTTTCGAATATACTACATATCTTTCATTTGGCAATACTGTTTTTACTTTCGAAAGCTGTCCATTTGGCTCTTGCCAATATATATTTAAACGATCAACTAACGTAAGATTCCCGATTTGTTCCTCTTCTACTTTACGGCCATTCCAGCTCACAACACGATAACCAAGCTTATATGCTTCATATTCAGGACTCGTATAAAAACGAGAAATAATTACTTTTGTCTGTAATTGTACCCGATCATATAACCATTGTATGTCCCGATCATGCATGCGAATACACCCATTCGACTCCCGGCTTCCAATCGTCCATTCCCGATTTGTTCCATGAATCGCATATTCCTTTTTATCCAAACCTAGCCACCTCGTACCGAGAGGATTATTCGGTGCACCCCCAGCTATTTTTTTACGATGGTAGTCTTTATTTTTATATTTACTTATAATACAAAAATTACCTTCAGGCGTCGGAGTACTGTCTCTTCCTGTCGTTATCGGAAATGTCCTAGTATAGTTTCCATCTTCAAAAAAAGATAGCTGATTCGTCGTAAGGTTAACTAATATTAGATGATCTGTATTAGCAAAAGCGCTAGCTGGTAGGCAGAAAAATAAGATTGCAATAAACCAGACTTTCTTCATCTAAATCCTCCCTAGCACTAACATCATAATAAACGCAATTAGCTTTACTTTGCTCTTATAAATGAAAACTATCCATTTACAATAACGCCCCCATTTACATGTATCATTTGTCCCGTCACATAAGCCGAATCACTAGACGCTAAATATACATATGCAGGTGCTAATTCATACGGCTGACCAGGTCTTTGCATCGGGACATTGCTCCCGAACTGTGATACTTTTTTCTTATCAAAACTTGATGGAATAAGCGGCGTCCAAATTGGCCCTGGCGCAACACCATTTACACGAATTCCTTTTTGTACAAGGGACTGAGAGAGTGATCTTGTAAAGGCGACAATTGCTCCTTTCGTTGCAGAATAATCGATCAACGTTTCATTTCCTTCATACGCAACGATAGATGCCGTGTTTATAATTACATCCCCTTGCTTTAAATGAGAGAGTGCTGCTTTTGTAACATGAAAATAAGAAAAAATATTAATACGGAACGTTTTTTCTAGCTGTTCCGCTGTAATATACTCTAACCCTTGCTGCGGATATTGCTGTGCGACGTTATTCACTAGAACATTTAAACTCCCCAGCTGTGAAACAGTCTTTTCCACAATATCTTTACAATGTTGTTCACTACTCAAATCCCCCGGCAGTAATATGCAATCCACGCCTTCTTTTTCAACAAGTTGTTTCGTCTCGTTTGCATCTTCATCCTCATCTAAATAAGCAATCGCAACATTTGCTCCCTCTTTTGCAAAAGCAATGGACACAGCTCGCCCAATACCACTATCTCCCCCTGTAATTAATACATTCTTTCCTTTTAACTTTTCGCTTCCTTTATAATTTGGATCTTCAAATTGCGGAAGAGGATTCATTAACGATTCAATACCAGGCTGTTTGTTTTGATGTTGCGCTGGCATTGTTAAAAAGTTTTTTTGCTGTGGCATAACTTCCTTCAACTCCTTTTCCTTATAATGTGCACAATAATAAAAACTACTTACACATTAAAAAACTGTAATTCACACGCATCTTCACGATTAATATTCGAATTTAAGACATAAAATATGAATTGTTCTAAAGTTTTTATGTAAAACTATTGCAAAATAGATAAAAAACGAATATTATATATAACTGTTGTGGAAATTATTCGTAAAAAGAAAGGATGTTTATATGTTTAACCTTTCAAAACATAAAACTTCTATTAAAACTGAAATTATGGCAGGTATTATTACCTTTTTAACAATGGCATATATCATTGTCGTAAACCCTGTCATCCTTGGGGATGCAGGTGTTCCGTTTGAACAAGCATTTACAGCGACAATTATTGCAGCTGTTGTCGGAACATTATTTATGGCAATCTTTACAAACTTACCAATCGCAATTGCACCAGGTATGGGATTAAATGCTTACTTCTCTTATTCTGTTGTAAAAGCTCATGAAGGCATGACTTTCGCAATTGCATTCTCTGCTGTATTCGTAGCAGGTATGATTTTAATTTTGTTATCATTCACATCTTTCCGTACAAAATTAATGGAAGCAATTCCTGAAAACTTAAGACATGCAATTACTGCTGGTATCGGTCTTTTCATCGCCTTTATCGGTTTACGTTTAACAGGTATCGTTACAAAAAATGATGCAAACTTAGTTGGACTTGGAGATCTTCACTCTGCTCCAGTACTACTAGCATTAGCTGGACTTGGAATTACAATTGTCCTTATGTCTTTAAATGTAAATGGCGCGCTATTTATCGGAATGCTATTAACTGGTATTATCGCTTTCTTCACAGGACAATTAACATTCTCAAACGGTGTTACATCAATGCCTGGATTACCAGAAGGAATTATTGTTTCAAATCCAATTACTGCTGTATCTGATGTAATTAACTACGGATTATACGGCGTTGTTTTCTCATTCTTCCTTGTTACACTATTCGATACAACAGGTACATTACTTGGCGTTGCACAACAAGGTGGATTTATGAAAGACGGAAAGCTTCCAAAAGCAGGACGAGCTCTTCTATCTGACTCATTCTCAGCAACAATCGGTTCTATGTTCGGAACAACACCATCAACAGCTTATATTGAATCATCTGCTGGTGTTGCTGCCGGTGGTCGTACTGGTTTAACGACAGTTACAGTAGCTGTTCTATTTGCATTAGCAGCGTTCTTCGGACCATTAGTAAGTGCCATTTCTGGTGTATCAGCTATTACTGCACCATCACTAATTATCGTTGGTAGTCTTATGATGGGCTCTGTTCGCCACATTGATTGGGATGCATTTGATGAATCATTCCCAGCATTCTTAGTAATCTTAAGCATGCCACTTACATCAAGTATCTCAACAGGTATTGCACTTGGATTTATTTCATACCCACTTATGAAAGTGGCAAAAGGTAAATTCCGTTCGGTTCACCCACTTGTGTATTTATTCGGAATCTTGTTCGCTTATCAATTGATATTCTTACCACATTAAAATCCCTCGTTGTGAGGGTTTTTTTATTTATTAAAAAACATTTGACAATAGTACATAGTTATGGAATAATTCGAAATAGTTAAATATTCGATGTCTTATCAAGAGCAGGTGGAGGGATGAGCCCTACGAAGCCCGGCAACCGACCCATTTATGGGCACGGTGCTAATTCTTACAACACATTGTGTTGAAAGATAAGAGTAATATGATAAGACGTCTTTTCTATATGAAAAGGCGTTTTTTATTTTCACTCCCTCCCCTCTCTTCTTAGTTTAGGAGGGATTTTTTTATGAAGAAATTTTGTTCCATCGCACTTATTTTTCTCTTACTTACATTAACAGCTTGCACAAATGAACAAGATGCTGTCTCTTCACAAATGCAACAACCGGTGAAGAAAGTGACTACTACAGCAGAAAACCATTTACAAACAGAAATTCCAAGCCAAGTAAAAAAGCCATTAAAAATCGCATTAATTATGCAAATGTCCATCGGAACTTTTTCCTCTCAATATATTGAGGGTGTCAAAAAACAAGTTGAGCTATTCGGTGGCAGTGTGCAAGTCTACAATTCTGATAATGATTTAGCAAAAATGGCAGCAAATCTAGATACTGCTATTAATTCAAAAGTTGATGGTATTTTAATTGATCACGGTCGCTCTGAAGCACTAAAACCCGGAGTAGAAAAAGCATTACAAGCGAACATTCCTGTAGTAGCATTTGATAACGACCTACGCTTACCAGGCGTAACAATTATTGATCAAGATGACTATAGTCTCGCATGGAAATCATTAAAAACGTTAGCGGAAGATTTGAATGGACAAGGGAATATCGCCGTCGTATGGGTTGGCGGATTTGCTCCAATGGAACGTCGCAATGTTATCATCGATGCTTTTTATAAACGTTATCCAAATATAAAAGAAGTTGCACGCTTTGGTACTGCTAGTAATAACACACCACTTGATACACAAACACAAGTAGAAGCTTTACTAAAGAAATATCCGAAACAAGGGGATTTACAAGCTATTTTCGCTTCGTGGGATGAGTTTGCTAAAGGGGCCGTCAAAGCACTCGAACAAGCTGATCGTACAGATATAAAAGTATACGGCATTGACTTAAGTAATGAAGATTTACAACTCATGCAAAAAGAAAATTCACCTTGGACCGCTACGGCTGCAACTGATCCGGCTGAAGTCGGTAAAGTTCAAGTGCGCTTCTTATACAAAAAAATCGCTGGTGAACAAACGCCGGATATTTACTCACTGGAACCTTATTTAGTAAAGAAAGATAGTTTACCAAAAGAAAATATAACAATGGATCAATTATCAAAACATATAAACGGTTGGGGAGACTCGAAAGATGCATATTCCCCTTGGATGAAAAAATTAGAGAAGGAGAAAAAATGATGACATTCTCTCTTCAAAACATTACACATTCTTATCACATCGCTACCCCTGTACTAGAAGATGTTTCTATTAACATACAAAAAGGAAAAGTTCACGCTTTACTAGGAATGAACGGCGCGGGAAAAAGTACTTTACTAAAAATTGCAACTGGTGAAATTCAGCCAGTTGCTGGGGACATAAAAATTGATAATCAGCCTATTTCCTTTACTTCGCCACGAGATGCGAAAAAGCATGGTATTTCTTTCGTAACACAAGAAGTGGATCACGGACTTATTCCTGGATTATCTGTATTAGAAAATGTACTAATCGATCATTTAACAATGCAAAATAAAGTACTATTTTCAAAATCAAAATTAGTAGCACTTGCGAAACAATATTTGCAAGCTGTCCAGGTAGATTTAAATGTTTCGGAAGATGTTTCAAACTGCTCATTACATGAAAAACAATTACTTCTCATCGCAAGAGCCCTATCTAACAATACAAATTATCTTTTATTAGATGAGCCAACTTCTTCTCTTGGGCCAAAAGAAGTGGAAACCTTTGGGAATCTCTTTAAAGATTTAACATCAAAAGGTATTGGTATCATCTTGATTTCTCATCGTTTATCCGAGATTCGAAAATTTGCGGATGAGGTAACTGTATTACATAACGGTAAGGTTACACTATCTGAAGCTATTACAAAGATTACAGATCAACAAATTGTTGAAGCAATGACTGGAAAACAACTCTTACTTCCTATTAATACAGCACCAAAATTCGGGAGTGAAGAAATATTAAAAGTACAAGAGCTTCAATTACACAAAGACCATTCTCCCCTTTCTCTTACAGTACGAAAAGGAGAAACTGTTGTGATATACGGATTAATTGGAAGCGGAAAAACAACGCTTGCTGAAACTTTATTTGGTGCTCGCCATACTTATCGTGCAAAAATAAACGGCCAAAATATAACGATTAAAACACCGCGAGATGCAATTAAAGCGAAAATCGCACTTGTACCAGAAGAAAGAAGAAAACAGGGCTTATTTCTTTCGGAAGATATTATAAGTCACACAAATTTACACCAATCTGGTTGGAGACGAAAACAACCCGAATTACATAATGCTACTGCGGCAATTACTACTTTCAGCATCTCACCAAATGATCCAAAAGCATTTATTCATTCACTTAGCGGAGGAAACCAACAAAAAGTCTCGATTGCAAAGTGGGATGGATTCAAACATAATCTATTTCTTTTGGACGAGCCAACTAAAGGTGTAGACGTCGCTGCGAAACAAGACATTTTTCAATTCATTCGCAACACTACAGAAGACGGAAATTCCGTAATTTATTTCACAGGAGAACAAGATGAAGCGCTACATATCGCCGATCGTATTCTTATACTAGCAAACGGCGAATTTGTAGGCGAGTACTTGCCGAATGACCTATCTCCTGAACAGCTTTTATACTTATCTGAAGGGAGCTATTCCATTGAATCTCGTTCATAAAACTAAAACTAAGAAATTATATTTACCTACCCATCTTTTTTATCAATTTAGCACAATCGCTATCATTATAGGCGTTACAATTTTTTTCTCTATCGTCAACGATTCTTTTTTAACCTACAACAATATTAGTGATATTTTACGTTCCATTTCTATTGTAACGTTACTTGCAATCGGTGTTACCTTTACATTAATTGTAGATGGATTTGATTTATCAGTCGGCTCTACCGCTAGTTTAGCAACAATTGCGGCCGCCTCCTGTCTCGTTTTATATCGACAAGAACTATTAGTCACACTTCTTATTCCTATTCTTTGTGGTCTATTAGTTGGATTATTAAATGCACTACTCGTTATCCGAATTAAACTACCAGATTTGCTAGCTACATTAAGTATCATGTATATCGTGAATGGACTACACTTAACATTCTCAAAAGGATCTTCTATTTATGAAGGAATGTCTGGGGCCACAGGACATTTTATTCCATCCTTTTTATTTATCGGTCAAGGCTCCGTTTTAGGGATTCCAGTCCCTGTCATTATCATGCTTATCGTTGTTTTCATTGCACATCTTTTTTTAGAAAAAACAACATACGGTCGTTTCTTTTATATGACAGGTGGGAATCGAGAAGCTGCTAGATTAGCGGGTATTCCTACCGATCGTTACCGTGTATATGCTTATATGATTAGCGGTTTACTAGCCTCTATTGGCGGCATTATTCTATGTAGCCGCGTTGGAACAGGACAAGTTTCAGCTGGTGCCCCATTATTAATGGATGCAGTCGCAGCTGCCTACATCGGTTATGCAATGTTCGGTGCCAAGAAACCAAATGTCATCGGAACATTTCTCGGCTCCATACTAATTGGCATCATATTAAATGGACTCACAATGATGAACGTTCCTTATTATGCACAAGATATCATTAAAGGCAGTATTTTAATTACAGCTTTAGCCTTTTCATTTATTAAAAAGAAGTTTAAATAAAAAAGTAGTGCATCGAATTCCGATGCGCTACTTTCCTTTTGCAACAATCGTACGAACTACTTTTAACGCAAGTAGTAAGAGGAGGTTCGCTACTGCTACAAGTCCTAAGAAGCCTGCTATCATCAGCTCTCCCATTCCGTTATTAATTACAAACATAATAGAAGAAATAAAAGCCAAAATAAACAAAATTAACGTTGGGATATATTTAACAGGAGGCTTCTTATATGCTTTTTTAGAAAGAAGAAATGTAACTAACAACGTCATAATAAAAACAAAATACACCGCAAATAAGAAAATCATCCAAACGCCTCCTCTCTATTCAAACCTCTTAACTATAAAAAGCCCCCTCCAAATATAAAGGGAGCTTACAATTTGTTAATACTTCTCATCTACCTGTAATTCTTTACTATACTTTTGAATGAAAACTGATGAAATAGCCATCACGATCCCTACACTAAACCCAATAAGCTGATCTAATAACATTTCATCATGAATAAGCCAGCGAAGTAAAAATACGCCGCCAAAAATAAGCATTGCAGTAAATCCAGTATGTCTAAGTCCTTTATATACATTTTCGATATGTATCATTCCTTCACACACTTTTATCCATATTACACCATAACCTTCAAGCAAATTCTCCTCAATAAGAAACCCATATGTTTTACAAACTCTTTAAACTCTTAAACATTTATACATAAAAAAAGTAACGTATAAGCACCAAAGTAATACAAAAAAGACTGCAGAGAACTCCTTCTCCACAGCCTAATTATTATTTTTGCAAAAACGCCTGTAAATCTGCAAATTGCCTCTTCGCATCTTCATAGCCTTGCTCATATAGATTTTGTAGTTTTGCTGTATCTTTTTCCATACGGTCTACTTGAAGCGGCACTTCTGGACGAATAACAAATAAATTACCCGCTTGTTCTTCTCTTTCAATGTAGTGAAGTGTTTCATTATATACTTCATAACGAGCTAACATCGTATTTACAAGGTTGGGATATTTTTTATAAGCCTTTGCTGCAACCCAGCCAAACTTTGATTTTTTCTTCGCGTAACCATGATTTCTCGTCAAAATAACGACTGATTTTTTAAATCCATCTTCCTGTGCTTTACGAACTGGAATCGGATCAGAAATCCCGCCATCTAATAATTGCTTACCTCGGTAGTCTACTACCGGTGCAATAAATGGCAATGAACTAGACGCTTGCAATAAATTTAACACATCATCATTCGTTCCCTCTTTTTCAAAATAAACAGGTTGTCCAGTTTCACAATCTGTTGTTCCTACAAGGAAACGCTCTGGACTATTAAAGTATGTTTCAAAATCAAACGGTACATGCTTTTCTGGAATTTCATGAAAAATGAAATCCATATCAAATAATTGACGCTTTTTCCATAAGTTTTTATACGATAAATACTGTGGATGTGATGCATAATCAATATTTACTGTTTTATTTCTATTTCTTTGTCTGGAAAGATACGACGCTGCATGGCAAGCACCAGCTGATACACCGATTACATATGGAAAATATAAATCTTGTTCCATAAAGTATTCTAGTATCCCACCAGTATATACTCCGCGCATACCGCCGCCTTCTAATACTAACCCCGTATTTTCAAGCATGTTACTCTCTCCTCTTTCTATATATTGACTCTTTAATTATTCACTATGTTAAGTATCTTTTTCTATTATATATGAGTTCTTTCAGAAACTATATTTAAAAGGCTTGAAAAAAAAGAATTTCTTCTTCCTAATGATAGCACCACATCACTATCAGGCTAGCGAAATATCGCTACGACTTCTTTAAATGAATTATTATAAATAATCCCAAATTTTTTAATTTTAAATATTCAGAATTGAAATTAAAATATATAATAAGATGATGGGGATGAAATTACAAATTATAGATAACGAGGGAATAGGGATGAAATTACAATTAAAAGCTGATTTAATGCTACTACTGGTTACATTTTTTTGGGGTGCATCCATCCTACTTACAAAGGTTGGCCTTGATGACATAGAAGAATATAATTTAATCGCATTACGATTTATTATTGCCTTTCTTTTATCAGGTTTAATATTTTACAAACACTTATTCAAAATTGATTTTAAAACTGTAAAATATGCTTTTATATTAGCTTCTGTTTTATTTATAGTTTATATTTTTGCGACTTTCGGTACAAAGTATACAAGTGTTTCTAATGCAGGTTTCTTACTAAGTCTCACTGTCATTTTCATTCCAATATTATCATCTATATTTTTAAAGCACATTCCTGAAAAGAAAGTTATATTAGGAATTGTTTTAACGATAATAGGAATCGGATTATTAACATTAAATAGTGAATTTAAGATCGGTAACGGCGATATATTTTGCATATTGTCTGCTTTATTTTATGCGATTCACGTCATCATTACGGGCACAGTAACGAAACATGTGAATTCAATTGCTCTTGGGGTAATACAACTCGGCTTTGTTGGCCTATTTAGTCTTATTTTTTCATTCATTATAGAAACCCCAAAACTTCCAAGCACTATTGACTCATGGCTAATCACCTTAGCCTTAAGTATATTTTGCACAGCAGTAGCTTTCATTGTTCAAGTTATCGCCCAGCAATATACCACTCCCACACATACAGGTCTTATCTTTTCACTAGAACCCGTTTTTTCAGCCGGTTTTGCCTTCTTTTTCACGGGTGAAACACTCACACTTAAAGGCTACTTAGGTGCAACTCTCATATTATTAAGTGTATTAATTGCTGAGTTAGATTTTAAAAGTTTATTAAAACTCAATTATAAGAAAAATATGGAATAAATATTTCGCCAAGATAGATAAATATACATCCACGTTGAGGGGCTTCGTTTATATTATTTTCATTCTCTTAACCTAGGTCTACTTCTAAGTGAATGTCTTTCTCTCACGGGAATAAAATCCCCATACTCTACAAAAAAGAAAATAAGTAAAAAGCAAAATAGAGACTTCCCGAAAGGAGGTCTCTATTTTAAGCTCTTTGATCAGCAACGATATGGATATCAATATGCTTCGTTTGTCTCATAATTTCATTTACAATAGAACCTTTTCTTATTTCTTCCCACCGTGTTCTTGCTGATTGTCCGAGTAAAATTTGCGTTACTTGTAGTCTGTTCGCGACTTCAATAATAACATCAGCTGGCTTTCTCCCTTTCGCTTCTTCTAATACAAAGCTCGCATCAAATTGATTCGTCAAGGATTTCCACTCTTCAATTGTTTGCTTTTTCCCTGCTGAAATAGAATCTATATTTTCCCTTTCTACATTTAAGACATACAATTCAGCGTTTAACCGATCAGCCATGCGCCATCCCCTTCTTATTAATTTCTCTGCTGTTGAACTGTATTGTACACAAACGAGAATCTTTTCTTTCACGCCAATCGGCTCTATAACTGTTTGACTAATTTTTTCATCCATATCATCTGCAACTTCACGAAGCGATAATTCCCTTAGTGCCCCTAGATTATTAAGCGTAAAGAAGTTTTGTAAGCTTTGCTGAATTTTTTCTTCCTTATATATCTTTCCATCTATTAATCTCTTCCTTAATACCTCAGGTGTTGCATCAACGAGTTGAATTTCATTTGCTTTTTGCAAAATAAAATCCGGAATACGTTCTCGTACTTTGACGTTCGTAATTTGAGCTACAATGTCATGAACGCTTTCTAAATGTTGAATATTAAACGCGGATAATACTGATATACCAGCCTCTAGCAATTCTTGAACATCCATGTACCGTTTTTTATGTTTAGAACCAGGAATATTACTATGCGCGAGTTCATCAACAACAACGATTTGTGGTGCTCGCTTTATAATTCCTTCTACATCCAGTTCATAAAATACTTTCCCTTTATAATCTATTTCTTTTAAAGGAACTTTTTCTAAATCAGCAATTGCTTCTTCCGTCTCTTTTCTTCCATGCGTTTCAATTAAACCAATTACAATATCAATACCATCTTTTTGCATTTCTCTAGCATCAAAGAGCATTTTATAACTTTTCCCTACTCCTGGAGCAGCCCCTACGTATAGCTTTAACTTTCCACGATTTTGCTGACGAATATATTCTAAATACTCTTCCGGTGTTCGCCTTTGAAACGTTGGTTTATAGTCATCTGCATACAAGACACGCACAACCTTTCTTTTGAAACAACGCTACCTCAATCCATTAGATTGAGGTAGCACTGTTACTATTTTATTAGTTTCTGTAATTCTAAATTTAACTTTAAGACGTTTACACGGTCCTCTCCAAATAAACCGAGTGTAGCGCCTTCTGTTTGATTTTTAATAAGCTGATCAAGCTTTTCTTTCGGAATATTTGTTAATTTCGAGATACGATCCACCTGTACGTAAGCTGCCTGTGGACTAATATCCGGATCAAGTCCTGAACCTGAATTTGTTACTAAATCAATCGGTACTTCTGTAACTGGCACACTTGGATTTTGTACCTTCCAATCTGCAATACTTTTCTCTACTCGTTTCGCTAAATCTGGATTAGACGGTGCATAGTTATTAGACCCTGATGCTTCTGCTTTATATTCTATACTAGAGACACGCCCATGAAAATAACGTGGATCTGTGAAATTTTGACCGATTAATTTTGAACCAACTACTTCATTCTTATCATTATATATAAGACTTCCATCCGCATTATCCTTCATTACCGCTTGCGCAATACCAGTTACAATTAGCGGGTATACAAGTCCACACAAGACTAAGAATGTAAAAGTAATACGAATAATTGGTGAAAGTATACTTTGTCTTTTCGCCATCTTTCTTCCCCTCTTCCTTATATGAACAAGCCGACAATCATATCAATTACTTTAATTCCAATGAATGGAACGATAACTCCGCCAAGCCCGTAAATGAGTAAGTTTCGGCTAAGCAGTGCATTAGAACTCATCGGTTTATATGCAATACCTTTCATCGCTAACGGAATTAGTAACGGAATAATGACTGCATTAAATATTAATGCTGATAAGATTGCTGAAAGCGGTGATGTTAATTCCATAATATTTAATGCTTCCATTTGCGGAATCGCAAGTGTAAACATCGCTGGAATAATCGCGAAATATTTCGCAATATCATTCGCAATACTAAACGTCGTTAGCGCACCACGTGTCATTAACAATTGCTTACCGATTCCTACAACCTCAATAATTTTAGTTGGATTCGAATCTAGATCGATCATATTTGCCGCTTCTTTCGCAGCTGTTGTACCACTATTCATCGCTAATCCAACGTCGGCTTGCGCTAATGCCGGAGCATCATTTGTACCATCACCTGTCATTGCTACAAGTTTCCCTTTATCTTGTTCTGCTTTAATAACCGCAATTTTATCTTCTGGTTTACACTCGGCAACGAATTCATCTACCCCTGCTTCTTTTGCAATTGTTGCTGCTGTTAATGGGTTATCACCTGTACACATAACCGTTTTAATCCCCATTTGGCGCAATTGTTCAAAACGTTCACGCATACCAGGTTTTACTGTATCCTTTAAATAAATTAAACCGTAAATACGATCATCTACTGCAACTACAAGTGGTGTTCCACCCTCTTTTGAAATTAAATCTGCTTTTTGATTCACATCTTTTGGAATCGTTCCGCCTTGTGATTGAACCCATTCAATAACGGCACCAACAGCACCTTTTCTCACTTTCGTTCCATCCTGTAAATCAACACCGCTCATTCTCGTTTCTGCTTTAAACGGAACAAATTCACCTTGTTCTGCAAGTTCTCTATTATATGATATTGATTTTGCTTGCACATACTCTATAACAGATCGACCTTCTGGCGTTTCGTCTAAAACAGAACTAATCGCAGCCCATTTCCCTACCTGCTCAATCGTTTCATTTCCTACAGGGAGTAGTGTATGTGCCATCCGGTTCCCGAAAGTAATCGTACCTGTTTTATCTAAAATGATTGTATTAATATCGCCCGCAGCTTCTACTGCTTTCCCTGACATTGCTAATACATTAAACTTTGTCACGCGGTCCATCCCAGCAATACCAATCGCTGATAATAACCCACCAATTGTCGTTGGAATTAAACAAACTAACAATGCCACAAGTACAGCTGTATCAATTTGAAATCCTAAATAATTTGTAAAGATCGGCAACGTCACAACAACGATTAAGAAAATTAGAGTTAAACTCGTTAATACTGTATTTAAAGCAATTTCATTCGGCGTTTTTTGACGAGCAGCTCCTTCTACTAAAGAAATCATTTTATCAATAAATGATTCACCAGGATTACTTGTAATTACAATTGTAATCTCATCACTTACGACCATCGTTCCGCCTGTTACTGAACAAAAATCGCCACCTGCTTCTTTTATAACAGGAGCTGACTCCCCTGTAATTGCAGATTCATCTACAGACGCCAATCCTTTAATTACTTCACCATCATTCGGAATCATTTCTCCTTGTTTTACAATAACAATGTCACCTTTTTTCAGCTCAGTTGCTGAAACTTGAACGATGTCTCCATTTTCTTTTATAATATTTGCAAACACATCCTTCTTCGATTGTTTTAAAGAATCGGCTTGCGCTTTACCACGCCCTTCTGCTAACGCTTCTGCAAAGTTAGCAAATAAAACTGTAAATAATAGAATAAGAGAAACTGTTATATTAAACCACCCTGGTACGCTACTCGAACTACTTGGAAGAAAGGATAAAAGTAACGTAATTATAAATCCAATTTCCACAATGAACATAATAGGATTCTTAATCATTACTTTCGGATTCAATTTCGCAAAGGATTGTTTTATCGCATGCGTCACGATATCGCGATCCAGCGTTTTCGCTTGTCTAACCTCATCTTCTATAACATGTATTTGTGACTCGTTCACTTGTTTTTCTTTTACTACTACCGGCTTCATCATTTACCCTCCATTACTTCAATGTAAGAAATTCTGCAATTGGGCCTAATACTAACATCGGGAAGAATGTTAACGCACCGACAATTACAATCGTTCCGATGAAGATGCCACCAAATAAACTATTATCCGTACGGAATGTTCCGACTGTTTCTGGTACGACCGTTTTCTCCTTCAGTGAAGCGGAAACAGCTAGCATCGTAATTAAGCTGAAATAGCGTCCTAAAAACATAACTAAACCAGTCGTAATATTCCAAAACGGTGTATTATCCCCTAAACCTTCAAATCCAGATCCGTTATTCGCAGCTGACGATGTATACTCATATACAACTTGCGTTAAACCGTGGAAACCTGAATGCGAAATGGCATCTGTTCCTAGATTTGTTGAAAGAGCCAATGCTGAAAATCCTAAAATAAGTAACGGATGAAATAATATCGTTACTGCAATTAATTTCATTTCCTTACCTTCAATCTTTTTACCTAAAAACTCTGGTGTCCGTCCGACCATTAATCCAGATATAAAGACTGCAATAATTGCATACATGATAATATTGATAAAGCCTGCTCCAACGCCGCCATATACTGTATTCAACATCATATTTACGAGTGGAACTAAACCACCAATTGGTGTTAACGTATCATGCATCGTATCAACTGCCCCTGTTTCAGCAGCTGTCGTTACTGTCGCATAAAGTGAAGAGAATACTGTTCCGAATCGTACTTCTTTTCCTTCTGTACTTCCTTGCACATGTTCAATACCTATTCCATTTAACGCTGGATTCCCGTTTAATTCAGATGTCGTAATCGTTATAAACCCTAGTAAAAACACCATAAATAGTGAAACGAAAAGGATACGTCCTTGTTTTTTATTTCCTACCATTCGTCCGTACGTAAATGGAAGTGCTGTTGGCAATAACATCATAAGCATCATTTGTAAAATATTAGTGATTTGTCCTGGATTTTCAAATGGATGCGCTGAGTTTGCCCCGAAAAATCCACCACCGTTATTCCCAAGTTCCTTAATTGAAACGAATGATGCAACTGGTCCACGTAATATACTTTGCTTTGCACCTTCAATCGTATGTGCTGTAACTGCCCCGTCTAACGTTTGTGGTACACCGAGTGCGACAAAGGCTAACGCCGCAATAAATGCAATTGGAAGAAAAACTCTCGTTAAAGCTCTCGTAAAATCAACGAAGAAGTTCCCAAGTTCTTTTCCAGCAAGCCCTCTTATAAATGCCATAACAATCGCTAAAGTCGTTGCTGGTGCTGCAAACATTAAAAACGTAATGGCGATTAATTGTGATAAATAAGACAAACCATTTTCACCGCTATAATGCTGTAAGTTTGTATCGGCCATAAAACTAATTGCTGTATTAAAAGCGAGCGTAGGCTCCATCCCTGCAATATGCGCTGGATTTAGCGGCAGCACACCTTGTAATCTGAAAATGAAATATACAACGACAATCATAAATCCATTTAACAATACTAGTGATAATGCGTATTGCTTCCACGTTTGATTGTATTGTTTCACCCCTGTAATTTTAAATATAAGTTTTTCAAAAGGCCCGAATACTTTATCTAGCGTCTTGCTACCTTGAAAGGCTTTCTCTAAATAAATCCCCATTGGCTTTGCTACTAAAATAAACAAGAGCATTGTAATAACAACTGCAACCCAAATCATAATGAATGATTCCCCCTAATTAAAACTTTTCTGGATTTAATAATGCGTACACTAAGTACACCGTAATCGCTGCAACAATAACCGATAAGGCAATCATCATGATTGCTTCCCTTCTTTCACAACTTTATCTGACCAACTTGCAAGACTTG
The DNA here is from genome assembly GCF_000633475.1 of Bacillus sp. H1a. Classification (NCBI taxonomy): domain Bacteria; kingdom Bacillati; phylum Bacillota; class Bacilli; order Caryophanales; family Bacillaceae; genus Bacillus; species Bacillus sp. H1a. The sequence continues at coordinate 14,780 of NZ_AYMH01000047.1, read as the reverse complement.
CCATCGATGCAACTAATACAACAAATATCCCGATCATTACAACATCTAACATAGCTATCCCTCACTTCTTTTCTTGTAAAAATTTACCATTAAAATATTAAAAAAGAACACTGAGCTCTACTCAGTGTTCAAAAAATGAACAACAAAAAGTAAACCTCCTCTCTAAACGCTTACGAGGTTAGCTGTCGGATTCGGGCCTAAAGAGTAGCCCTACTTTCAAAACTGAAAGATTCACCCCAAGTGACGATGCACAAAATTGGTTCCCCCGCTCCATTTCTGGAACTCAGCGATTTTAGGTTTTTTTGGAAATTTTATGAATGATTTATGAGAGTAAATATACTCCTCTATATTTAACTTGTAAAGAGGCAAATTACTTTAAATAAGAAAATATTTTATTATTTAAACGCTTACATTACACGTTATTAATGTTCTTTCATCTATTTTCTTGTCTTTTCTTTCTTTTTCATAGAAATGATCTTTTAAATATGAAATAAAAAGAGCGAATTACATAAAGTGCATAGCTTGTTGCACTCAGCATTCGCTCTTTTATTCAATGCTTAATCTCCTCGTAAAAATGCACGTAAATTTCTCCCGCGAATATAAACTTGTGACAATTCTGCATGTAGCTGCTCATATTCGATAATATCTGTTTTTAAATATAAAGCATCTTTCGATGGCAATATTATATATGGCCTCGGAAAAATCGGATCGAGCACTACCAATTCTTGAACTCGCTCTACCGATACCGCCCAACGATTCGCTATATCTCCAAGTAGTAATACTTTCATCTTCGCTTCCTCCCGCCCTATTCAAAAAATAAAAACGAAATGTTATCACAGTTTGTAAACACGACAATTTTAGCTCCAATTGTTTCATAGAGCCTGGCCGGATATCGTTTATTCCTTGTGACAACAGTAATAGGCGCTTGAAAAGAAAAACGAATACGTTCTGTGAAGAAACTAACTATTGAAAGCTCATCTCCGAGCAAAATCACCTTCTTAATACACTCGCAAATACTAGTAAAATCCTGCTCCTTATTACAGCTATAAGTCGAATCAAATCCATAGTTTCTAACTTCAGCTGCTATCTCTTCATTTGCTGTAAAAATAATTAACTCATGCTGAAATGCTACTAGCTCTCTTAAACTCTTTACTTTATTTTCTTCTCCAACACAAATAAGTGTTAATTCCATATACCTCATCCTCCTTAGCATAAAAGAATCTAAACATAGATTGATATTCTCCTATACTAATCAGACCGATGAAGTGATGTATCCATCATGGCACCGTCCTCTCTCAAGACGCTTACGAAGTTAGCTGTCGGATTCGGACTTTGAGAGTAGCCCTACTTTCAAAATTGAAAGATTCACCCCTAGTGACGACGCACAAATTGGTTCCTCCGCTCCATAAATCTGGACTCAGCGTATTACAAAATAATCCATTATCCCCACATAATACGGAAATAAAAAACAGATTCTGGCTGATATATTACTCTTAAATTTTGAAAAAGTAAACAGAAAAAAAGCCAGTTAAAAAACTAGCTTTTCATGTCTTTATACATGTGTCTTATTCACTTTATAAGCAAAATGATTCGTCGGTCCATGACCAATTCCAATATTCAAAGGCTCTTCAATCGCTATACTAATAAATTGTTTTGCCTCTTGAACTGCCTCTTCAATTGAATATCCTTTAGCAAGTCCTGCTGTAACTGCAGACGCGAATGTACACCCGCTCCCGTGCGTTTGCTTCGAAGGAATTCTTTCACTTCTAAATTCGATAAACTGCTCACCATCAAAGAGTAAATCGATTACTTTATTACCTTGATACTCTGCATGTCCGCCCTTCATAAGAACATATTTAGCTCCTAATTCATGCAATACTTTCGCAGCTTCTTTACTATCTTCTATATTATGAATCTCTAGTCCTGTTAACACTTCTGCTTCAGGAACATTCGGTGTTACAACAGTAGCTAATGGCAATAAATATTCTTTTAATGCGTGTACTGCTTCTTGTTGTAATAATGAAGCGCCACCTTTTGCAATCATAACAGGGTCTAGCACAATATTATTCCAGCCAAATTTCTTAATGTGTTCTGCCACAATTTGAATAATTTCACTGCTAAATAGCATTCCTAGTTTCACAGCATCTGGTGTTAAATCCATACCAATTGAATTCAGCTGTTCCGTAATTCCTTCTAAAGAAACAGGATATACCCCTTGAACGCCAAGCGTATTTTGAGCAGTAATTGCTGTAATAGCTGTCATTCCATACACACCAAGCTCTTGAAAAGTTTTTAAATCTGCTTGAATTCCAGCGCCGCCTCCGCTATCAGATCCTGCAATCGTTAAAGCTTTATTTACTTTCATCTCACTCATCCTTTTCTATCCAAAATAGCGATGATAAATTGTTTTTGCTTCACTTATATCTTTCGTTCCATGCACAAGTACACGGCCATCTTTGAAGGCAACTAATCTCTTTTCTCCAACAGAAAATGATAATAAATATGGATTTACATTCAAATCATTCACGCGATCATTCAGCAATTCTTTATATTGTTCAAAATCCATTTCTTCTTTATGAGGTGGTCTAATTTGAACTGTATTTCTCCCGCATAAAACTGCTGTTTTTGAAGTGTTTTCTTTATTTAAATACGGATATAATGCATCCTCACCACATGAAGGACAATTATGTTTCCGAAGCTTTTGCACATTCATACATGAATATTCATTTTTCCATACATCAAACGACACAAGCCCATTTCGAAGTGATTCATAATCTTCTACTAACAGTTTTAGTGTTTCTGTTACTTGATGAGAAACGACAAGAGATACAGCAGGTGATATAATCCCCGCTGTATCACATGTCGCCCCGCCAAGCGGAATCGATTGTAATAAACAAGATAAACATGGCGTTTTATCAGGAAGAATTGTGTAAGAAAGACCGTAACTACCTACACACGCTCCGTAAATCCACGGAATAGAATATTTTTGCGATATATCATTCACAATAAAACGTGTTTCAAAATTATCAGTTGCATCAATTATTACATCAACATTTGTAACGAGTTCTTCTAATTCTTCAGCCGTTACATCTTGAACGAGAGCTTCGACTCTTACTTCACTATTAATCTCTTCTAGACGTTTTTTTGCCGCTATAGCCTTCGGAAGATTATTCTCTACATCACGCTCCGCGTACAATTGCTGCCTTTGTAAATTACTCCAATCCACATAATCGCGGTCAACAATTGTCACCTTACCAACACCAGCCCTTACAAACATCTCTGCATTTGCACTACCTAGTGCGCCCGCACCGATAATAAGTACATGCTTTTCTCCTATCTTTTGTTGTCCCTCTTCTCCAATTGGAGAATATAGCTCTTGGCGAGAATATCGATTATTCAACTACGCTCATTCCTTCTAAAGGGCTACTTGCTGTTGCACAACGCTTACGTGCAATACGACCCGCTTCAAAGCCTAAGCGCCCTGCCTCAATACCTAACTTCATTGCCTGTGCCATCTTAATAGGGTCTTTTGCTCCCGATACAGCCGTATTCAATAGCACACCATCTGCCCCTAATTCCATTGCAAATGCTGCATCAGCTGGGCTACCAATACCAGCGTCAACGATAACTGGCACTGTTGCTTGTTCAATAATGAAACTTAAATTTAATGGATTTACAATACCAAGCCCTGAACCAATTGGTGATGCTCCTGGCATAACCCCGTGTACACCAAGTTCTTGTAATTTACGCGCTAATACAACATCATCAGATGTGTATGGAAGAACGATAAATCCTTCTTCCAATAACATTTCAGATGCCTTCAATGTTTCTACCGGATCAGGTAATAACGTTTTATCATCACCAATAACTTCTACTTTTACCATGTCACAAAGTCCAGAAGCTTTTGCTAATTTTGCAATTCGAACAGCTTCTTCAGCATTTTTTGCTCCCGCTGTATTTGGTAGTAACGTATATTTTTTCACATCAAGTTTCTCTAATAGATTAGGTTGCTTCGCATCAAATATATCCATACGACGTACTGCGAATGTTAAAATTTCAGCTTCAGAAACGTCAATTGCCTTTTGCTGCACATCAAAATCAGAGAATTTCCCTGTTCCTAATAAAAGTCTAGAATGAAATGAAAATGGTCCAATGTTTAACATAATCAACCGCCTCCTACGAAAGTTACAATCTCAATTTGGTCTCCATCAAAAACAGATGTATCCTTATGATCATCTTTTTGTAAAATATCTTTATTACGCTCTACTACAACGATTCTTTTATCTAATTCTAAATGTGTAAGTAACTCAGCTACTGTTTTTACACTCGCTGGTATTTCAATTTGCTTACCATTAATTTTTAAATTCAAACTTCCATCCCCTTTCTAAACCGATTTAGGAAGCAATGAATCTAGCAAATGATTTTCTCGCTTTCCTTCTATTAAATCAGCCATATACTGACCGGAAACAGGACTTAATAAAATACCGTTTCGATAATGCCCAGTACAAGCATATAAACCTTTTATTTCTTCATGCTCTCCCATATAAGGAGCTCCATGATTAGACTGCGGTCTTAACCCAGCCCACGTACTTTCCCACTCTGCTTCTTTTAAAGCAGGCAATATCGTGTAAGCACGCTCTAATATAGAAGTTATGCTTTCTGGCTGCACAGCTTTATTAAACGTATGAGGATTCATCGTTGCCCCAATTACATAACGGCCACCGCGCTTTGGCGTAATATAAAACCGCTCTTGGAAAATAGGAGCTTTCAAGAGAGGCTTCCTGCTTCTTACTGCAACAACTTCTCCTTTAACTGGATATGTACCCCAATCACTATGGAAATAATGTAGTAATTTCGTACTCCATGAACCTCCAGCGATAACGACTTTTTCACATGTGATTACACCTTCGCTTGTAACAATTCCAGTCACCGTATTGTTTTCAATTTGAATATCAAACACTTCTGTCTGTTCATATATGTCAGCTCCAGAAAATGCCGCGGAATGTGCGAATGCTTTCGTCAGCTCTGGTGCAATAACATGACCGTCTTTTGGGTAATATACCGCCCCTATAATTGACTCGGAAAGAAATGGTTCTTTTTCCCGCAAATGCTCCCCTGTTAGAAAGTAGGAATCTTCGCCTGTTTTCTGTTGCCAATCCATAATATGAAGAATTCTTTCCTTCTCATCTTCATTTTGGGCAATGCGATAAATTCCCTTTTCTTCATACCCAATATCGATGCCTGTTTTTTCACGTAAAACTTCTGCAAGTTGTGGAAATATAGCACGGCTTTCTCTAGCAAGCTCAAACAACGGATCATATTCATCCCATTCTGCCTGAACACCGAGCAAACCAGCTGCTGCTTTCGAAGCTTCAGATGCGATTCCTTGCTTCTCTACAATCGCTACTTTATGCCCTCTTTCCGCTAGAAAGTGTGCAATTGAACTGCCAATTACACCTCCGCCAATAATCGCTACATCATACTTCTTACACATGTTTTCCCGCCCACTTTCTTATTGATTCCTTATAAGATTTCGCCTTGCTATACGGATTACTACTGCTTATAATCCCAGACATAACAGCAATGCCACTTACACCATTTGCAAGAACATCGTTTGTATTTTCAGGAGTGATTCCACCAATTGCGGTGATTGGTATTGATAAACACCTTGCCATATGAGCAATTTCTTCTAATCCTCTTGCTGGCACACCCTTTTTACAAGCCGTTGGAAATACATGACCGTAAACGAGCGAATCCGCTCCATTTTTAAATGCCACTATCGCTTCATCTAAAGAATGTACTGAATAACCAACATGCAAATAAGAAAACTTTTCTTTCACTAACTTTACATCTGCGCTTCGATACCCTAGCTGAACACGTGGAATATTTAATAGAATAGCAATATCAATTCGATCATTTATCACTATTTTGGATGCTGGAAAGCCTTTCTCCAAAAGGCTTTCCACACCGTAATACAATTCCTTCGTATTTTTCTCACGCTCACGAATATGCAAATAATCAATCTCACTCTCAATTTGTATCCCTACATTCACTACCTCTTCGAATGGCATTTGACCATTTGAGATTACATGGAGCTCATTTTTCATATGCATTCGCCTACTTTAAAATGTTTTCGAATAGTTCATCGGCTGGAACAACCTCTTTCGTCATCCCTTTTTCTTTCAACCATTTATTTTGCTGCTCCCATGACTCTTTTGAATCTGATAAGAATGGTTCATCTTTCGTTTCCATCTTCTCTAATAAAATTTTCATACTTTCTTTTTCAACTTCTGGTACAAGTGGGAAGTTTTCTTTTTCTTGATGATTTAATAAAATATTTAGTGCTTCATCCGGATTTTTCTTCATGAAATCATAGCCTTTTTTCGCACCACGTAAAAAGGCTTGCAACGCTTCCTTATCCTTTTTCAAAGTTTTATCACCTGTTACAAATACAAGCTCATGATAATTCGGCACCCCGTAGTCAGCTGGATTAAAGTAAGCTGGTTCATGACCTTCATGACGCATAACAGGAACCTCATGGTTAATGTATGCCCCTGTTACAGCATCTACTTTTTTCGTAATTAACGCTGGTACTAAATCGAATCCAACATCGACTACTTTCACTGTATCTGGATTACCACCATCTTCTTTTACCATCGTTTTTAAATACGCTTCACTTAAAGGTGTTCCAGAATATCCAACTGTTTTTCCTTCTAAGTCTTTAGGTGACTGAATACCTGCTGATTTCAGCGATACAACATGATTTAACGGCGAACGTACGACAGCTCCAATTGATTTCACTGGAATGTTTTCATTTGCTCTTGCAATCACAACATCTGGCTGATAATACAAACCAACTGTCACTTTTCCAGCAGCTGCTAATGTTAATGGATCAGTCGGATTAGAAGGGAATTTAATATTCACCTTTACTCCTTCTTCTTTAAAGTATCCTTTTTCAATTGCGGCATAAATAAAGCTATGTACCGCATTCGGATACCAATCCAGCATTACTGTTATTTCTTTCTCTTTTTTACTCTTATCTGATGCTGAATTACTAGAACATCCTGTAATCATTGCAACTAATAATGTAAACACAAAGATGCGTTTTAATAATTTCATGAATGTTTCCTCCAACTAATGAATTTCCTTTCTAATATCGAAACAAGTATGACGAAGAAAATAGCTAATAATGATAACAATACAATTGGTGCAAATACCCCCGCTCCGTCTAACTGCGTCATCATTCTTTTACTGAAATATCCAAGCCCAGCTTGCGCACCGAGCCATTCTCCAATCGCTGCCCCAATAACGCTAAGTGGTACCGCAATTTTTAACGCTGAGAAAAAGTAAGGAAGAGCAGATGGCAACTTTAGCTTTAGAAAAACATCTTTTTTCGTTGCACCATACGTAACTAAAAGCTCTTCCCATTCTCTTTTCGTACTGCGAAGTCCATCATACGTATTGACCGCAATTGGGAAAAATGTAATTAAAACTGTGACAACAACCTTACTCCAAATGGTATATCCGAACCATAAAACAAATAGCGGCGCAAGCGCTGTAATCGGAATTGTTTGCGAGGCAACTAATAATGGATAAAATGCTCTTTCCATCCACGTACTCGCATTCATTAACATTGCTAGCCCTACGCCCAAGACGATAGAAATAACAACACCTATTAAAACGACATACAACGTTGCAGGTAAATGAACCGTAAATAATATATCTTTCAGCGCCCATATCTTCATTACAATTGCAGAAGGTGATGGCAAAATGTACATCTCATCTACAATTCTTGCTCCTACTTCCCAAGCAATAAGTAAAATTCCACTTAATGTGAGGGCAGGTAATAGCTCCTTCAAACGATTCATCATACAAGTACCTGCCTTTGTAACATACTAAGAAGCTCATCCTTAAGCGCTAACACTTCAGGCTTATGTAAATCTTTTCTTGTTCTGTTACGTTCAAGCGGCACAATTCGCTCAGTTAAAGTAGCTATCGGCTGCTGCTCTACAACAAAAATACGATTAGAAAGAAAAAGGGCTTCTTCAACGTCATGTGTAATAAATAAAATTGTTTTTTCCCACTCTTGCCATTGTTCAAACAACCATTCCTGCAAAGATGCCTTCGTTAAAGCATCCAACGCGCTAAACGGTTCATCTAACAATAATATCTCTCCGCCTGTTAATAAAGTTCGGATAAAAGATACGCGCTGTCTCATACCACCAGATAAATCTTTCGGATATTTTTTCTCGTACCCTTGTAAACCAAATTTATGTAACAGTTCCTTTGCCTTTACCTGTGCTTCTTTCTTCTGCACACCTTGGCACTCTAACGGTAAAGCAGCATTCTCAATAACTGTTCTCCATGGCAAAAGCATATCTTTTTGAGGCATATACCCTACAGGATGCCTCTTTGTTTCCATAAGCTCTATTTGTCCGCTGCTCGCCTCTTCTAAACCTGTAATAAGGCGAAATAAAGTACTTTTCCCACAGCCACTTGGTCCAATAATGCTCACAAACTCTTTTTCTTGTATATTGGCATTTAGTCCCTCTATGATTGGTTTTTCATCATAATGAAAGGAAACATTACGAAACTGTAGTATGTTCTTGCTCCTCAAATCCCCACATCTCCTTACGATAAGCCATATCCCAGAATAAATATTCAAATCGGCTGGAATATAAGAAAATCTCCTCTAATCGATCTAGCTCTTTCTCTGACTTCCCAACTGCCATTTCATTTAATAAATCTATTAACCAAATACAAAGGTTACCGTATTCTTCAGAACTATATCCTTGAATCCACTCCCCAAAGAACTCATGATCTCTTGCTCCAGGAATATCATTTAAACGCTTTCCAATCTCCCAATAGCTCCACATACATGGAAGTAAAGCTGCTATTAATTCTGCAAGTGTGCCATTTTGAGATACAGACATCATATAATTTGTATAAGCTAAATTTTTAGCAGATGGTTTTGCCGATTCCATCTCCTGGGCAGAAATCCCAAGTCTTTTTGCATATTGTTTATGAATCGTCATTTCACCATTTAAAATACCATCTATTTGCTCTGCAAATTTCGCCATAACTTGTGGATTCGTTGCCTTTACAACACCAATTGCATATAGTTTTGCATAATCCAACAAGTATAAATAATCTTGAATAATATAATACTGGAATTTATCTTTTTCTAAAGTGCTATCCCCCATACCTACTACAAACGGATGATTATGACTTTTCTCCCATACAGGCTGCACCGTCTCAAATAATCTTTCACAAAATTTCATTTATATTTCCCCTTCCTGTATATCTGTTTATCCCAATAAAAAAGCCACTTCTTTATATAAGAAGTGGCCACAGCAAATAAAAATATATTTTATTCGTTGTTCCACTTCCCTTCGCTAGTATTACCTAGATCAGGTCTGTAAGGGTTAAGGATTATTCCTCTCTCAGCACGAAAAGCACCCCTAGTGGTGTTAATATAAAATTTTCAAATAAAAAAGCCCCGTTTCTATACGCAAAGAAACGGGGACTCATTGTTAATGTCCGAATTGCTTCCCTACGCTAGCATAATCTAGATCAGGTAATGAAAAGGATCAAAGGCTTACGGCCCTCCTCTCAGCTGGCAACACCAGCTCTCCTAGCAAACTATAAAATTATCACTGTCAGTATAACATTGTCATAAGTCATCATCAACTATTTTAATTTTCTTAATTGCGCATTAAATCTTAACATGTTAAACAAATATAAATGCAGCTCCACAAATGATATATATATACGAATCTCTCTTCTAACATTATTTATATTGATTTCATATTACATTTATGTGAATAAGACCAATATATTGTATCTTTATACTATAATAAAATTACAACTATACAACTAGAGGAGGTCTTTATTACATGAATATGAAAGCTACAGCTTTAACAGCAACTACTATCGCAATTGCTTCGTTACTTCCTTATATGGGAGAATCCGATATACAAACAGCTGCTGCTAAGCAATCATCTAAAGCAAAAACGGGGTATGTAAAAATTGACAACGTTGCACTACATCAAAATAGCCATGCAGACAGTGCAATAATTGATAACATTCGATTTAATAGCCCAGTTACTATTCTTGAGACAGCTCAAGATTGGTATAAAGTATCCGTTAACAACAAAACAGGCTATATGAAAAAAGATGCAATTCTATTCAAAAAAAATGTTCAACAAAAGTATCAATATATCGTAAATGCAAACGCATTAAACGTTCGTTCTGAACCTAATACAGAATCTTCTATTCTAGATATATTGCCAAATGGTCAATTCATTACAATTCAAGGTGAACAAGGAGATTGGTACAAAATATTACATAACGGCCAAATTGGTTACGTACAAAAAACATTTGTATCTAATGGATCCACACCTCTAGTAAAAGGTATAACTGTACAAGGTTCTCCTTCTTATACTGTTGCAACACCCAAATTAAATGTGCGTAGCTCTGCTAGCACAAATAGTGCAGCAATCGGTTCTCTGCAAAATGGTACACAAATACAGGTAGTAGAAACAGTAGGAACTTGGTATAAAATTCGTTTTGGCACAGGATACGGATATGTGGCAAAACAATATGTAGTGCAAAATCAAGCGCAAGCTAAAACAACCGCTTCACCTTCATCAATTCCAGCAGTTTTCAAATTCCCTACCCAAGGGAAAATCAGCTCAACATTTGATATGCGCTGGGAACAAATGCATTATGGTATAGATATTGCAGCACAAGGCAACGTCTCTATTCAAGCTGCTGCTGCAGGTAAAGTTGTGAAATCTTATTATTCGGCTAGCTACGGCAATGTCGTGTTCATCGCCCATCAAATAAATGAGAAATTATATACAACAGTTTATGCTCACATGAAAGATCGTACTGTACAAGCTGGTGATCAAGTACAAACCGGACAATTACTAGGTCATATGGGAAATACAGGATATTCATACGGACAACATCTCCATTTTGAATTACATAATGGGGAATGGAATTTTGAAAAAACAAATGCAGTGAACCCACTGCCATATTTAGTTAGGTAAATTGTATGCCACGCAATATACCTCTCTTTATTGAATACCTGGCTTTTTTAGGTTTAATCTGTTGTTTAATCATTTATAATACGAACACTGTATTTTTGTCTATTATCATTGCTTTTGTTGCTTTAGAAATTATGATGGAATCATTCCAAGTTCAACTGAAACAAAAAATTGCCCATATTTATAATGCAATTTTTCTTTTGAGCGCTCTTATAACAAATATAGTTAGTAATGGTTTTTATTTATCTACCGCATTTCCTGTATTCTTTATGGCTGTTTTATTATTCATAGCTAGATACGTTAATGCTCCTAAAAACCAAAAACACGAACAAGAAGCTTAGAAAGAGGAGACACTGTGTACCAATCTTTCAAAGATGACCCAATGAAATATATATTGAATTTATATGAAAAAACGAATACTTTTTTTGGTATACAAGGCAGTTATACTGCTCAATTTTTTCTTTATGGAATGTTATTTCTTGTCTTAATTACTTTCTCCTTGTTTTACTAACAAAAAAGGATCTCACATAAAATTTGAGATCCTTTTTAATTTATATTAATTTTTGATATGTAAAGTCCTCTTTATCCACAAGCATATTTTTCATAAATAAAACTAAGATTATATTTTTTCTCTAAGCTCATTCTTTGTTCATCATCACACCAATAGAAAAGAATATCATGAATCGTTGCATAACGTTTATTTTTAAGAAATAGTTTAAAGAATGATGGCAAACAATCATGTAATTGTATAAATATATAATTGCGTAGTATTTCTTCTTTATATTCAATGCCCTTACAAATATACAGTAATTCTTCACAATAATATGCATGCTGCGGAACTTGAATCATTTCGAAAAATGGTACATAAGAAAGTAACTTTCCAATAAAATGATCGTATCGATCCATTAACCCTATCGTCATATGTTCCATCATTTCTTTCATCACATACAAATAATCGTCTACGTGCGTTGTCTTTAGTGGATCTAACCGATCAGAAATTTGAGACAGTACAGCTTTTTGACAAGCTATAACAGCTTGACTAGGCCCATAATATGATAGGAAATCTGTGCATTTACGATACTTGCGCAGTAAATCATTTGTATATAAATCATACACAAAAGTATTACAATATATTGCTAGACCCATCATATCACTATTTAGCTGTTCTTTTGATAGAGTCTTAGCTTGCTTACACATATAAAAAAACGTAAACTCCAATACTTCCTTATGAGATAATAAATGTCTACACTGCATTATACATTTCTCACTAAATTTAACTCTCTCCCAAATCCCTACATCTCCATTATCCAATTCACCAATACGATGTTTAATGATTAAATAGTTTAGAGCAACCGCTTGCGTCAAAAGATCCCATGTTTCATATTCCAATGAAGTTTGGACAAATTCGTCTAACCCTTGATCAATCATAAATGTATATGCTTCTTTATACCAACCAATCTCTTGGCATAAGCGAAGAATACGTACTAAAGTGGGAATTTCATCTTTATGAAACTGCGGTAAATCTTTCGCTTTATTCATTCCATATACGATGAAAGCCGCTAAATTTTCTTCTTTATAAAATTCTTTTTCTTTCCATACTAAAATAGTTCGCTCTTTCCCTTCACCTTTCGGATGACGCGGTACAAGCAAAGAAAATAACTCAGCGAAATTCCTTGGTTCTACGTATGTATCTGTAACCAAATTCCAATTCGGATCGCCCTGTACAGCCCTCATATAATTCCCCTTCCCTTTTTATCTACATAGGAAATATTAATTCCTTATCTCACCAAAATAGATTAATATTGTTATATTCAAAATCTATCATAATACTTATATCTATTAGTATATCACTTTTTATCTCATTAAAAATTATGAATCACAAATTTTAAAAAACTATCGAAAATATTAATCATGCATAGCTAGTATATAATCTTTCAGCTCTATCATGTTAACACATCACCTTTATCCATATAAAGTTAAAATGATGTATATTTTTTTTGTGTATACATTGAAGCTATACTCAGTGGGGCGTTCCAAGCAACGAGACTCCCACCTGCTCCCTTCGCTTTCACAAAGTTGTGAGGTGAGAATCTTGCCGCCCGCAAATAGCGGGATAAATTATTTTGTATGCTCTGATATTTCACTTAAAGCAAAACCAGCTTGGTCATCTGCTACTTCTCTTATAGCTAAATCTCCCAAGGCTAACATACCAACGAATTGACCACCTTCAACTACTGGCAACCTTCTAATTTGATGCTGTGCCATCAATTCTGTAGCTCTCTCAATAGAATCATCAGGAGAAATTGAAACGATATTTGTCGTCATTACATCTGTAATCTTATTAGATCCTGGATGTTTTTCAGCAATTCCACGCACAACTAAATCCCGGTCCGTCACAAGACCAATAACTTGTTCATTCTCAACAACTGGAATCATACCAATTGCTTCTTCCTTCATTTTTACAGCAGCCTCATATACATTATCTAGTGGTGTACACTGTACAATATTTGTACTCATAAGTTCTCGAACCTTTGTCATTATTCTATCTCCTCCTTTTAATACATACTATAGCTTTTCCTAAATTCCTTTATTTATTTCAGGAAGACAGCACAATAAAAAGAGGTTGAAGATATAGACATACTAAAAAAGAGTCAGCAAATTGCTGACTCTTTTTTTATGACCCGTACGGGATTCGAACCCGTGTTACCGCCGTGAAAGGGCGGTGTCTTAACCACTTGACCAACGGGCCATGGCTCCGCAGGTAGGACTCGAACCTACGACCGATCGGTTAACAGCCGATAGCTCTACCACTGAGCTACTGCGGAATAAATATATGGTGGGCCTAAATGGACTCGAACCATCGACCTCACGCTTATCAGGCGTGCGCTCTAACCAGCTGAGCTATAGGCCCATATACTTTTTTACAGGGGCAGTAGGAATCGAACCCACACTGGAGGTTTTGGAGACCTCAGTTCTACCTTTAAACTATGCCCCTAAATGATGCCGGCTAGAGGACTTGAACCCCCAACCTACTGATTACAAGTCAGTTGCTCTACCAATTGAGCTAAGCCGGCAAAAAAAAAAAAAAAAAATGGTGGCTCGGGACGGAATCGAACCGCCGACACGAGGATTTTCAGTCCTCTGCTCTACCGACTGAGCTACCGAGCCAACATAAAATGGCGGTCCCGACCGGGGTCGAACCGGCGATCTCCTGCGTGACAGGCAGGCATGTTAACCACTACACCACGGGACCATTGGTTGCGGGGACAGGATTTGAACCTGCGACCTTCGGGTTATGAGCCCGACGAGCTACCAGACTGCTCCACCCCGCGACGATATTATGTTTTTTAAAATAAATGGAGGAGGTAGAGGGATTCGAACCCCCGCGCGACTCTCGCCGCCTGTCGGTTTTCAAGACCGATCCCTTCAGCCGAACTTGGGTATACCTCCATGAAGGAAACATTAATATCTTATTCATTTTTATATGTAACTAAACCAATTTTTGAAAAAATGGAGGAGGTAGAGGGATTCGAACCCCCGCGCGACTCTCGCCGCCTGTCGGTTTTCAAGACCGATCCCTTCAGCCGAACTTGGGTATACCTCCGACATATAAAAAATAAAGTGGAGCCTAGCGGGATCGAACCGCTGACCTCCTGCGTGCAAGGCAGGCGCTCTCCCAGCTGAGCTAAGGCCCCATGTTTTTGAAAAATCGGGAAGACAGGATTTGAA
>NZ_AYMH01000046.1:0-38507 GCF_000633475.1 Bacillus sp. H1a | reverse complement strand
AGTCTTTATAGACTTATTTTTTTATACGTTAGACTTTCCTTGTCCCCAAATAAACTCACCTGAATGAGAAATTAAATCCTCAACAGATTGTAATATTAAATCTGCAAGTGGTTCTAACGTTTGACGATCACCCGTACCAGATAGTACTCCAATTGCGTAGCAATCGCCACCATTTTTCGCTAAATATAGATCCGTCGGCGTATCCCCAACGACCGCTATTTCACATGTTTCTAAATTGAATCTCTCGCAAAACGATTCTATAATTCTTTTATCTGGCTTCTGTGCCGGAAACGTATCTGAAGCTATAACACAATCAAAAAAAGCTTCCAATTGATACTGCTTTAAAAATAATTCTGTCGGCGCGAAGTCATCAGCGGTAACAACGCCTAGAATAAATCCTCTATCCTTTAACGCTTGTAAAACTTTCGGTAAATCTGCCGTCATTCTCATATGTGAACGATGCTCATACATAAGAGCAAACAACTTTTCACTTACCCATTGATGCATCTCTTCTTCTTTAGATGCTGCAATATACTTACAAAGCCCCTTTGCCACATCAAGACTCGTTCCAGCAGCAAGCGCACTACGTGGGTTAACAAATGCCCCCTCTACACCAATCTCTTTTAATAAAATTGGTTGCATTGATTCTGGTAATTGATATACATTTATACATTCAGAAACAAGCTCTTCAGCTACCTTTATCCAAATCGAATGAAAATCCATTAATGTCCCATCTTTATCAAATAGTATTGCTTTTACCTTCTCCATAGCACCCTACCTCTCGTTTCTTCTCTCCTCCAGTGTATCAATAAAGTATGGATATAAAATAAATGAATTGTAAAAATACCATAAAAATCAAACTAACTTCCAATTTACAATTCATCTGTATAAAAACGAAAGAGGATGCCTTTACAGGGCATCCTCTTGATGTTCTGGAACAAATAATTCAAGACAATGATACATATTTTCAAATTCCATCGGTGCGTCTCCACCATATTCACCATCTAAGTTAATCATTAATTTATCAGGTGAATGGACTTTAATTCGGTTCGCTTGTGTATATAACACTTTCGGATTATTAATATGTTCACCGCGTTGTGCTTGTGTTGCTGCTTTAATTAAATCAGCGATAGAACCTTTTTTCAGCACTAATAAATCAAATAATCCATCGTTAATAGATGCATATGGTGCTACTTTTTCGAATCCACCAACTGAACGAGTATTTGTAATTAAAAACATCGTAATTTCTTCTTGTAGTAACTTCCCATCATATTCGATTTCAACATATGTTGGATGTAATGATGGTAACATTTCGATTCCTTTTAAATAATAAGCAAGTTGACCTAATACTGTCTTTAGCTTGCTTGGTACTTCATATGTTAATTCTGTAATACGGCCACCACCAGCAATATTAATGAAATATGTATCATTTGCTCTACCCAGATCTAAAGGAACTGTTTTCCCTTCACAAATAATATCCGCCGCCTCTTCAATAGCACGCGGCACACCGATTGCACGTGCGAAGTCATTTGTCGTTCCAACTGGAATAATTCCAAACTTCGGACGATGCTCATGTCCTACTAAACCATTTACCACTTCATTTAGCGTACCGTCACCACCGGCCGCAATAACAACATCAAACTTGCGATCCGCAGCTTGCCTCGCCGCCACAGTTGCGTCTCCAGGACCAGTTGTCGCATGACAAGATGCTTCATATCCAGCTTGTTCTAATTTTTGTAATACTTCCGGTAAGCTCTTCTTAAATAGCTCACGTCCAGAAGTAGGATTATAAATAATTCTTGCTCGCTTCATCATTTATTAGCACAGGAAATTCCTTATTCATTAAAAAAAGAATACACCGAACCCTTATTCAGTATCCCTATGCCTACCTCCTCTCATCTTCCTATCCTTCTTTTATTCCGCTCAAACAGGCAGTAAGAACCCGATTCGTGTAGCACATCAAAAGTAATTCACTCATGATGGTTTTGCTTTATTTGACCAAAAAATTTATGTCTATCCATTCTCTCACATCAATTTACATATAACGAATAATAATTATCTATTATTTCATGAGATGAAAAAACTCTCTATGTCTAGATTTATCATTATTCCCACCTTTTTGCAACTATCATACCATAGTTGCTATACAAACATTTTTTCACTTTTGACAGTTAATCAAACGTTTATTTAAATTATTTTTTACCATTTAAACAAACGTTTGATTAACTCAGAAAAAACACCCAAATACGGGTGTTTTTTCTGTTTAATCTTTAAAAATCTATACTATTTTAGCGCTTATTAATTTCTTCAAGTAAGATTTTGTTAACAAGCGGTGGATTTGCTTGTCCTTTTGTAGCTTTCATAATTTGTCCAACTAAGAAGCCAATTGCACGGTCTTTACCGTTTTTAAAGTCTTCGATAGATTGCTCATTATTATCAAGAATTTCTGTCACAACTTTACGAAGTGTTCCTTCGTCAGAAATTTGAACAAGACCTTTTGCTTTAACGATTTCTTCTGGGTCTCCACCTTTTTCAATTAATTCATTAAATACTTTCTTCGCGATTTTAGAAGAAATTGTACCTTTTTCAATTAATTGAACCATTTTAGATAAACCAGCAGGCGTTAATGCAACGTCTTTTAATTCTTTTTGTTGTTTGTTTAAGTATGCAAGCACTTCACCCATTAACCAGTTTGATGTTAATTTCGCATCAGCACCGTCTGCAACTGTTGCTTCAAAGAAATCAGACATCTCTTTCGTTAACGTTAATACGTGTGCATCATAAGCTGGTAAGCCAAGTTCTGCAACGTAGCGAGCTTTACGTGCATCTGGAAGTTCTGGAATAGAAGCACGAACTTCTTCTTTCCACTCATCGTCGATGTAAAGTTCAACTAAGTCTGGCTCTGGGAAGTAACGGTAATCGTCAGATCCTTCTTTCACACGCATTAAGATTGTTTTCTTCGTTGCTTCATCATAACGACGTGTTTCTTGTTGGATGATACCACCAGATAATAATTCTTTTTCTTGGCGCACCTGCTCATGCTCAAGACCTTTTTGCACGTAAGTGAAAGAGTTTAAGTTTTTCAGTTCTGCTTTTGTACCGAACTTCTCTTGTCCAACTGGACGAAGTGAAATATTCGCATCACAACGAAGAGAACCTTCTTCCATCTTACAATCAGATACACCTGTATATTGAATGATTGATTTTAATTTTTCTAAGTATGCGTATGCTTCTTCTGGAGTACGCATATCTGGCTCTGATACGATCTCGATTAAAGGCATACCTTGACGGTTGTAGTCTACTAATGAACCCTCACTTGTATGCGTTGATTTACCAGCATCTTCTTCTAAATGAAGACGTGTAATACCGATACGTTTCTTTTTACCGTCTACTTCGATTTCAATCCAACCATTTTCTCCAATTGGCTTATCAAATTGAGAGATTTGGTATGCTTTCGGATTATCTGGGTAGAAATAGTTTTTACGGTCGAACTTCGTTTCCGTTGCGATTTCACAGTTTAATGCCATTGCAGCTTTCATTGCAAAGTTAACTGCTTCTTTATTTAAAGTAGGAAGTACCCCTGGGTATCCTAAGTCAATTACACTTGTTTGTGTATTTGGCTCCGCTCCGAATTCTGTTGGACTCGCAGAGAAAATTTTCGAATTTGTTTTTAACTCAACGTGAACCTCTAAACCAATAATTGTTTCTAAATTCATCTATGCTCGCCTCCTTACAGACTTGCTTTTTTTGTATGATAGTCTGTTGCTTGCTCAAACGCATGTGCAACGCGGTAAATTGTCGCTTCATCGAAGTGTTTACCAATGATTTGTAGACCAAGTGGCATGTTGTTAGCACCGAATCCACATGGAACAGAAATCGCTGGAACACCCGCTAAGTTTACTGGGATTGTTAAAATGTCATTTGCATACATTGTCATTGGATCGTCCACTTTTTCGCCCACTTTAAATGCTGGAGTTGGCGTTGTTGGTCCAATAATAACATCGTAGTTAGCAAATACATTTTCAAAGTCGTTTTTAATTAATGTACGTACTTGTTGTGCTTTTTTGTAATATGCATCATAGTAACCAGAGCTAAGAGCAAATGTACCAAGCATAATACGACGTTTTACTTCATCACCGAAACCTTCGCTACGCGTGTTTTTGTAAAGATCTAATAAATTATTTACATTATCAGAACGAACACCGTAACGTACGCCATCGAAGCGTGAAAGGTTAGCAGATGCTTCAGAAGAAGATAATAAGTAATATGTTGCTAGAGCGTATTTAGAGTGTGGAAGAGATACTTCTTCCCAAGTTGCGCCCATACCTTCTAATACTTTTAAAGCAGCTAGTACTGACTCACGAGCTTCTTCGCCAACACCTTCGCCTAAGTATTCTTTCGGTACAGCAATGCGTAAGCCTTTAACGTCGCCTGTTAAACCAGCTAAGTAGTTTCCAACTTCAACATTTGCAGAAGTTGCATCCATGCGGTCAATACCTGAAATAGCTTGTAATAAGTATGCATTGTCTTCTACTGTACGTGTAATCGGTCCGATTTGGTCAAGTGAAGATGCGAATGCTACTAATCCGTAACGAGATACGCGTCCGTACGTTGGTTTTAAACCTACAACGCCGCAATATGCAGCTGGCTGACGGATAGAACCACCCGTATCAGAACCTAGAGAGAATAATACTTCTCCTGCCGCTACTGCCGCTGCAGAACCACCACTAGATCCGCCCGGAACATAGTCTAAGTTCCATGGGTTTTTTGTAGCATAGAAACCTGAGTTTTCATTTGAAGAACCCATTGCGAACTCGTCCATATTTAATTTACCGATTGTAATTGTGTCAGCAGTTTTTAACTTTTGCACAACTGTCGCATCATAAATTGGGTCGAAGTTTGCTAATATTTTACTCGCACAAGTTGTACGAAGTCCGTTAGTTACAATGTTATCCTTTACACCGATAGGCATACCGAATAGTAAACCATTATCTTCAGCGCCAATCTTTGCATCTAATTCTTTCGCTTTCGCGCGTGCATTTTCTTCATCTAATGTAAGAAAAGCTTTTACGTTATCTTCAACATCCGCAATACGTTTGTAAGATTCTTCTACTAAATCCGTAACGGAAATTTCTTTGTTGTTTAACTTCTTATGTAACTCTGATACAGAATGATCAAATAATGACATCGAAATTCCCCTCCTCTATTCTAATACTGCTGGAACACGGATTTGATTATCTTTGTGATCCGGTGCATTTTTTAATACTTCTTCTACTGGTAAACCTTTTTCTGGCACATCTTCACGCATAACATTTTTCATTGTTAATACATGAGTTGTTGGTTTTACATCTGTTGTATCTAATTCATTTAACTGTTCTGCAAATGTAACAATTGCATCTAGTTGTTTTTGAAATTTTTCTGCTTCTTGATCAGTAATTGCAAGACGTGCTAAATGTGCTACGTGCTTTACATTCTCAACGGAAATTCTTGACACGGCTAGGCCACCTCCATAATATATCGTTCAATCTACAATACTATTGATGATACCAAATTTACAGTACTTCAAGCAAGTCAACACATGGCACTTACAGCATTTTTACACAAAAAAAGAAAGGCAAATGCCTTTCTTTACAATTTACTCTTTATCTAACGGTTTATTTTTTGGAAATCTTTCATTATCTTCCTCATTATCACGAATTGTTTTTTGCAATACAAAACAAGACATCGTTAAAAATAATGTCCCAAGTAAATAGTACCCTTTTACACTAAGCGTCTCATCTAATGTATATATACCTATTAACATTCCAGAAAGCGCGCAAACAAATGAAGTCCATGCTAAAAACGTGAACGCTTGCGTATTTCTTCTCCTCATCGTTCTCCCCCTCGTTAGCTATACACCCATTATAGATAAATATATTTATCATTATGGATTTTTATGTAAATTATCTTTTTCTATTTATTAATCTATCACAAAAAGTCTCTATTTTGAAGAATATTTTCTGACTAGGCTGAAAAAACAATCAAAATGATTGACATTTATTTCAAATCAACATAATATAAAAACAAATATTACGAATCTCGAAATATACGGGAGTGGAAATAATTGTTGCAATATGAACATTTTTTAGACTTACTGCTAGATAACGCCAAGAAACTTTTCTATCCTGAAGAATGGGTAACCCTTGATCTAACGCTTTCTAAGACAGAAGTATTTTGTTTACTTTGGATGGAGCGAAATGCAGATATTACAATGACAAAAATTGCTGATCTTCTTGATATACCTATGAGTACAACGACAGGCGTCGTAAATCGCCTTGTAAAAAAGGGATATATTGAACGTTATCGAGATGAAAAGGATCGACGCATTGTATTAATTCGTTTAACAGAAAACGGCATAATGCTCGTTCAAGAAGTAAAACAAAATGCGGCCCATTACTTTAGCCTAGTGACAGAAGCATTGTCAGAAGAAGAAAAAGCATTCTTACTACAAATATTCCAAAAGATCATGAATCACATTGCTACGTCACAGCAAAAAACAGAAGAAAAAGTTTCTACACCTAAAATGAAAAACATTCCGATTGAATAAAACCCTAGCCGGGTTTTATTCAATCATTTACTTCGAAACTCGTAATATTCGACATTCGAAACAAAGGGGATATAATGATGAGAATTATTTTGTATACAGGTAAAGGCGGCGTAGGAAAAACTAGCATTTCAGCAGCAACAGCACTTCAAAGTGCAAAACAAGGATTAAGAACATTAGTAATGAGCACAGATCCTGCTCATAGTTTAGGAGATTCACTTGGTATAAAACTATCTTCTGAACCATTAGAAATTCGAGAAAATTTATGGGCACAAGAAATTAATACTATTTATGAAATGGAAAAAGGTTGGGGCAAATTACAGAAATACATTACACTACTCTTCACTTCCAAAGCAGCTGATGATATTACAACAGAAGAATTAACAATGTTTCCTGGTATGGAAGATTTAATTAGCTTACTTCGAGTACTCGATTACTATAAAAAAAACACATATGACGTCATCATTATTGATTGCGCACCAACAGGAGAAACTTTAGCAATGCTTAGTTTTCCAGATATGCTCGGCTGGTGGATGGAAAAACTATTTCCTATTAAAAGAAAGGTTTTAAAAGTTGTTCGTCCTGTAGCACAACCACTCCTCGGCGTCCCTCTCCCAACAGATGATATTATGGACGAATTAACGAATACGCTTGAACAACTTGGAGAAATGAGAGATATTTTATCAAACCGAGAAGTAACAAGTATTCGCGTTGTTGTAAATCCTGAAAAAATGGTTATTAAAGAAGCTCAGCGCAGTTTTACGTATTTAAATTTATACGATTATAACGTAGATGCCATTATGATTAACCGCGTCATCCCCAACACTGTCACCGATCCTTATTTTCAGGCATGGAAAGATACACAAAAGAAATATAAAACATTAATTCAAAATAGCTTTCAACCACTTCCTATTTATGAAGCTCCGATGTTTGAGCAAGAAGTTGTTGGGCTGTCTATGTTAGAACGTGTCGGAGATGCTTTATTTAAAACTGATCCTTGTCCTACTGAAGTGAAATTCAACGGTCGCACGCAATATGTAAAAAAAGATGGTGATGAATATATTTTCGTTCTGTCCATTCCCTTCTCAAACAAAAGTGAACTTTCATTAAATCAAAAAGGTGATGAACTTATTATTCGAGCCGGTTCTGTGAAGCGAAATATCACATTACCAAAAACATTAACGCACCTTTCTATTCAAGGAGCTAAGTTTGAAGATGATGTACTAAACATTCGGTTTGGAGGTGTAGTACATGCATGATGAACTTTTACGGAGAATAATTCGTACAAAACTAAAAGTTGGTATGCGTATATTAGAAGAGCTACCAAATCCGATTCAGCAATCAGCTAAGCAAACACTAAACATTTTACAGGAGGAGCTCTCTTCTTATACGGAAGAACAACCACATCCTGAAGGTAATTTAAAAAGTATCATCATTGAATAACCCTATCCGTATAGAAGGCCTATTTTTTATAGGCTTTCTATACCTTTATTGGAGCTGATGTAAGTTGATAAAAACATCTTCAACAAGATATTTCGCCACTAATACAATCTGGCTAATCCCCTTTTTATTTTTCATTCATAACCTTGAAGAGGCTTTTCAAATGCCACAATACCTTGCTAATCAATTTTCGATCCACTTTATAACTAACAAACAATTTTTCATTGCGATTTCCATATTAACAACATTGGTCTTACTCATAGTCATTCTATATCAATTAAGCATCATATCTTCTATTTACTGGATTATTTTTATACAGGGCTGTATCTTCTTTAACGCCGTTCAACATGTTATCTTGTATTTCATTTATCATTCTTATAATCCAGGCGTAATATCAGCAGCTTCCATTGTCCTGTTTTCTATTTTCTTCTTTTCATCAGAAAAATGCTTAATCCACAAAAGGAATTTAGCAATTACACTCATTTTCAGTTTACTTTCTTACCCAATTATAATTTGGATTACCTTACTATTCGCTAGTTGCTTTCAACAATAAAAAAAGACCAAGAAAATTCCTGGTCTATCACTCTACTTAACAAACATTGGATTCTACGTTATACAAAATTGGAAGGTACAGAATTAGGGTTTTGTTTGTTAAGTAGATTATATGTTGAACGAACTAACAGCGGAGGGGTTCCTTCTGTTAGCCCGTTAAACTCAATAATTATTTTACGATTTTTGCAAGCTCATCAAGTGAAAGATCTACTGAAATTGAACCATCATTTGTTTCTTTCTTAATTGCATCTGTTACTTCTTTTGAATGGTACAATTCGATTACTTTTTTCAGTGTTGGATCATCTTTGTCTTTCGTACGAGCTGCGAAAATATTAATATATGGTTTCGCATTTTCATTCTTTGGATCTTCTAGGAAAATAGGATCCTTCGCTGGATCTAATCCAGCTTGACCAGCAACACCGTTATTAATAACTGAAGCTGCTACGTCTTTTAATACACGAGGTGTTTGCTGTGCGATAACCGGTGTAATTTTTAACTTCTTCGGATTTTCAGCGATACCACTTGGATCTCCAAATAGACCGAAATCTTTCTTAAGCTTTAATAATCCAGCTGCATCAAGAAGTTTTAATGCGCGTGCTTGGTTCGTTGGATCATTTGGAATAGCAATTTCTGAACCATCTGGGATTTCATTTGCTTTCTTATATTTTTCAGAGTATAAGCCCATCGGTGCAATTTGTGTTGTACCAACAGCTGTAATGTCTAACTTATGCTCCTTTTTAAATTGTTCTAAGAAAGCAATATGCTGGAATGAGTTTAGTTCAATATCTCCATCAGCTAACGCCTTATTTGGCGTTGTGTAATCAGAGAACTCAACCAGTTTAATTTTAATGCCTTCTTTTTCAGCTTTTTTCTTTAAGATTTCCCAAGCGTCTCCATCTGTTCCAGTTACACCGACGCGAACTACTTTCTCTTTCGCTCCTGCACCTGTGTCTCCACCTGAGCAACCGCTTAATGCTGAAATTCCTACGATTGCTGATAATGCAAATGCTAAAATTTTCTTCATTTTATTTTCCCCTCTTCCTTTTATGATCTGCGTAAAAAGACTTTCGCAAAGTAGTTTCCTAAATTTTGAGCTAACTGTACAAGAATAATAAGTAAAACGACCGTTACGAACATAACTGATGTATCAAAGCGTTGATAGCCATATGTCATTGCTAAGTCGCCAAGGCCTCCACCACCGACAAGTCCTGCGACTGCAGAAAATTCAATTAAACCGACTGTCATAAACGTAACTCCCAAGATCAATGGCGCTAACGCTTCTGGCACGAGAATTTCAAAAACAATTCTAAGTGGTGAAGCACCCATTGCTTGTGCAGCTTCAATTACTCCTTTCGGAACAGAGACAAGGTTTGTTTCAACCATTCTAGCAATACCAATTGAAGCAACTAACGTCATTGGAAAGATTGCTGCTGCCGTTCCGATTGTAGTTCCAATAACACCTCTTGTTATTGGACTTAAGGCTACTAAAAAGATAATGAACGGAATCGGACGAATTGTATTAATAATGATATTAAGAATAGAAAAGACCCACTTATTTTCTAAAAAATTCCCTTTCCGCGTCACATATAATAGTAAACCTAGAGGTATACCTAGAATTGTAGCAAATATAAGGGTAACAATTACCATTAGGAGGGTATCCCCCGTCGCATCTAAAATGCGAGGCCAAAATATACTCCAATCAACTCGCATGAGCTTCTACCTCCTTCAGCTGCACTTGCAGTCTTAGATGTTGTAGTGCTTTTTGAATCTCTCTTTGTTCACCTTGTAGTTCTACAAGAAGATTTCCAAATAAAACATTTTGGAGTTCAATAATATTTCCGTAAAGAACATTTACATCGACATTATAGTTTTTCGCAATATATGATAGTACAGGCTGCCCTGTCTCTTCCCCAGTAAAAGTCAGGCGATAAATCTGACCTCCATTTTGAATTTTCGCTAGAACACTTTCTGGTAAGTGATCATTAATAACAGAGCGTACAAAATTCTGAGTCGTTTTTGTTTTTGGTTGTGTGAAAACGTCAAACAGTTTTCCTTCTTCAATTACTTTTCCTTTTTCCATAACGGCTACGCGGTGACAAATTTCTTTCACAACGTGCATTTCATGTGTAATAAGTAGAATCGTTAAATTGTATTCTCGATTTACTTTCTTTAATAAATTTAAAATTTCTGTCGTTGTTTCCGGATCTAAAGCTGATGTTGCCTCATCACATATGAGAATATCCGGTGATGTGGCAAGCGCCCTTGCAATCCCAACGCGTTGCTTTTGACCGCCTGATAGCTGTTCTGGATAATAGTTTGCTTTATCTTCTAAACCAACTAATTTTAGTAGTTCATTCACTCTTTCTTTTATCTCATTCTTTGGCAATTTTGCTAACTTTAATGGATAAGCAATGTTCCCAAATACTGTTCTTGAATTAAATAGATTAAAGCTTTGAAAAATCATTCCAATCCTTTGTCTTAGTTTCCGTAACTCTTTCGTCGATAATGATGTAATATCTTTATCATCTATTGAAATCGTTCCTGCAGTTGGTCTTTCTAACATATTTACTAGACGTAACAACGTACTCTTTCCAGCACCACTAAATCCGATAATGCCAAAAATTTCACCCTTTTCAACTGACAATGTTACATCCTCCACGGCATGAACTGATTGTCCGCCTGATTCATATACTTTACTTACATTGTTAAAAGAAATCATTTTCTTCCCTCCTATATGCTGTAAAAACTTGAAGTAGAGCTTTCGAGGTAAAATAAAAAGTGCTCTCCTTCTTATCAGTAATAAAAGATAAGAAGGAGAGCACTAATATGTACTCGTTCACATCTTCTCATCTTTCAAGCCTGTTTTAGGCTTGCTGGAATTAGCACGGTATTAAAAAACCCGTTGCTGAGGTATCGTAGGGCCAGTCCCTCCACCTCTCTGGATAAGAGTGTATCGATTTAATTGTCATTTAATTAATTCTCATTATAGAACTCAGAATAATGAGAGTCAATACATTTTTTAGAAAAATATTAATTATTTCTCTATTTAAATTTTCAAATCAGAAATCATAATACGATAGCGATTTTTATAGTTATGTAAAATTCTTATCACTCATACTTTTAGAAAGGGAAATCCTCTCTATTCATTGAATAAAATAATTTGAATATGAAATCGGAGGAAGATAAATATATGAAAACAGCTCTTTTGCTCGTCGATATTCAAAATGATTATTTTCCAAGTGGAAAGATGGAATTACGTAATCCAGTAGAAGCAAGTGAATATGCTATTCAACTACTACAACATTTTAGAATAAGAAACGAACCTATTTTTCATATCCAACATGTAGCTATAAAAGATGATGCTACTTTTTTCCTACCAAATACAGAAGGTGTCCATATTCATGAAAATGTCCGTCCACTTAGAGAAGAAACCGTTATACTCAAACATTATCCAAATAGCTTCCGAGAAACTGATCTTTTAGAGCAATTACAACGTTTAGATATTGAGCACATCGTAATATGTGGGATGATGACTCATATGTGTATTGATGCTACAGTAAGGGCGGCTTTTGATTTTGGCTTTCATTGTACCGTTATACATGATGCTTGCGCTACAAAGGATCTTTCATTTAAGAACGCTACTATACCGGCTGTTTATATTCACAATACAATTTTGGCGAGTTTAAATGGAGTGTATGCAAATGTAATGAGTACAGAAGAATTTTTAGCTAACTAAAATTCAAAAAATCATGTCTTCCTCATCAATTAAAGAGAAAGACATGATTTTTATTTTTATTCTCAAACTATTGTAACTTAAAATCTCCCGAACTTGTTTTTACTTGCACTTTATGTTCTCCTGAACCTTTTACTCCAATTAATTTATGCTTTGTTTTCTCTTCATACAATAGACCAGGTACATTCAAATAAGGTTTACCAGAACCTCCCTCAAAATTAATCTTCAAAGATTCAGGAAGTGTATCAAATTTCATCTGAACATCACCGCTTGAGGTGTTACATTCTACCTCACCTTGCAAACTTTTATCATTATATTCAATATTACCTGATGACGTCGTAAACGCCACTTCTTTAGAGCGTAGACCATCTGCTTTAATTTCACCGCTACTCGTAGTTAAATTTGCTGCTACAACTTCACTTTTATTAGTCTCAATTGCTCCACTAGATGTTTTAGCTGTTAATTTCTCATTTATTGTAGACTGTAATAACGATATATCCCCCGATGATGTTTTTATTTCTGCTGTCTTTATTTCCATATCCTTTGCTAGAACGTCCCCTGATGATGTTTTTATTTTCATATTTTCATACAATTTACTTGGCACTTTAATTTGTAATTTTACATCTGCAGTAGTGCCAACGTTCCAACCAACTGAATTCCCATCTTTAGTAAACTCCACATTTAAGTGATTATTTTCTTCCTTTACCATAAATTTATATTTATCTACTAATCCTTTGCTCATATTCCCATCTAGTAACACTTCAATTTCTTTTGAATCGACTGTCACAACTTCAACATCAGCAGCAGACGTTTTCATTTCAATTTCATCGATTTTCCCACCGGCTACCATTTCTTTTTTATGAATTTCAACTTTATTGAAACCTCCTCCAAAAACAGTCATCACCCCAACTCCAATTCCCCCAATAACAAGCAATGATAATGCAACTAAAATTAACATCTTCATACGATAACACTTCCTTTTTATCATTTTCATATCGTCTTACAGTTGTTAAAAATTGAATTTCTACAATTACTATCCATATAACTATTATTATTTAGTACTATATATTAATCAGTACTGATTCGTATTTTTCCGAATACTCCGAATAAAATACTAACATTTACCATAATTTGTTACAAGGTGTATGTGCTAAAAAATAAAAAACACCCCTTTCAGTGAGCAAAACCGAAAGGAGTGTTCTCTTGTCTAACCATAGATTTTCTTTCAAATTGTATTATACAGGAAATCCTAAAAATAAATACTAAAAAATATGACTAATAAGTCAATTTTTCTCTTTGTTTTGTTTCTATTTACATGTTTATCCTGCTATTAATAGGGTTTAGCTAGTTCTAAAGAATAAATGGTAATATATAGTGAGTATTTCCTACTTCAAATTAACTAGTTACCTCTATTATAGAGAATTTCTCAAAAAAGAGATCTTCACGGGATGTGAAGATCTCTTCTACTATTTCTTATAAAGTTTCAGAAGTAGTTTTTGCTTGCATGTGAAGTGCTAAGTAATCAGGGCCACCAGCTTTAGAGTCTGTACCAGACATGTTAAAGCCACCGAATGGTTGGTAACCTACGATTGCACCAGTACATCCACGGTTGAAGTATAAGTTACCAACGTGGAAGTCTTCACGTGCTTTTTCAATATGGTCACGGTTGTTAGAAACAACTGCTCCTGTTAAACCGTATTCTGTATTGTTTGCAATTGCGAGTGCATGATCAAAGTCTTTTGCTTTACAGAATGCTACTACTGGTCCGAAGATTTCTTCTTTCATTAAGCGAGCATCTTCTGCAACGTCAGCAACGATTGTTGGTTGGATGAACCAGCCTTTAGAATCGTCTCCTTCGCCACCTGCTAGGATTCTACCTTCTTCTTTACCAATTGCAACATAGCTCATTACTTTATCGAATGCAGCTTGGTCATTAACAGGACCCATGTTTGTACCTAATACAGCTGGGTTAGCAACTGTTAATTCTTTTGTTAATTCAACAGCACGATTTAATACGTGATCGTATACATCTTCATGGATTACTGCACGAGAACATGCAGAACATTTTTGTCCTGAGAATCCGAATGCTGATGCAACGATAGATTTAGCTGCTAATTCAAGATCTGCTTCTTTATCAACAACGATTGTATCTTTACCGCCCATTTCAGCGATAACTCGTTTTAACCAAATTTGTCCTGGGTTTACTTTCGCTGCACGCTCATAAATACGGATACCTACATCACGAGATCCAGTGAAGCTAACGAAACGTGTACGAGGGTGATCTACTAAGTAGTCACCAACTTCAGAACCATTACCTGGAACGAAGTTTACTACGCCAGCTGGTAAACCAGCTTCTTCTAATACTTCCATAAATTTCGCTGCTACTACAGGAGTTGTACTAGCTGGTTTTAGTAATACTGTGTTACCAGAAACTAAAGCAGCTGTTGTCATACCTGCCATAATTGCGAATGGGAAGTTCCAAGGAGAAATGATAACACCTACTCCTAATGGAATGTAAGAGAAACGATTATATTCAATTGGACGGCTTTCTACTGGAATACCGTCTTTTAATTTCAACATTTGACGACCATAATATTCCATAAAGTCGATTGCTTCTGCTGTATCAGCATCTGCTTCATTCCATGGTTTACCTGCTTCTTTTACAAGAATAGCAGAGAACTCATGTTTTCTACGACGAACAATTGCTGCAGCACGGAATAAAATGTCTGCACGCATTTCTGGTTTTGACTTTCTCCAAGTTTGGAATGTTTCATCCGCTACTTGCATTGCTTTTTCAGCTAATTCACGGCTTGCTTTTGAAACGCGACCAACAAGTTCCTCTTTATTTGCAGGGTTTACAGAAACAATTTTGTCTTCTGTAGTGATTTTTTCTCCCCCGATAATTAATGGATAGTCTTGTCCAAGATAAGATTCTACTTTCTTTAAACCTTCTTCAAACGCTAATTTGTTAGCCTCTACTGAAAAATCTGTAAATGGCTCATGTTTGTATGCTACTACCATTTTTTAGCCTCCCCTTAGAAAAACGTTTACATTTTACAACATTATTCTACACGATAATTTAGATTTATTCAAATATTCCTAGACTTATATTTTAAAAATTAATTAATTTTTAAAATATAATAAAAAAAAGAGATTCATACATACGTATGAATCTACAAAATATGAGTATATTCCAAAACATTTTTCCCAATTAATAAAATAGTAACTAATAAAAATAAAGTCCTTACATATCCAACACCTTTTCGAACTGCAAACTTCGATCCAAAATAAGCACCTAAAATCATTGATAATCCCATAATTATACCGTATTCAAAATGAATTACATCTAAAAATAAAAAAGTAATTAAAGATACGATATTACTAACGAAGTTCAAAAGTTTTCCAGATGCTGCCGCTTGAATAAAATCCAAACCAATTAATAAAAATGCAAAAATTAAAAAGGATCCTGTTCCTGGACCAAAAAAACCATCATAGAATCCTATAATTAAAATCACAAAGAAAAACATTAATGTTTTCCCTCGTGTCATCTTTTTATAGGTAGATACACTTCCCCAATCTTTTTTTGCAATAATATAAATGGCAATAAAAACCAACATTACTAGCACTAATGGACGCAAAATATCAGGTGGAATAAACTTTACTACTAAAGCACCTGCGACCGCTCCAATAATAGTTAACGGGATTAACTTTCCTACAATCCGAAAATCGACCTTTCCTGACCGAATAAAATAAATTGCACTCGTAAACGTCCCCATCGTTGCAGCTAATTTATTCGTTGCGATTGCCGAAGCTGGTGGTAACCCAACGAACATAAGTGCAGGAAGCGAAATTAATCCTCCACCTCCAACAACCGAATCAATGAAAGCCGCTAAAAAACCGAATCCAATTAATAAAATAATGACTTGAAAGCTTAATTCTTCCATGACTTTGCCCCTTACCCCTTTATTTATAACATTTTAAATTATAACAAAATTCCTCAAAAAAAAAAGCTGTTCCATAAAGGAACAGCTCTCATCTTTAATCTAAAATTTTCACAAACGGTTCATCTTGCTTTGCTTCACGTATAATAATAGCTTCTGGGCGTTCTACAGATTTAATCGTTACTTGTACTTTCATATAATTCGGGAAGTATTCCGTAACAAGTCCTGCTACATATTGTGTAAAACCAATTACTTCAGCTTTCCCATTAAATTGGACAGGAATTTCAAGTTTCATTTCCTTTAATTCATCATCCTTATACATACCAGTACCGATAACAGCTGTATAATCACCTTGGAAATACTCACTTAATTTCGCTTTAAAGTTTGCTACTCTTGCAAGGTCTTCACGTTTATTATCTGTTTTTGCTTGTTCAGACGGGAACAAGTAATATTTCTCATTGATTGGTTTCCAATCCTCAACCGTTTCACTACCTTTTTCTACCTTAGCATAAGAAACAAAATTCCCCGGCACAAGCGAAGACTTTGGACCTTGACGGTAAATTGCAAAGGTAACCGGAATATTTTTTACTTTAGGATCTTTTTGCTGCATTACTTTCAATATCTCTTGTGCCATTCTTTTCCCTTCAGCCAACATTTTTTTATCTGGGATTTCAGCCTCACGAGGATAACCATGCTCTTCATTATAATACTGGACAGAATTCATCGCTAATCCAACTACAATGCCACTAGGTTCAGCAGCGTTCTCACCTTTTTGTTCATAATAATCATGTTCTAAAATATTTGAGATATATATTGGATTTTTTTTATTTTTCACTTCTAGTGATTCTGAGCCTTCACTTAAAGCTGGATTCAGTCCGATATTCGGAAATTTAACTGCATCTTTTTTTAACTTGTCCTCTAGATCTTTTTGTTCAGCATCTGTACGCTTTCTTTTTACAAGCATTTGTATAGTTTTATCATCTAGAACATTTCCGCCTTTAAAGAAATAATCTTTCGTACTAAACGATTCTTTCGCAATACGCATTAGCCCCGTTTCAAACTCATCTATATCTAGACGATTATTTAAACCTTGTACAACTAAACCACGTGCCTTACCTGGATCAAATGGAACCGTCGTCTTATAATATTCATCCGAAATGGAGTATTTCGGGATAACCGCTTGCTCTTTCGCTTTCCCCGATTTCTCAACTACTTTTTCATCTTTGTTGGTACCCGTGCTACACCCACTTACAAGTAGGCCTAGACTTAATACCACTAACGCTATTTTTTTCATCGTGAGTTTGCACCTCTTACTTATTCAGCTCTTGTAAGAACCTCTCTTCATTCCAAACTTCAACATTATGCTTCTCTGCTTGCGCTAATTTCGAGCCAGCAGCTTCACCAGCAACAACTAAATCCGTACTTTTACTAACACTTCCTGTTACTTTTCCACCTAATGCCTCAATCTTCTTCTTCGCTTCACTGCGTCCCATAACTTCTAGTTTCCCTGTTAAGACGACAGTTTTTCCTGCGAAGTACGACTCAACATTTTGTAAATCAGCACTTTTTATACCTTTGTATGCCATGTTCACGCCATACTCTTTAAATTGTTGTAATAGCTCTAATACGTCTTCATTATCGAAATACGTTACTACGGATTGAGCCATTTTTTCACCAATCTCATTAATTGCTTTTAGTTCTTCTTCTGTTGCTTTCACAAGCTCATCCATCGTTTCGAAATGTTCAGCAAATGTGCGTGCTGCTTTCGCTCCGACGTGGCGAATACCAAGACCAAATAATAATCGCTCTAATGAATTTTCCTTAGAATTCTCAATTGCTTGTACTAAATTGGTTGCTGATTTTTCACCGAAACGCTCCAGCTGTAGTAATTGCTCTTTCGTTAATGAATATAAATCTGCAAACGTACGAATATAATCTGCGTCAAAGAGTTGTGTAATTACACGTTCTCCAAGTCCGTCAATATTCATTGCGTTTCTTGAAACGAAATGGATTAATCCTTCACGAATTTGAGCTGGACAAGTCGGGTTTATACAGCGAAGTGCTACTTCTTCTTCTAAACGGACCAGTTCACTCTCACACGCTGGACAATGCGTTGGCATATGGTATTCTTCTTCCTCACCAGTACGCTTATCAAAAATAACGTTCACAACTTCAGGAATAATATCTCCGGCCTTTTTCACAACAACGTAGTCACCAATTCGAATGTCTTTTTCACGAATTAAATCTTCGTTATGTAAAGAAGCACGACGGACAATAGTTCCAGCCACTCGCACTGGCTCTAACTCTGCAGTTGGTGTTACAACCCCTGTGCGGCCAACGCTTAATTCAATCCCTGTTAATCTCGTAACAACTTCTTCAGCCGGGAATTTATAAGCAATTGCCCATCTTGGACTTTTTGCTGTAGTTCCTAAGCTTTCTTGAATAGCAACATCATCTACTTTTATAACGATTCCGTCAATCTCATAATCAAGATGCGGGCGTTTTTCTTGCCACTCTTCTACATAGGCTATTACTTCTTCAATTGTTTCGCATGTACGACGATTTGGATTCGTCTTAAACCCAAGCTCACCTAAGAAATTAAGTGATTCACTATGAGAAGGAATTATTTTTTCTTCTACATTAGCAAGACCATATACAAACATAGATAAGTTACGCTTCGCTGCAATTTTCGGATCAAGTTGACGTATCGATCCTGCTGCCGCATTACGCGGATTTGCAAATACATCTTCACCATTTTGCTCTTTTTCTTCATTTAATTTAACGAATGAACGCTTCGGCATATAAGCCTCGCCTCGCGCTTCTAACGTTACTTCTTCATTTAATCGAAGTGGAATTGCTTTAATCGTTTTTAAGTTTTGGGTAATATCTTCACCAGTTATACCATCACCGCGTGTTGCACCTTGAATAAAGCGTCCTTTTTCATAATGAAGTGAAACAGCAAGTCCGTCAATTTTTAATTCGCATATATATCTTACATTCACATCATCAATTCCTTGACGTACTCTTCGGTCAAAATCACGCAAATCTCCTTCATTAAACGCGTTTCCTAAGCTTAGCATCGGTGATTTATGCGTTACCTTTTCAAATATATCAAGTACAGCTCCCCCAACTCGAATAGAGGGGGAGTCTTCCGTTACAAATTCAGGGTTCTCTGCTTCTAATTTTATAAGCTCCTGCATATTACGGTCATATTCCGCATCAGAAACCGAAGGATTGTCTAATACGTGATATTGATAGTTAAATGTATTTAACAAATCACGCAGTTCTTCTATACGCTTTTTTGTTATCTCTTTTGACATATCCTCATTCCTTTCCTATTGTTTCGTCACAGGTGCAAATTTCGCTAATAAACGTTTAATACCAATTGGACTTGGGAACGCAATATCTAATTCTTTTGCATCTCCCTCACCTTTTACACTTACAACTGTACCGACTCCCCATTTCTGGTGGGAAGCTTTGTCACCTACTGCCCAGCCAATTTGCTCGCCACCTGTTGTCTTAACAGCCGGACGTACGAAAGCTGAACGAGAACGTGTTGTCGTTGCACTTGCCGTTGCGCCTGTCGTTCTTCCTTTTGCACCAAACGAAGTTTCACGCTTCGGCGCTGTTTCATTTAATGATTCCACTAATTCTGTCGGAATTTCTGTAATAAATCGAGATGCTGCGTTCATACTTGTTCTACCAAATAAAGTACGCATTTGAGCATTGGATAAGTATAACTCTTCTTCTGCACGGGTAATACCTACATAGGCAAGACGGCGCTCTTCTTGCATTTCATCTTCTTCCATAAGAGAACGAGTATGCGGGAATATCCCTTCCTCTAAACCAACAATAAAGACAACTGGGAATTCTAATCCTTTCGCTGAGTGCATCGTCATTAAAATAACTTCTTCACCAGCAGTTGGATCTTCATCTACGCGATCAATATCCGCCACAAGAGCTAAGTCTGTTAAGAATGCAACAAGGCTCTTATCTTCGCTTTGAGATTCAAATGTTTGCGTAACAGATAAAAACTCATCTAAGTTTTCTAAACGGCCTTCTGCTTCTAAAGAACGCTCATTTTTCAACATATCGCGATAGCCTGTTTTTTCAATAACTTCTTCTACTAATTCTGTAACAGATAAATACTCTTGCATATTTACCCAGTTGTGTAATAAACTTGCGAATTCTTTTACTGCCTTTGTTATTTTTGCACTTACTCCAACATGCTCAATCTCATCGAATACAGCAGTTAATGAAATTCCATTTTGTACGCCATAATTAATAATTTTATCGATGGAAGTAGCACCAATCCCGCGCTTTGGCATGTTAATAATACGTGCAAAACTAATCTCATCATCTGGATTCCCAATTAGACGTAAATACGCCAAAATATCTTTAATCTCTTTACGGTCGTAGAACTTAGTACCTCCGACAATTTTGTAAGGGATATTAGATTTTAGGAAAATCTCCTCGACCATACGAGACTGGGCATTCGTACGGTATAATACCGCAAAATCAGTATATTTTCGGTTCCCCATTTGAATATCATCACGAATTTTTTTCGCAACAAAATACGCTTCGTCCTTTTCGGTTGCAGCACGATAATACGAGATTTTACTTCCAACTTGATTGTCTGTCCATAATTTCTTCGGTTTACGGTTTGAATTTTTTTCAATAACAGCATTAGCTGCATTTAAAATATTTTGTGACGAACGATAGTTTTGTTCTAACAGGATAACTTGCGCATTCTCATAGTCTTTTTCAAATGACAAAATGTTAGAAATGTCTGCACCACGCCAGCGGTAAATAGACTGGTCAGAATCACCTACAACGCATAGATTTTTAAAACGTGCTGCTAAATGTTTAACAAGAAGGTACTGCGCTTTGTTCGTATCTTGATACTCATCAACGTGAATATATTGGAACTTACGCTGATAAAACTCTAGTACTTCTGGAACACGCTCAAATAGCTGAATCGTTGTCATAATTAAATCATCAAAGTCTAATGAGTTATTTTTCAGAAGACGTTTTTGATATTCTGTATATACATCACTCGTTAATTTTTCATATGGATCAGCGATTGTAATTTTTTTTGCATATTTATCTGCAGATAACAGTTCATTTTTCGCATTACTAATACCGGCTAAAATAGAGCGCGGCTCAAATTTCTTCGGATCAATATTGCGCTCTTTCATAATTTTCTTCACAACAGTTAGCTGATCACCTGCATCTAAAATCGTAAAGTTACGATTAACACCAATACGGTCTATATCACGTCGCAAAATACGTACGCACATAGAGTGAAACGTAGAAATCCAAATGTCTTCCGCTTCTGGTCCAACAAGTGTATCAATACGCTCGCGCATTTCACGGGCAGCCTTATTTGTAAAGGTAATCGCTAATACATTCCATGGCGCCACACCTTTTTCACCAAGTAAATACGCAATACGATGTGTTAACACACGTGTTTTACCACTACCTGCGCCTGCCATTAATAGTAGTGGTCCATTCGTTGTTTGTACTGCTTTTTGTTGCTGTGGGTTTAAACCATTTAATAACCTATCTGTCATACTCATATGTGCCTGCACCTACTCTCCTTTTACTGCTTTCACTGTTTTTAACGCAGCTTTTATATCATCATAAATAACATTTCCAATAACTACTGTATCAGCATACTGTGCCATTTCTTTTGCTTGTTCTGCATTAGAAATACCACCGCCATAATATAGCTTCGCTTGTTTCAATTCTGCTTTTACATTTTTAACAAGTTCAATATCTCCATACGTACCGCTATATTCTAAATAGAATATCGGTAAATGTAATAGCTTGTCTGCTAAACGCGCGTATGCAATAACATCATCTTCTGTTAAATCACATTTTGCATCTGTAAGCTGGGCTACTTTCGCTTCGGGATTTAAAACACAATACCCTTCCATGAAAATTTCGTCCCAGTCCATAATATCCCCAAATTCTTTCAATGCCTCATGATGAACACCCGTTATCCATTCTACTTTTCGGCTATTTAAAACACTTGGAATGTAATAAAAATCAAAACCTGGTGTGATTGCTTCCACATCAGAAACCTCTAACACACAAGGAACTGCATATCTACGAATGCTAACTAGCATGTGTAATACGTTATCAATTGTAACTCCATCACTTCCGCCGACAATTACAGCGTCTGTTCCTGATTCACAAATCATTTCTAAATGTTCATCGCTTAACTCCTTATTTGGATCAAGCTTAAATACATGTTTCCATTTGGAAATATCGTACATGAAAACACCCTTTCTTTTTTCTAATCATATCTATATTCCTACTCAAAAGAGCAGTTAATTTTTATCGGGATTTTTGAACTTCCTCTACTACATCTGTTTAAAAAGGATGGTCAAGTTTTGAACTTCCTTTTATGCATTCTTTCATTATAACAAAAAAAGCTACCTACACACACGCCCAATCCAACATCTTTTTCAACGTCAAATGTTGGATTACATATCAAAAAACTTATACGGAATACTAACAAATGAAATAGTATTTTCTATTTCGAAGTTAATCTAAAAGGAGTGTTTTTCTAATGAAGCAAAACATCGGTACAATTAGTGCTCTAATTCGAATTACACTCGGATTCATCTTACTCGGTTGTAGTACTGCCAAGCTCGTACGCAAACCACATTGCACTTGGTCTAAAGTTTTGCTATGGATAGGTGCAATGAAAATTGCAGAGGGAATTGTTCGTTTCTGCCCTATTGCTGAAGTGTGTAAATTTGGGAAATATATGAATATGGGCGCATTTAAAATGCCTAGCATGAATTTTACTGAAAAAGGACATACTAAAAAAGAAGTTAATCAAGCTTCCAGTCATGACAAACCAAAGTCAAATGGAAGTTATGATGCTTCTGACAAAGAGATTGAGTCAGCGATTGAAGAATTAATCCTGGCAAAACCGCTTTGAATCATTTGTCACGATGCAAGATGCTCTCAAAGAGACTTAGCTGCTGCAGTGGGCGGCTAAGTCTTCTTTATTTTATCACAAAACAGAACATACATTCTTGTTTTTCGGAGTTTTATCCCTAAAACATACATAAAAGATATCAATTAATAAAATTCAGAAAATTAGGTATAACCCCTTGCATGTAATGATATAAAAGTGATATCATTTTTATATCAGGAGGCGATCATATGAAAGAAAAACAAGTTTTTTATGTAAATGGTTTTCTCGGTATTATTGGGATTTTGATTTTAGCCGCTATCGGTGTATTTTGCCTTGTGCAAGAAATTTTCATAGTAGCAGCATTAACTATTATTTTAGCTGCGGTTCTCGCGACAGGTATTGGTATCGTTCAACCGAACCAAGCGAAAGTAATTACGTTTTTCGGTAATTATTTAGGGACAATTCGTCAAAACGGTTTATTTTTAACAATTCCATTCGCATTCCGTCAAACTGTATCTTTACGTGTTGAAAACTTTAACAGTAAGAAATTAAAAGTAAACGATGTTGAGGGAAATCCAATTGAAATTGCAGCTGTTATTGTATACAAAGTTGTTGATTCTGCAAAAGCAATGTTTGGTGTTGAGCATTACGATCGATTCGTAGAAATTCAAAGCGAAACAGCAATCCGCCACGTTGCAACAAAATATCCTTATGATAATTTCCAAGATGAAACTTGTATCACGTTACGTGGAAATACTGAGGAAATTTCAGAAGAGCTAAAACGTGAATTAGAAGCCCGTCTTGAAATTGCTGGTGTAGAAGTGTTAGAAACTCGTTTAACGCATTTAGCTTACGCAACAGAAATTGCCCATGCAATGCTACAACGTCAACAAGCAAAAGCAGTATTAGCTGCTAGAAAAGAGATTGTTGAAGGTGCTGTGAAGATGGCTAAAGATTCAATCCATATGTTAGATGAAGAAGGCGTACTTGAATTAGATGATGAGCGTAAAGCAAATATGGTAAACAACTTATTAGTTGCCATCGTTTCAGATAAAGGTGCGCAGCCAGTTATTAATACAGGAAGCCTCTACTAAAGGTTGTAAGTAATTATGGCTAAAAAGAAAAGCTTTCCATTACGTATTGATCCTGAATTACACGCAGTCATCGAAAAATGGGCGAATGATGAGTTTCGTAGCGTCAATGCACACATCGAGTATTTACTTCGAGAAATGGCAAAGCAAAAAGGAAAATTGAAAAAAGATAAAGATGCATAAAAATCCCGCTGAGAAATCAGCGGGATTTTTTATACATTAGCTTCTCGTCATCTCATGTCCAATTGCACGATATCCTATATCACTTCGATAAAATAGACCATCACTCTCAATTTTACCGATTTCTTTATAGACTTTATCTTTCGCCTCTTGTAAATTTTTTGCCTTGCAAGCAACAAACAATACGCGACCACCATTTGTTACAAAATCCCCATGTTTCATCACCGTACCCGCATGGAAAACAATTACATCTTGCAATGCATCTAATCCTGTAATAATCTCACCTTTTTTATATGCTTCTGGATATCCTTTTGAAGCAAGTACGACACCGATTACTGCTTCCTCTGACCATTCTAATGTTAATTCACTTTCATCTAATACAGCGTTACATACATCAACTAAATCGTTTTCTAAGCGAGGTAATACAACTTCTGTTTCAGGATCACCAAAGCGTGCATTAAATTCAATTACCTTTGGACCATCATTCATTAAAATAAGTCCCGCATATAAAATTCCTGTAAATGAACGATTTTCTTGGATCATCGCTTTAGCAGTTGGATGCAATACTGTTTTAATCGCCTCTTGAACTGCTGATTCTGGAATTTGTGGTACTGGAGAATATGCGCCCATTCCGCCTGTATTAGGACCTTTATCGCCATCAAAAGCCCGTTTATGATCTTGAGCAATTACCATTGGATGCACAGTTGTTCCATTCACGAATGCCATTAATGAAAATTCTTGTCCATCTAAAAACTCTTCAATAACAACCTTCTTACTTGCTTCGCCGAATTTCACATCTTGTAGCATTTCTTTCACAGCTTGTAATGCCTCTTCAAGCGTCATTGCTACTGTTACACCTTTACCAGCAGCTAATCCATCCGCCTTAATTACAATCGGTGCACCAACTTTTTGAATGTACTTTACTGCCTCTTCGTAGTCTGTAAAAGTTTCATATGCCGCAGTTGGAATATCATACTTTTTCATAAGTTCTTTTGTAAAAGCTTTACTACCTTCAATAACAGCAGCCGCTTTATTAGGACCAAATACACGAAGTCCCTCTTCTTTAAAACGATCAACAATTCCGTTCATAAGTGGAATTTCTGGTCCAACGAAAGTTAAGCCTACATTGTTTTCTTTTGCAAATAAGACTAGTGCATCAAAATCGTTTTCATCAATATCAATTGGTGTTGCAACATCGCGCATACCTTCATTACCTGGTGCTACATATACTTTTTCTACATTTTCAGATTGTGCAAACTTCCAAGCTAAAGCATGCTCACGTCCACCGCGGCCGATTACTAAAACGTTCATATTTCATCCTCCAATAATTAAATAAGTACAAACTAGAAGCTATGCTCCTAGTTTGTTTTCATATCAATTAAAGTTTAAAAAGGAGGATCGAGAGAACCGAGCAGGTCGAGGCACATTCGCCAGGAGGACACGGAGTGCAGCTTTCCTACATGAGTACCGCACTGGCAATGCAACGACGACATGCGAAGGTTATCTTGACCGGACTTTTTAAACATCCTCTATTAATGTTTGAAATGACGTACGCCAGTGAACACCATCGCAATCCCATACTCATCTGCCATCTTAATAGAATCCTCATCACGGATTGATCCACCTGGTTGGATAATTGCTGTAATACCTGCTTTTGCTGCTTCTTCTACTGTATCTGGCATTGGGAAGAAGGCATCAGATGCAAGTGCGCTGCCTTGTGCTTTTTCGCCAGCTTGTGTAATTGCAATTTTTGCAGAACCTACACGGTTCATTTGTCCAGCACCGACGCCAATTGTCATATCATCTTTCGCTAAAACAATTGCATTTGATTTCACATGTTTTACAACTTTCCAAGCTAGTTTTAAATCTTTCCATTCTTGCTCTGATGGTTCACGTTTCGTAGGAATCGAAATCGTACTTTCATCTAATGATAACGTATCTTCCTCTTGAACAAGAAGACCACCTTGTACAGAAGTTAGCTTTTTGCTTGCAGTCGTTGCCTTTTCAATATTTACAGTTAGTAGGCGTAAGTTTTTCTTACTTTGCAACACTTCTAAAGCTTCCTGTGAGAAAGAAGGTGCAATAACAATTTCTAAGAAAATCTCATGTAGCTTTTCAGCTGTAGCTTTATCAATTTCACGATTTGCTGCAATAATGCCTCCGAAGATTGATACTGGATCCGCTTCATAAGCACGTATGTATGCTTCATGAATATCAGCACCCACTCCAACCCCACATGGATTCATATGTTTTACCGCTACTACTGCTGGTTCTGTAAATTCTTTTACAATGCTAAGTGCTGCGTCTGCATCGTTGATATTGTT
The DNA here is from genome assembly GCF_000633475.1 of Bacillus sp. H1a. Taxonomy (NCBI): domain Bacteria; kingdom Bacillati; phylum Bacillota; class Bacilli; order Caryophanales; family Bacillaceae; genus Bacillus; species Bacillus sp. H1a. Next base: position 11,729 of record NZ_AYMH01000046.1, on the reverse strand, counting down.
ATAAGACAATTCTTTACCGTGCAACTGTTCTGCGTATGCAACAGAAGAAGTTGCAGCGAATGGTGCTTTATAGAATGTTGCTTTTTGATGTGGATTTTCTCCATAACGTAAATCTTGTTTTTTCTCAAATGTCACAGTTAATGTTTCTGGGCTTTCTTCACCCATTTGCTCTGTTAAATAATTAGAAATTAATGCATCATATGCTGCTGTATGACGGAATACTTTCGCTGCTAATTTACGTTTCGTTTCATCTGCTACTTCACCGTTCTCTTTCAGTTCTGCTAATACAACATCATAATCTACCGGATCTACAATTACCGATACAAATTTATGATTTTTCGCAGCAGAGCGAATCATTGTTGGGCCACCGATATCAATATTTTCAATTGCATCAGCAAATGTTACATCAGGCTTAGCGATTGTTTCTTTGAATGGATATAAGTTTACAACAACAAAATCAATTGCTTGAATACCTAATTCATTCATTTGCGCCACATGCGTTTCATTATCACGTACTGCTAATAGACCACCATGGATATTTGGATGTAATGTTTTTACACGTCCATCCATAATTTCAGGGAAACCAGTTACTTCAGAAATACCGATTACTTGTAAACCGTTTTCTTCTAGTAATTTTTTCGTACCACCTGTTGAAATAACTTCAATCCCTTGTTCAAGTAAACCTTTAACAAATTCTACTACACCTGTTTTATCTGAAACACTTACTAATGCACGCTTTTTCATTTATCCTTCACCCCTGGTTGTATGTTAGTTAACGGTTGGTTCTTTCACAGACTGAACAATTTGATTCACTGTATTGACGTACAATTTATGCTCAACTTGTTGAATTTTCTTTTGTAAGCTTTCTCTCGTATCCCCTTCAGATACAACTACTGCTTCTTGTGCAATAATTGGGCCTGTATCCATACCTGCATCTACATAATGAATTGTTACTCCAGTTACTTTCACACCTGCTTCTAATGCTTGACCGACAGCATCTTTACCTGGAAAACTCGGTAGTAGTGATGGATGAATATTAATAATCTTCCCGCCGTACGCTTCTAGTAAAGTCGGCCCAATTAAACGCATATATCCAGCTAAAATAACATAATCAATTTCATATTCTTCTAGTTTCTTTAATATTTCTTTTTCAAATGCTTCCTTTGACTCATATGCTTTCGCTGAAAAGGCGAAACACGGAATATGATGATAATGTGCCCGCCCAATAACGCGTGCCTCTGGTTTATCACATACTAATAGACTAATATCTGCATCCAATCTTTTTTCTTCTACTGCATTAACGAGAGATTGAAAGTTAGATCCGCTTCCAGAAGCAAAAACTGCTAATCTACTCATAGTGCTGTGCCCCCATTAAAGGTAACGCCAGCCCCTTGTACAGTACGTCCAATAATACGAGCTGTTTCTCCTTGCTCTTCAAGAAGACGAACAACATCTTTTGCATCTTCTTCTTTCACCGCTACTACCATACCAATACCCATGTTAAAAATATTGAACATTTCTTTCTCTTCTAGTTTCCCAACTTCTTGAAGTAAACTGAAGATCGGCTGAATTTCCCAAGACCCTAGTTCAATTTCTGCACCGATTCCTTCTGGCAACATACGTGGAATATTTTCAATGAACCCGCCACCTGTAATATGCGCCATACCGTATACTTCATGTTTCTTCAATAGTTCTAAAATAGGTTTGACATAAATTTTCGTTGGTTTTAATAATTCTTCACCAAGAGGTAGTTCTAAACGCCCATAAATACGGTCTAAAGATAACTGTCCATCTTCTAGTAACACCTTTCGTACTAATGAATAACCGTTACTATGAATACCACTAGATGCTAAGCCAATTAATACATGACCAGCTTTAATCTTTCCACCTGTTACAATTTTCTTTTTATCAACAATTCCAACTGTAAAACCAGCTAAATCGTATTCTTCTGTAGAATACATACCTGGCATTTCAGCTGTTTCCCCACCAATTAATGCACAACCAGCTTGGCGACAGCCCTCTGATATACCTTTGACGATGTTTTCAATTTTACTAGGTTCAGCTTTACCACAAGCAATATAATCAAGGAAGAAAAGCGGCTCTGCCCCTTGGACAACAATATCATTTACACACATTGCTACTGCATCAATACCAATTGTGTCATGTTTATCTGCCATAAAAGCGAGCATCAATTTCGTTCCCACGCCATCTGTTCCAGATACTAATACAGGTTCTTCTAATGCAAATTTTGATAGATCAAACATACCTCCAAAACCGCCTAAACCGCCTAGTACTTCTTTTCTCATTGTTGTTTGTACGTGTTTTTTCATGCGAGATACCGCTTCATATCCAGCTTCAATATCTACTCCTGCTTGCTTATATGCATTCGCCATCGTTATTTACACCTCGTCTTTTAATTTCTCCCCATCCAGGGCGGCCGTTTTAAGAAAGAAGCTAGCTTCTACATCAAAAGAAGTAGAAGCTTTTTTCTTCTTATTTCATACTTTCTAAAAGCTCTTGCTCATAATCATAAAGAGCTGTTGGATAGTCCCCATTAAAGTAAGCCATACATAGGCCGCCATATTTCCCTTCATATGGACGTCCAATTGCATCTACTAACCCATCTTCACTTAAAAATGTTAGTGAATCCGCACCGATCATTTCACGGATTTCTTCTACTGTATTATTTGCTGCAATTAATTCTTTTCTCGTTTGAATATCAATGCCATAGAAGCATGGATACTTCAGAGGTGGTGAAGCAATTCTTACATGAACCTCTGTCGCTCCAGCTTCACGAAGCATACGAACAATTCGTTTGCTTGTCGTTCCTCTTACGATAGAGTCGTCAATCATAACAACTCGTTTCCCCTCAACTACACCTCTTACTGCAGAAAGCTTCATCTTTACCCCTTGCTCTCGCAGTTCTTGAGAAGGTTGAATAAACGTACGTCCAACGTAACGATTTTTAATTAATCCTAACTCATACGGAATACCTGTCGCCTCAGCATAACCGATTGCTGCTGAAATACTAGAGTCTGGTACACCAGTAACAACATCAGCTTCAATAGGAGCTTCTGCCGCTAAACGTTTCCCCATGTTTTTACGTGCTGCATGAACGTTAACGCCTGCAATATTAGAATCTGGGCGTGCAAAGTAAATGTATTCCATACTACAAATTGCATGTTCTACATCATTTGTGAAACGATCTACGTGAATTCCTTCATCATTAATGATAAGTAATTCACCAGGTTCTACATCACGAATGTATGTTGCACCTACTACATCGAAAGCGCATGTTTCTGATGCTACAACGTAAGCATCACCCATCTTCCCAATTGAAAGGGGACGGAATCCATTTGGATCTAGCGCAACAATCATTTCATTTCCAGTTAGTAAAAGATATGCAAACGCACCTTTCACTTTATTTAGAGCGTCTTTTACACTTTCAATTAAAGAATCTTTTGTACTACGTTTAATTAGATGTAAAAGTACCTCTGTATCTGAACTTGTTTGAAAAATGCTTCCCTCTGCCTCTAATTCACGGCGAAGCATCTTTGCGTTAATTAAATTTCCGTTATGAGCTAGCGCCATACTATGATCAGAAAAACGGAATAATAATGGTTGAACATTAGCAACTTCACTTCCACCTGCTGTCGCATATCGCACGTGTCCAATTGCTGATTTTCCGTTTAATCCTTCTAGCTCACCTCTTGAAAACACTTCTGATATTAAACCTAACCCCTTGTGACCGATGATTTTTTCCCCATTATTTACAACAATGCCTGCGCCCTCTTGCCCACGGTGCTGCAAACTGTGCAATCCGTAGTACGAAACTTGTGCTGCATTTTCATGCCCCCAAATTCCGAAAACGCCACATTCTTCATTTAACCCCTTTATTTCAGCAAGCATGGGATTGCCCCTTTCCAAGCCTTTCTCATTTCATCTACATTTGCTGTAAGTAATACTTCATTTTCTTCATTATGAATTGTTACTTCATTTGTATCTGTCACTGCCCCAACTTGAATTGCTTCAACGACTTTCTCGAACGCTTCTTTATTTTCACGTTTTACAGTTAGAACGAAGCGAGATTGTGATTCCGCAAATAATACCGCCGTTGCTTCACCGTCTAATTTCACAGTAGCACCTAAACCGTTAGCACCAATTGCACTTTCAGAAATTGCAACTGCTAAACCACCTTCAGCAACATCATGTGCCGATTGAACAAGGCCAGCTTGAATTGCTTCTAATACTTGTTTTTGGCGTTTTAATTCTACATCTAGATCGATACTTGGTGATTGGCCGAAAATTTTGCCGTGGACCATTTTCTGTAATTCACTTCCACCAAATTCAGCTTTCGTCTCTCCAATTACGTAAACTAAATCGCCAGCTTGCTTAAATTCTTGTGTTGTTACATGTTTTAAATCATGGACAAGACCAACCATACCAACAGTCGGTGTTGGATATACCGCTTCACCACTACGCTCGTTATACATTGATACGTTTCCGCCGATAACTGGCGTTTGTAAAGTGCGACAAGCTTCACTCATACCATCTACCGATTTCTCAATTTGCCAGAAGATTTCTGGTTTTTCTGGGTTACCAAAGTTTAAGCAATCTGTAATTGCAAGCGGCTCTCCACCAGAACATACGATATTACGCGCTGCCTCTGCTACTGCAATTTTACCGCCCATTTCTGGATCTAAGTAAATGTAGCGAGAGTTACAATCTGTCGTCATTGCTAATCCTTTTTCTGTACCGCGTACACGTACAACCGCTGCATCTGAACCTGGTGTAACAACTGTGCTTGTGCGTACTTGGTAATCATATTGATCATATACCCACTCTTTACTTGCAATTGTCGGTTGTTGTAGTAAAGCGAATAACGTTTCTTTATAATCTTCTACTTGCGGTGTTTCCACTTTCATCTGCTGGAACTCAGTAAAGTATGCTGCTTCTTTTGATGGTTTATGATAAATTGGCGCTTCTTCTGCAAGTGCATCTGCTGGAACCTCAGCTACCATTTCACCTTTATGGAATAAGCGAAGCATTTTATCTTCAGTTACTTTCCCCATCGTAACTGCTGCAAGACCGTACTTCTCGAATAAATCTACTATTTCTTGCTCTCTACCTTTTTTCACAACAATTAACATACGCTCTTGTGATTCAGATAGCATCATTTCATACGGTGTCATTCCTGTTTCACGCTGCGGTACATCATCTAAGTACATTTCAATACCCATACCTGCTTTACTTGCCATTTCCGCAGAAGATGATGTTAAACCAGCAGCTCCCATATCTTGAATTCCAACAAGTGCATCCGATTGAATTAATTCTAAGCAAGCTTCAATAAGAAGTTTCTCCATAAATGGATCCCCTACTTGAACCGCCGGACGTTTCGCTTCTGAGCTTTCAGATAGCTCTTCAGATGCGAATGTTGCACCGTGAATACCATCACGGCCAGTTGATGCTCCTACGTACATTACTGTATTACCAGCACCATGTGCTTGCCCTTTTTTAATATCTTCATGATTAATTAAGCCTACGCACATTGCATTTACAAGTGGATTTCCTTCGTAACATGGATCAAACTGTACTTCTCCACCAACAGTAGGAATACCGATGCAGTTACCGTATCCTGCGATTCCCGCTACTACTTCTTCGAATAAATATTTCACGCGTGGTGATTGTAATTCCCCGAAGCGAAGTGAGTTTAATAAAGCTACTGGACGTGCTCCCATAGAGAATACATCGCGAATAATACCGCCAACACCTGTTGCTGCTCCTTGATATGGTTCAATAGCAGAAGGATGGTTATGACTTTCCATTTTAAATACAACAGCTTGATTATCACCGATATCTACAATTCCAGCACCTTCTCCAGGTCCTTGTAGGACACGCTCACCTGTTGTTGGGAACTTGCGAAGAACTGGCTTTGAATTTTTATAACTACAATGTTCAGACCACATTACAGAGAATAGCCCTGTTTCTGTATAATTCGGCAAACGGCCTAGAATCTTTTCAACCATGGCAAACTCTTCGTCTGTTAGCCCCATTTCCGCATATATACGCTCTTCTTTAATTTGTGTTGGATTTGGTTCAAGCATTAACGACATATGTTTCCCTCCACTGTTTTAAGATAGATTGAAAGACTTTTAACCCTTCAGCACCGCCAAGTAATTCATCTACAGCACGCTCTGGGTGTGGCATCATACCAAGTACATTTCCTTTTTCATTTACAATACCAGCAATATCTGAAACACTACCGTTCGGATTTTCTACGTAACGGAATGCGATTTGATTGTTCTCTTCTAATTGTTTAAGAGTTTCTTCATCACAATAGTAATTTCCCTCACCATGTGCGATTGGAATATTAATTACTTCATCTTTTTCATATTGTGATGTAAACATCGTTTCGTTGTTTTCAACGCGTAACTGAACAGTACGACACATAAATTTTAAGTTTTTATTTCTCATTAATGCTCCTGGTAGTAATCCTGATTCAACAAGAATCTGGAATCCATTACATACACCTAAAATCGGCTTTCCTTGCTCAGCAGCTTTTTGCACTGCTTTCATTACATTAGCAAAGCGAGAAATAGCACCACAGCGTAAGTAGTCACCGTATGAGAATCCACCTGGTAGTAAAATTGCATCATATTCATCTAAATTCTCTGTATCGTGCCAAACGTAATCTACTTCTTCGCCAAGCTCATCTTTAATTGCATGGAACATATCGACATCACAGTTCGAACCCGGAAATACTATTACGGCAAATTTCACTGTGCGACAACCTCCTCAACTTCATAACGGAAGTCTTCCATTACAACGTTCGCTAATAGTTTTTCACACATTTCCTTTACCTTTGCGTCAAGGTCAGATACTGATTTATCAATTGTTAGTTCCATGTACTTTCCGATTCGAACGTCTTGTACTTCTGTGAACGAAAGACTATGAAGTGCCCCTTTTACTGCTGTTCCTTGTGGATCTAATACGCTTTCTCTTAACGTTACATATACCTTAACTTTATACATGTGAAATTCCCCCTAAACGTTTTAAAATCTCTTCATAAGCTTCTGTTAAATTTCCAAGATCGCGACGGAATACGTCTTTATCAAATTTTTCATTGCTCGTTTCATCCCATAAACGGCAAGTATCTGGCGAAATTTCATCCGCTAATATGATTTCTCCTTCTTCAGTTACACCAAACTCTAATTTAAAATCTACTAATCTTACACGACAGCTTGCGAAATGCTCAATCAATACTTGATTGATTTGTAGAGCCATATCTCGTAATACGCTTACTTGCTCTGGTGATGCAACGTTTAATACACGAATATGATCTTCCGTTACAAGCGGATCTCCTAAATCATCATCTTTGAAGTAAAATTCTACGATTGGTTCTGCAAGTACAGTTCCCTCTTCCATTCCTAATCGTTTTGAAAGACTTCCTGCAATTACATTTCTTGTGACAACTTCTAGAGGAATAATACTCACTTTTTTTACAAGTTGCTCTGTTTCAGATAACTTCTCAACAAAATGTGTTTTTATTCCTACTTCTTGTAACTTTCTGAACAATAAAGTTGTAATCTCATTGTTCAAACGACCTTTTCCTGTAATCGTCTCTTTTTTCTCCCCATTGAAAGCAGTCGCACTATCTTTGTACTCTACCCAAACCATATCTGCTGATTCTGTACGATAAATTCTTTTTGCCTTACCTTCATACAGCAATTCTAGCTTTTGCATTTCGCAAGCCCCCTGTAGTTTGAAAAATGTGAATAATATTTTTATAAAGAATGGCACAGAATGACTCTATTCTGTGCCATATAAAATTTTACGCTTCGTTTAATCCAAGGCGTTCAAAGATTGTATCAACGTGTTGCATATGATGCTCATAGTTGAAGCATTCATTAATTTCTTCTTGCGTTAACTTGCTCGTAATACGCTCATCAGCTTCTACAAGTTCTTTAAATTGTACTTGTGTTTCCCAAGCTTCCATCGCTTTAGGCTGTACGATATCATAAGCTTCTTCACGTACCATACCTTTGTCGATTAGTGTAAGCATTACGCGTTGAGAGTAAATTAAGCCGTATGTTCTTGTCATATTACGTTTCATATTCTCTGGGTATACAGTTAAGTTTTTAACGATATTACCAAAGCGATTTAACATGTAATTTAACGCGATTGTAGCATCTGGTAAAATTACGCGTTCTGCTGAAGAGTGAGAGATATCGCGCTCATGCCATAATGGAACATTCTCGTAAGCTGTCATCATATAACCGCGGATAACACGAGCTAAACCAGTCATATTTTCAGATCCAATTGGATTACGTTTATGTGGCATTGCAGAAGATCCTTTTTGACCTTTTGCGAAAGCCTCTTCAACTTCGCGTGTTTCACTCTTTTGTAAACCACGAATCTCAACTGCCATCTTTTCAATAGATGTTGCGATTAGTGCAAGTGTTGACATGTAATGAGCATGGCGATCACGTTGCAATGTTTGTGTTGAAATAGGTGCTGCTTCTAATCCTAAGTTTTCACAAACATACTTTTCTACGAATGGATCGATATTTGCAAATGTACCAACCGCACCAGATAATTTACCAACGCGAACTGTATTAGCAGCTTGTTTGAAACGCTCTACGTTACGTTTCATTTCTTCATACCAAAGACCAAGTTTTAAACCAAATGTTGTTGGTTCTGCATGAACACCGTGTGTTCTTCCCATCATGATCGTGTATTTATGCTCTTTTGCTTTATTAGCTAAAATGCTAACAAAGTTTTCTAAGTCTTTTAATAAGATTTCATTCGCTTGTTTTAAGATATAAGATAACGCTGTATCTACTACGTCTGTAGATGTTAAACCGTAATGAACCCATTTACGTTCCTCACCTAATGCTGGTGTTTCTGATACAGCACGAGTGAATGCAACTACGTCATGACGTGTCTCTTTTTCAATTTCATAAATACGATCGATATCAAATGATGCATGCTCACGAATTTTTTTAACATCCTCTTTTGGAATATCGCCAAGCTCAGCCCATGCTTCACAAGCTAAAATCTCAACTTCTAACCACGCTTTAAATTTGTTTTCTTCCGTCCAAATCGCACCCATTTCAGGGCGTGTATAACGACTAATCATCTTTTTCCCTCCAACAGTTGTTCTTGATGGTCCCAAATATGCAAACTCTTCGCTTTTTCTAGAGCGACTTCAATATTATCATTTAAAATATTAACATGCCCCATTTTTCGCTGCGCTTTTGCTTCTTCTTTTCCATACAAGTGTAAATAGCACCCGGTTAATCCATTCACTTGTCCTAGGACCCCTTCTATATGTTCGCCTAAAATGTTCACCATGACAACTGGTTTTAACAAATTTGTTTCTCCAAGAGGTAAATTACAGATTGCTCGAATATGTTGACCAAATTGGCTCGTTTCACATGCATCAAGTGTATAGTGCCCTGAATTGTGAGGTCTTGGTGCTAATTCATTAATGTAAATCTCACCGTCAGCAGTAGCAAACATCTCTACCGCAAGTGTTCCCACAAGTTCTAATTCATCCGCAAGCACTTTTGCGTAAGCAATTGCTTTTTGAGAAAGTTCTTCTGTAATGCGAGCTGGAACGATAGATTCATGCAAGATGTTATTCACATGAATATTTTCCGCTACCGGAAATACTTTCGTTTCACCACTTACACTACGAATTACAATAACTGATACTTCTTTTTCAAAAGGCACCCATTTTTCTAGAATGCACTCTGCTTCATTCGCAAGCTCTCGTGCCTTCTCAACATCAGCTTCACTTCTTAAAACAACTTGCCCTTTCCCATCATATCCACCTGTCGTCGTTTTTAAGACGGAAGGAAATGATAACTCAGCAATCGCTTCAGTAAGCTGATCTTGATTTTGAACTAATCTATACGTTGCTACTGGTAACCCAGCTTTCTCAATTGCATTCTTTTCTGTAAAACGATTTTGCGTTTTATTTAACAACTGACTACCTTGTGGTAAGTAAGCATGTTTTTCAAGCCATTGTAAACATCTATAATCAATATTCTCAAATTCATATGTGACAACGTCGCTTATCTCTGCTAAATGCTGAATTGCTTTTAAATCGTCATACGGTGCAACAACTTCAACATCAGCAACTTGTGCACATGGTGAATGTTTTGTAGGATCTAAAACAGCAATTTTATATCCCATCTCCTTAGCTGCCAGCGCCATCATTCTTCCAAGCTGGCCGCCTCCAATAATGCCGATTGTTTTTCCAGGTAAAATGATTCTCGTCATACTAGCTCACTACCTTCACGCACAGTTTTCTCAATAGCTTCTCGTCTCAGTTCTAATGCATCATGTATGTCATCATGAAATGATCCAAGTATTTGTGCAGCAAGTAATCCAGCATTTGTTGAACCAGCCTTACCAATTGCAACAGTTGCAACTGGAACCCCTCCTGGCATTTGGACGATGGATAATAATGAATCTAAGCCGTTTAATGCTTTTGATTGAACTGGAACACCGATTACAGGAAGATTTGTCTTCGCTGCAACCATTCCTGGTAAATGCGCTGCTCCACCAGCTCCAGCAATAATAACTTTTAATCCACGTTCACGAGCTGTTTCTGCATATTCAAACATATAATCCGGAGTCCGATGAGCGGATACAACTTTTTTCTCATACGGTATATTTAATTCATCTAAAATGTCACAAGCATATTTCATTGTTTCCCAGTCTGACGTGCTTCCCATTATGACTCCAACTAGTGATTTCATATTAGAATCCCTCCGATTCAAATAAAAAAAGCCTGAAATAGAACAGTTTCTCTTTTACTATGAGAGAAAGCGCTCTACTCAGGCATACGTATCCCTTGTGAATAGAAAAATACCGAGTGACTTTCCCTCATAGTCTAACGAATAACGGTCGTTAGGTAGAGACTTGCAGGCCATATCCCCGCGATTATATGAGGTCTTATATATTATTGTTTCTATGGCTATATTAACAATATTTCATAAACAATGTCAATAAATAATCGAATGTTTTTTTATTACTTATCGTTAACGTTCGTGTTTTAGTTATATTCAAAAGAAGAATTGCAACTATATGCAAGAAGGAAAGGGAATTAGAATATATATTTCTAGAGATCTATTTTACGTATAATTGTTTATATAGTACTTCAGTATGTTTTAAATCAAAATATATACACTCTTGTGTTCTATACATCAATAGAAATTATATTGTAGCAATTTAATTTCTAAGGAGGATAACTGTGAAAAAAAGAACTATGCTATTATCCTATTTATTTTTCTCTATCGCAGTAATTGCTGTAATGATTGAATACTTATTTATATCATCTCATTTTTTCTACTCTCATTATTTAAAATATATACTTGTAATAGAAATACTGTGTCCTATCATAGGTATTATTTTAGGAGCACTTGGAAAGCCTGGAAAACAAAAAATCATTGCCATTACTTTGAATAGCCTCATTTTTATTCTTTTTTCATCTTTAGCTCTATTACATTTATGGATTTTAACATTTGGTAAATAAAAATAAACACAAAAAAACCTAAGTCGAATCGACTTAGGTTTTTGCTTGGCGACGTCCTACTCTCACAGGGACAAGGTCCCAACTACCATCGGCGCTAGAGAGCTTAACTTCCGTGTTCGGTATGGGAACGGGTGTGACCTCTCTGCCATCATCACCAAACTATTGAAGGCATATTCCTTCAAAA
>NZ_AYMH01000045.1:0-146677 GCF_000633475.1 Bacillus sp. H1a | reverse complement strand
TACCTTCGTTTTTTATTACTTTTCTTTGTCATATATTCGTAATATCAAATTAGATATTTCGACATTAATACATGTAAAATCATAAAATTCATTTCCTTTATATAAAAATACATGACGTTTTATGTCGAAGTTTGTTAGATTGTTGAAATATAGGCGTGTTATTTTGTTACAATTATGATACAATGGTAACAAATAGATAACAAGAGAGGGATTTTCATTGAATTCATACGGAAGCTTTATTGCGCTTTTAAGTTACATCGTAACTGTACTGCTTCTATATTTTATTGGCGATGCTGCAAATATTTCAGTGTTACAATTCCCAAAGGAAGAAGCGTTCCAATTAGAGGAAGGATTACATACCTCACGATCTATCGTACCACTACTTTTAGCTCTTCCCGTATATATCATCGTTTTATATAAAAGTAAAAAAGTGTAAAGATTACCTATTTCATTCATTTTGGTGGTCTTTACACTTTTTTTATGATATTTTCCCAATTTTAAACATCATCCCGTAATAAACACCCATCTAGTCGTTTAAAATGAGAAAATCCCCTAGAAAGAATTCCACTCTCTGTCCAGTCACGAACTACCGAACTTACATAGATTATAAGTGTGAAGCGGGTGATGAAGATTATGTTTGGATCATTTGGATGCTGTGATAACTTTAGAGAATGTCATCATCATGAAAGAGTGTGCAACCACCGAGAAAGAGAGAGAAGAAATTAGACCACAACGACCTGCTGTATGTAACATACTTGCTAGCATTTCAGTTGGAACAGAAATTTCTCTTTTAAGCATTAGAGGCCACCAATCATTCCGCAATGTAATTTTTGAAGGATTCTGTAACGGTGTTGCTCTTTTTTCTGCTTTAGCTAATAACAACAAAGATAACAATAAAGACGATAAGAACAATCAAAATAATCAAAACCAAAATACTTTTACTGGCATTTTACGTGTATGCCCAACTGATATTATCGCAATCGCTATCTAATTCTGTCCCTTATCCTCTATAGTAAGAAAATAAGCTTTACTTTTCTCATAGAAAAAACCTGAGACCGATTTCAAATCGACTCAGGTTTTTTTATAATTATATGCTTTTAACTAGTTCAACAACTTCCTCAGCAGTTGACATCATTAATGCCTTTTCTGCCAAAGTTTCCATTTCTGCTTTTGACAACTTGCTTAGTTGTGTTCTTGCAGGAAGGATTGATGTTGCACTCATACTGAACTCATCTAAACCTAAACCTAATAATAATGGAATAGCAAGTGAATCTCCCGCCATCTCACCACACATACCAGCCCATTTGCCTTCTTTATGAGCAGCATCGATAACCATTTTTACAAGACGTAAAATTGATGGGTTATATGGTTGGTATAAGTAAGCTACTTGTTCGTTCATACGGTCTGCAGCCATTGTGTATTGGATTAAGTCATTTGTTCCAATAGAGAAGAAATCAACTTCTTTTGCGAATTGATCTGCTAATACTGCTGAAGCTGGAATTTCAACCATCATACCAACTTCAATAGAATCAGAAACAGTTGTACCCGCTTCTACAAGTTTTGCTTTCTCTTCTAATAAGATCGCTTTTGCTTGACGGAACTCATCAAGAGTTGCAATCATTGGGAACATAATTTTTAAGTTACCGTATACGCTAGCACGAAGTAATGCACGAAGTTGTGTACGGAACACATCTTGCTCATCAAGACATAAGCGAATTGCACGGTATCCTAAGAATGGGTTCATTTCTTTTGGTAAATGTAAGTATGGAAGCTCTTTATCTCCACCGATGTCAAGTGTACGAACAACAACAGGTTGACCTTCTTTTACACCTTCAAGAACTGCTTTATACGCTTCGAACTGCTCTTCTTCTGTTGGAAGATTGTCACGGCCCATGTATAAGAATTCTGTACGGTATAAACCAACGCCTTCTCCGCCATTATCGATAATGCCTTGTACGTCATTTGGTGTACCGATATTAGCAACAAGCTCAACGTGATGTCCATCGCTTGTTACAGTAGCTTGGTCTTTTAATTTTGCCCATTCAGCTTTTTGCTCTTCAAATTTCGCTTTCTTTTCTTCAAACGAACGAAGAGTTTCTTCTGATGGATTTACAATTACTTCTCCATCTAAACCGTCGATGATTACGATATCACCGTTTTGGATTTTCTCCATAACAACTTTCGTACCAACAACAGCTGGAATTTCCATAGAACGAGCCATAATTGCAGAGTGAGATGTACGTCCACCGATATCAGTTGTGAACCCTTTTGCATACTTACGGTTTAACTGAGCTGTATCAGATGGTGTTAAATCTTCAGCAATGATGATTACTTCTTCAGAAATTGTACCAGGGTTTGAGAAGTTAATTCCTAATAAATGTGCAAGAACACGTTTTGTTACGTCGCGAATATCCGCAGCGCGTTCTTTCATATATTCGTTATCCATGTTTTCAAACATAGAAATAAACATTGATGCAACTTCATCCATTGCAAATTCAGCATTTACTTTTTCGCTATTTACTTTATCTTTTACTGGATTTACTAATTCCGGATCATTTAATACTAATAAATGTGCTTCAAAGATAGCAGCTTTATCAGCACCTAGCTCAGCAAAAGCATGGTCCTTAATAGCTTCTAGTTCAGATTTTGCTTTCTCAAGCGCAGCGTCTAAGCGTGCAATTTCAGCAGCTTCGTTTGTAATTGATTTCTTTTCAATGTTAAATTCAGGATTCTCAAGTCTGAAAGCCTTTGCAATAGCAATCCCACTTGATGCAGCGATCCCTTGGATATTAAGAGTCATTATTCTCCTAATCCTTCGTTTTTCATAGTTTCTTCGATAGCTGCTAGTGCTTGAGCTGCATCATCACCATTTGCAGTGATCTTAATTTCTGCGCCTTGTTGAATACCTAAAGACATAACGCCCATGATTGATTTTAAGTTAACGTTTTTTCCGTTATACTCTAAGTTAATGTCAGAACCGAATTTGCTTGCAGTGTTTACAAGTAGAGTTGCTGGACGTGCATGAATTCCTGAGTCGCTAGTTACTTTAAAGATTTTTTCCATGATAATTTATCTCCTTTAAATTACGATTTTTTTTAGTTGTATAGACGTGAGTACTACATCATCTATTGTATATAATAGGCGATGTTCGGTCAACCACATCGCCTATTATAATTATAAACATTTTGCGTCAAATTCCTACTGAATGTCAATAATAGCGTTGTCGCCCTTCTTAACATTTCCATCTTTTTTCAATTCGACTTGTTGTCCTTGTTGTAAATTCGTAAAGACAATTGGTGTAATGATAGATGGTGCATTTTCTTTTACGAATGCAAGATCTACTTTTAATAATGGTTGTCCTTGTTTCACTTTATCACCTTGTGCTACAAGTGCTTCAAAGCCTTCACCATTTAATTTTACAGTATCAATACCAAAGTGGATTAATATTTCTTTTCCGCCTTCAGACTGAATACCAATCGCATGTTTTGTAGGGAATACATTGACAATCTCACCGTTTACTGGAGAAACTACTGTTCCTTCAGTCGGCTCAATTGCAAATCCGTCTCCCATCATTTTCCCTGAGAATACTTGGTCAGGTACTTCTGTAATCGGTAAGATTTTTCCTTCAATTGGTGATACGATTGTTTCATTTTCATCAACTTTTTGAGGAGTTTCTTCTACCTTTACAGGCTCTTCTTTTTCAACATGAGGTGTACGACCTGACATAATATCATGAATTTGTGATTTTAATGTGTCAGATTTCGGTCCGAAAATAGCTTGAATGTTATTTCCAACTTCAAGTACACCAGCTGCTCCAAGTTCTTTTAAGCGGTCTTTGTTTACATTTTTTTGTTCGTTAACTTGAACACGTAAACGAGTAATACAAGCATCTAAAGAAGCGATATTTTCTTTACCACCAAGTGCTACTAATACTTCACGAGGAAGTTCACCTGCTTCTGCTTTTCCTGCACCGTCATTAGCATTTGCTACTTCACGACCAGGTGTTTTTAAATCCCATTTGCGAATTGCAAAACGGAATCCGAAGTAGTAAATAACTGCTAGTACAAGACCAACAACAATTACCCACCACCATGCTGTACGGCCTGGTAGTACACCGAATAAAATAAAGTCAATTAAACCACCAGAGAATGTCATACCAATTTTAACACCTAAAATTTGCATTGTCATAAATGATAGACCAGCAAATACAGCGTGAATCCCGAATAATACTGGTGCTACGAATAAGAATGAAAATTCAAGTGGTTCTGTAATACCTGTTAAGAAAGATGTTAATGCAGCAGAACCTAAAATACCAGCTGCTAATGTTTTATTTTCAGGACGTGCTTCATGGTACATCGCTAAAGCTGCTGCTGGAAGACCGAACATCATGAACGGATACTTACCAGTTGTAAATGTACCTGCTGTTAATTCTACGCCGTCTTTTAACTGTGCCATAAAGATTTTTTGGTCACCACGGATTAATTCGCCAGCCGCATTTGTGTACTGACCAAATTCGAACCAGAACGGTGAATAGAAAATGTGATGTAATCCAAATGGAATTAGTGAACGTTCAATTAAACCAAAAATAAATGCTGCTAACGTTCTATTTGCATCAATCATTTGATGCGAGAACGTATTTAAGCCACCTTGAATGTATGGCCACACGAAGCACATGATAATACCTACTACTAAAGAGAATGTTGCAGTCGCGATCGGTACAAAACGCTTACCTGCAAAGAAACCTAAGTATGATGGTAATTCAATGTTGAAGTATTTATTGTAGCAATATGCCGCTACTATCCCGACGATAATACCACCAAATACTCCGGTTTGTAGTGTTGGAATTCCTAATACGTTTGCATATGCAGGATCTGCAAATCCAATTTTCACTGGATCTGTTCCAGTGCTTGTTACTTTCACTAACTTATCTACTTCTAAGAACACACTCATCGTTTTGTTCATAATTAAGTAGCCGACGAATGCTGCTAAACCAGCTACTCCGTCTCCACCAGCTAAACCAATTGCTACCCCAACTGCGAATAATAACGCAAGGTTAGCGAAAATAATATCACCAGATTGTTCCATAATTTTCGCAACCATTACGAACCAATCTGCTTTTAAAGCAGGAATAACATTTGTTAACTGTGGATTTTGAAATGCATTACCAAATCCAAGCAAAATACCTGCAGCCGGTAAAATCGCTACTGGAAGCATAAGCGCTTTTCCGACTTTTTGAAGAACACCAAAGATATTCTTAAACATGGAAACCCTTCCTCTCTTATCTATATTGATACTTTTCGACAAACGCCAAAAAGGCATGAGGAAAAAAAGATAGAACGATAGCTATACAAAGGGTAGTATATCCCTTTCTCTAGCTTACATTCCTTACTTTTCTCCACTCATGCCTGATCGAATCAGTAACACGTGTCAAAAATAGGATTACGTATAAGTTCACTATAATTAAGGCAAACGTTTTCGTTACTCACCTTAATGTGTTTGTCGAATTTTGTACAACTTTGCAATAGTTATTATACATAACTATTGTAAGCGATTCAATCATTTTTTTTAACGTTTTCATTTTAGACAAAAATATATGTCTTTTTACACATGCTCTGCTTTCACTAACCGTTGTAAATGCATCGTTAAATAAATACTTTCCGCTTCATATACAGGTAGTTGCAATTCTTTCTGCATTACTTTGACTAGCTTCCACGCCAAATTGTAACAGACTGGATATTCCAATTTTAATAAATCAGCAAAACTTTGTGCCTCTTCTACTT
The DNA here is from genome assembly GCF_000633475.1 of Bacillus sp. H1a. Classification (NCBI taxonomy): domain Bacteria; kingdom Bacillati; phylum Bacillota; class Bacilli; order Caryophanales; family Bacillaceae; genus Bacillus; species Bacillus sp. H1a. Next base: position 140,897 of record NZ_AYMH01000045.1, on the reverse strand, counting down.
TTTCGCCTTTTTTTACCCGTTCAATAGCATATTGTAAATGACGAATAAGGCGTAAGTAATGAATGCTTTCTTGGTCTAATGTAATTTGTAGGTTTGTTTCAATTAAAGACACAAGTTGTGCAATAAGACGGGAATTTTGATTAACAGAAGATAAATCAGAGTTTGTAAGCGAGCTGTATATATGAAGTGCGATAAAGCCAACTTCCCCTTCTGGCAATGTAATTTGCAAACGAGAGTTTAACAGGTGTACAACTCCTTCGGCAATTTTATATTCCTCTGGATATAGCATTTTCGTTTCAACCAAAAAAGGATTATCTATTGTAAGTCCTTGTTTCAGCCTTTTAATTGCAAAAGAAATATGATCTGTTAAAGCGATATGAATATGTTCATTTAATGGAGACTCTGCTTTTTCTTGAATGTATAACATAATATCATTCATCAATTCAATTAGCTTTTCACTCACATGTGGCACTAAAAGTTTGTATTGTTCTCGATCACGTTCATTTTTTAAAACAAACATTTTCTCAATTTGTTCTTGCTCCAACACATCTTCAGCCTTTTTTCCAAATCCAATTCCTTTACCGATCACTACTACTTCCTCGTGTTCAGGATGGCTAGCAATGATGACATTATTATTTAAAACTTTTTTAATTTCTAGATAATTACTCATATAACACCACCCTCGTACTTAAATAGCCTACTGTTATGTTACAGAATATTCTTCTTTGTCGTCAATGTAAAACATCTACCATTTGTTAAAAATTCATTTTTTAGACATGTTTGTATATGATGCGTATAATGTAAGGGCAACTGTACATAGAAAGGAGATAGCAACATGATTAAAATGTTTGTAAGTGATATTGACGGTACAATGATGCAACACGGAGGTCTAATTGACGAACAAGATATTGCAGCACTTCGTAGTCTAGCTGAGCAAAATGTTATTCTTTGTTTCGCTTCCGGACGACTTGATAATGAAATCGCAGACTTAATGAAAGCTGTAAATACAAATTTTCATCGTATTAGTGTGAATGGTGTTTTCGTATATACTCATGCAAATAAGCAACTATTATCTGCAACATTCGATTCCAGTATTCTACCTGACTTGTTAGCGATGACGAACGAAGACCCTTATTTCCGTTATGTAAGTGATGAGCATAATTACTACATTGAAGAAAAGACACCTTTTATTCATGAACTTGAAAAACAAGTAACGATGACTTCCGTTGAAGAACCACATTTGTTACAGAAAATAGACGATACAATTTTTCCAAATAAAATTTCTGTTGGTGGAACTAAGGAAAGCTTACAAGTTCTTCAAAAAAAAATTGATGAAAAATTTCAGGGGAAAGTTAGTACTTTCATTTCAGCAGAACAGTGTTTAGATGTAATGCCACCTAATATTAGTAAAGGCTCCGCTATCTCCATTTTATTACAAGAGTTTCAAATACAACCCGAAGAGGTTGCTTGCATCGGAGATTCTTACAATGATATTCCAATGTTTTCTCTAACTCCTCACAGTTTTGCTATGTCTCAGGCTGATGACGCGGTAAAAGAACATGCTCACTATGTAGTCGATGCTGTTAAAGATGCAGTTAACCAAGTGCTTGCTCATAATAAAGAAGAAAATAAAAATACGACTCGATCCTTATAAGGATGAGTCGTATTTTTATTTTCTTTACATGTTGAACACATGAAAGTTCACTGTACTTCACAAACTGAAATATATTACTTGTTACGTGCGATGTTCGTAATAAACTTATAACGATCACCACGATAAATACATTTCACATACTCTAACGGTAACTCACCTTCTGAATATGACCATTGACGCATTACAAGTACAGGCGCCTTTTTAGGAATATGCAGATGTTCAGCTTCATTATCTGTTGCGATTGAAGCTTCAATTGATTGAGTAGCGCGAACAAGTTTAAAGCCTAGTTTTTTCTCTAAATGTTCATATAAAGATTGTTGCAATATTTCTTCGTTAATATCATTCACAAGAGTTGGCGACAAATATGTCGTCTCAAATGCAATCGGTTCGTCATCAGCTAAGCGAGTACGCCTCACTTCATAAACCGACTCTCCCTCTTGTATTCTCAGCCGGTCTGCTATTTTAGCAGTAGCTGGAACTAGGCGGAAGCTCAATAACTGGCTGCTCGGTTTCATACCACGAGAAATCATATCTTCTGTGAATCCCGTCATTCCTTGCAACTTTTGCTCCACTTTCGGAAGTTGAACGAATGTTCCAATTCCACGTTTCCGGTATAAATATCCTTGTTCCACTAAGTTATTAATTGCCTGTCTGATTGTCATACGACTCACTTCGAACTTATCACAAAGTTCATTCTCAGATGGAATTTTATCTCCCGGCTTCCATTCGCCGTCCTCAATTAGCTGTTTCACCCACTCTTGAATCTGATAATAGATCGGAAATGGTGAATACTTGTCGATGTTCATCAGCAATCGCCTCACTGCATAAAGATAGAGCTTCTGGATCTGCGATTACGGTTACATTCGGATGACGTTGTAAAACTGTAGCAGGACACACCTCACTATATTCACCTTGCAATAATTCTTTAATAGCTTCTGCCTTTTTAGATCCCATAGCAACAAGTAGAATTTGTTTCGCTTTCATGATGCTTCCAATTCCCATTGTAATCGCATGAGTCGGCACATCTTCTTCATTCTCAAAGAAGCGAAGATTTGCTTGGCGCGTAGATTCTGTTAATTCCACAATGTTAGTTGGAGAATTAAATGGTGTTCCTGGCTCATTAAATCCGATGTGACCGTTTTCACCGATTCCAAGAATCTGTAAGTCAACTGGGTTAGCTGCTAGAATGCCTTCATAACGCTTGCACTCTTCCTCTAAATCACTTGCCATCCCGTTTGGTACATAAGTTTGTTTAAATGGAAGATGATCAAACAACTGTTCTTGCATGAAATAGTGATAGCTGTTTTTATCTTCGTGTGGTAAATTTACGTACTCATCTAAGTTTACAGTGGTTGCATGACTTGTATCAAGTTTATTTTTTCGCATTTCTGCATAAATACCTAATGGGGAGCTTCCAGTAGCCATTCCTAATGTTGGATTTTCTTTTGATTTTACAACCTCTTCAATTAACTTATAGCCTGCTTCTGCTAATTCTTCTGGAGTTTTTACAACAAGAATTTTCATCTAATTACTTCCCTTCCTTCATATGAGTTCCTAAACGAACCGTATCATATACATGTAATTCTTCAGTCATAACAACAAAGTCTGCATCTTTACCTACCACTAACGCACCTTTATTATTTAATCCAAACTCTTCTGCCTGGTTAACTGATGTCATCAGTACTGCGTCTTCGATTGAACATCCTGTAAATTCAATTACATTTCGGAAGGCTTGATCCATTTTCAAAATACTACCAGCTAACGTTCCATCTTCTAATCGGGCACTTCCATCTTTTACATGTACTGGCTGTCCGCCAAGCTCATATAATCCATCTTCAAGACCTTTTGCACGCATTGCATCAGTAATGACACTTACTTTTTTCGGTCCTTTTAATTTATATGCTAATTTCACCATATCAGGGTGAATATGAATGCCATCTGTAATTACTTCAACCATTACATCTGGATTTAATAACACATGACCAACAGCTCCTGGTTCACGGTGATGTAATCCACGCATTTGATTGTATAAATGTGTTGCATGTGTAATTTTTCTATTTTTCAGTTGTGCATCCATCGCATCTGTGTGCCCCATTGTGCCAACAACACCTGTTTCAGCAAGATACTGTTCAAACTCTAACGCACCTTCTTCTTCTGGCGCATATGTTACTAATTTAATTAGATTACCGCTTGCTTCCTGCCATTGTTTAAATTGCTCGATACTCGCAGGAACAATATGTTCAAGTGGTTGTGCACCCGCACGTTTTTTTGAAACATATGGTCCTTCTAAGTGAATATATTCGAAATGTGCTCCTTTTTCTTTCGCTTCCTTCGCAGCACTTAGTGCCGCTTCAATCGCTTCTGGAGCTTGTGTCATTGTTGTTGGGAAGTAAGTTGTAACTCCTTCTTTTAACATTTCTTTACCAAGAGTTACTAATCCATCGCTATTTGCATCCATCGCATCAATATCGTACCCACCATGAATATGAACATCAATCATACCTGGAATCACAATCTTCCCTGCAGCATCTAAAACAGTTTCATTTTCTTGTGAGACATATTGAGCCATCAAACCAATTTCTTTAATTGTTTCTGCGTAACGAATAAATCCGTTTTCCACTACTTCTTGACCTGTATAAATTTTGGCATTGATGACAACTTGCGTTTTCATTTTCATCGATCCTTTCCCATGAAATACCTACTTGTTATTATTACCTTATTCGCCTAATTCCATCTTAATATACACACGAGTAGTTGTCTATACATTCTAATGAAATTTCCTCTTTGTTCAGCAAAAAAGGAAATTAATTATTTCTCTCTCAATTATAATATATGTTATTCATTTTTTCCAAAAAGGGAAGATAACCTCTTATATAATTAGTTACTTAAGTAATGGCATCAAGCCGCTCGACCACATTGCAATATGTTCACCATCTGTTTCTATTTCTACTGTTCGCTTATTTGTTCCATATAGCATTATACCGCGATGTTTTAATCGTCTCACTACACTTTGATGAGGATGTCCATACGGATTTTTACTCCCGTATGAAAGAATAGCGAATTGTGGATCTACTTTTTTTAAAAATGTTTCACTCGTTGAAGTATACGAGCCATGATGCCCCACTTTTAATACATCTGCATGTACATCAAATTGCTTTAATATTTCATTTTCCGTCCGTACATCAGCATCACCCATTAATAAAAAGTCTGCTTTACCATATCGAATTTTTAAAACAATTGAAGACTCATTATTCTCATCTTTCGATTTCCCATTGTTTAACACCTGTATAGAAACATGTGGATCTAACGGTATATATTGTCCTTCCTTCACTGAGACGAAAGGTATGCCCCTTTTTTTAATATTATTCCGATACGTATGATAAGTAAATGAACTATATGTTTTCCCACTATCTAATACGAGTGAGACTGGCATTTGTTCTACAATCGGAATAAGTCCACCTATATGGTCCATATCAGGATGCGTACCTACAATAACATCTAAGTGGTTAATCCCTTTTTCAATTAGTTTTTGAATAATGACCTCTCCCGCTTCATAAGGCCCTCCATCAATTAACATCGTTTGGCCATTTGGCAAGGTAATAAGTGTCGCATCACCTTGTCCAACTTTTAAAAAACTCACTTTCATTTTCCCTAAATGTTGCCGTTGCATATGTAAAGGAGACGCAGTATGAATAGTCATCATATATCTTTTAGCCGATGCGCTGTTTAGCGAAAAACATAATAAAACAGAAACCAACAATAGAATACTCCGTACACCTCTCATAACTCGTCTCCTTTTTTCATTTAGTATGGCACGCCCTGTAATTGATATACAAAAAAAGCTTAGCAAAATGCTAAGCTTTTATTTTGATAATTCCTGTAAAGAACCGAAGAATAAATCTGCTTCATTCATTTGTTCATTTTCTTCAGAAAGCGATGGCAAATCATCTAATGTTTTCAATCCAAACGTATCCAAAAATTCTTTCGTAGTTCCGTATAAGATAGGACGCCCTGGGCCTTCCGCTCTTCCCGTTTCTTTTATAAGTAAGTGCGAAACTAACGTTTGTAATGCCTTGTCCGTTTTCACACCTCTAATCTCTTCCATTTCTGTCCTTGTAATCGGTTGACGATATGCAACGATTGCCAACGTTTCAAGAGCTGCTTGAGAAAGTGAAGCCGCGGTTGGGGTATCCATTAATTTTTGATAATACGAAGCATGCTCTTTCTTTGTTGCAAAACGATATACTTTTGCATATTGCACAATTTGCAAGCCGCGATGCGTTCCTTCGCATTCCGTTTGCATTTCCTCTATACTGTTTCTTACTTCTTCCACTTCAATTTCAAGAACTTTCGCTATTTGTTCTGGATAAATCCCTTCATCACCGGCAACAAATAAAAGTCCTTCAATAATTGCTTTTTGTTCTTTTCTATCCATTTTACGAACTCCTTCCTCCTGCCTTTTCCAAAAAAATACACATAAAAAAAACCGAATCACAGTCAATGCGTTCGGTTCAATATTTCTTTTCTTGTTCCAAACGATACACTAAAAACGATCATGAGATAAAGTATTTCCCTCTCATTTTCCACCCTAATAAGCTATAATGAATCTATACGGATTTATTAGAGCTTGATACGAAAATTTCATCAAAATTATGCTCTTGTTCAATAATAATTTGTTGATTTTTCATCAGCTCAAGAACCGCTAAAAATGTTACAACCATTATTTCTCGTTCTTCATCAACAAACAAATCATAAAAGCTTTGACGACCGCCTTTTGTTTCTAACTGTTGTAGAATATCAGTCATTCGCTTTTCAATTGGTATTTCTTGACGAGTAATTCGTGTTGTTACAGGATTCTTTGCTTTTTTACGACGCATTAGCTTTTGAAATGCCGCTAACATATCATATAATGTAACATCAAGAGGTAAGCTTGTCTCCTCTTCTTGTTGAAATGATGTAAAATCAATTGGCGGACGTGTATATAGCTGTGCTCTTTCTTGTTCTCTTTCTTTTAACTCAGTAGCAACTTGCTTATATTTCTTATATTCAATTAACCTCTCCATCAATTCTTGACGAGGGTCATCCATAAAGTCTTCACCGTTATCAGGTACATCTTCTTCTTGTTTTGGTAACAACATTTTACTTTTAATTTGCAATAACGTTGCTGCCATTACTAAATACTCACTAGCAACATCTAATTGTAATTCTTTCATCGTATGGACATAAGATAAATATTGCTCTGTAATTTCCGCTACAGGAATATTGTATATATCAATTTCGTAACGATGTATTAAATGTAACAATAGATCTAAAGGCCCTTCAAATGCCTCTACTTTAAAATTATACTGCACAAAGCATCCCACCACATTTTTTCTATAACAACATAAGTATAGAGCATACTCATGTTCTATCCAACCTTTTTAAGAAATTTAATTAAAAATAGACCTATGCCCATGTCATAATGCCCACCGCTTCATATGATAACAGTGTAGTAAGAACAATGTAGGAGGTCAAAAAACTATGGGTCACGTTGATTGCGGTTTTAGCGGTGGATTCGCATTACTTGTTGTACTGTTCATTTTACTAATCATTGTAGGAGCGGCTTGCTTCTGCTAACATGAGGCAATAAAGCGACTAAGGAAAATTCCCTAGTCGCTTATTGTTAATATTTCTATGATACACTGTACATATAATAGTTAGACAGGGGCGAAAAAAATGTATCCTACCGAATACATACAATTTTTAATTCATTTTCACGGAGATTATGATTATTTTGAATGTCATGAAATACTAGAAGAGTATTGGAAATTAAAACCTAGAGGAGAGCGTGACAATTACTTAGTTGGTCTCATTCAAATTGCGGTTTCTTTATATCATCAAAGACGCTCCAACTGGAATGGCGCAGAGAAAATGATAAAAAGTTCAATAGCACTTTTAGAAAAGAACAGTGCGTCATTACAACAATTAGGAATAGATCATAAACAGCTAATATTCTTATTAAATGAAAGATTACAATCTATCCATAAAAAAGAAAATTTCGCTCCGTTATTTTTACCATTATTAGACGCTTCATTGGAAAGTCATTGCATACAGTTATGTAAGAAACAAGGGCTATTTTGGAAAGATGCGAACGCCATTCCTGGTGAATACATTATGAATAAGCACACATTACGTGATCGAACAGAAGTCATTTCTGAACGAAACGAACAACTACAAAAAAGAAAGCAGAGATAATAAACTACTTATCCCTGCTTTCATGAATGTATATTTTGTTCAAGCTCTTTACACTTTTTGCAAAAACTTGCTGTTTGCTCATTTCCGCAAATTGTAAACTCAAGAAATTTAATCTTAAGTTCTTGAACCATCTTCGTCCCAATCCCCATATGACGGTGAGACGGGTTCACGCTCAAATGCTGAATTTCTAATACATGATTCTCTTTTTTTACAATCCCCATTATCCCAACAAAATCTTCGTTTTGTTTCCACAAATACAGTTGCCAATCATCTTTTGTTTCATACTCTTTCATTGTCAATTGTAATGTTTTCACATCTTTTTCAGTTGGCATAAATGAAAGAAGCCCCATTGCAATCTTTTCATAACTTTTTTTAAAACGAATTAACATAACCCTTATCCCTTCTTACAAAAGTTATAAACTATTAATCCCATCAATCACTCTTTTCATATCACATACATTTTACAATATTTTCAACAGAGTGAGAAGAGCCTAAAACAACTTGATAATCATACAAAGTGAAAAGAAGAAAGTCAAATACATGTTTTCGCACTATTTCGTTCTAAGTAGATTTTCAAAAAAAGAGACCATACTACATGAAAGTTAACAGAAACACGTGCTACTCATCCCCGTAGAACAACGTAATTCTAGCAAAATTCATATAATAAAAATATTTTTTGACACATATAATCTAATGTATTCTATGTAATTTGTTAAAAGTTTGTTCTCATAAGCACTATATTTTAGCAATAATCAAAGTGCTACTTGTACCATGTACTGTAGCGGAAATACCCATTCCTATTTTAAACATAAAAAGAGAGCAAAAGCTCTCTTTTTTCATACCTTATTCTTCCCAAACTTTAACTTCTTTCATTACATCGCCTTGACGCATGTTTAATACTGTTTCAATACCGCTCGTCGCTTTACCAAACACTGTATGTACGCCATCTAAATGAGGTTGTGGCTCATGAACAACAAAGAATTGGCTACCACCTGTATTACGGCCAGCATGTGCCATAGAAAGTGAGCCAACAACGTGTCTATGAGGGTTTCCATCAGTTTCACATGGAATAGAGTAACCTGGGCCACCTGCACCTGTGCCTGTTGGGTCTCCACCTTGGCTTACGAAGCCAGGAATAACGCGGTGGAATGTCACACCATCATAAAATCCTTGCTCTGCTAATTTTTTAAAGTTTTCTACTGTTTTCGGTGCCTCTTCTGGGAAAAATTCCAATTCGATTTTTTCACCATTTTCCATTAATATGTATCCTAAAGTTTTCATACGTATATGTCTCCTTTCAACTATCTCAGCACTATATTACCATATTCATGACGAGAAACAAAAAGAATCCGACAATCTGCATACTTCTTTTTTGAAATGTGGAAAAAGCTAGGTGACAAATAAGAAAAATATACTATAATAACTGTGTTGCCCGAAAATTTTAGAAAGAGAAAGGGAGCGATTTTTCGTGAAAGCGAAATTACTAGCTCTGCTATTAGCTGTAGCAGTATTTATTATGCCAACAGCTTCATTTGCAGACATCATTGAGGGAGAATCAATTGTTACACTAGGAGAAAACTTATCTGAACAACAAAAACAAGATCTGTTAAAAGAAATGAAAGCACCAAAAGATGCTACAATTATTACTGTGTCTAATGCGGAAGAACATAAATTTCTAGAAGGAATTGTTCCAAAAGCACAAATTGGTACGAGAGCAATTTCCTCTTCTATGATTACATACACAAAACCAGGGTCAGGTCTCATTGTACGCTCAAAAAACATTAATTCGATAACAGATGCAATGTACACAAATGCACTTATTACAGCAGGTGTGAAAGATGCAGAGATTCAAATTACTGCACCATTTAAAGTTTCTGGAACCGCTGCTTTAACCGGTTTAATGAAGGCATATGAAACAACATCGAACAAAGAAATTCCAGAAGATGTTAAAAAAGTAGCCAATGAAGAAATGGTACAAACAGCAAAACTTGGTGATAAAATCGGTGAAGAAAAAGCAGTTCAACTTGTTGCAAAAATTAAAGAAGAAATTGCAAAAGAACAGCCAAAAACTACTGAAGATTTACGTTCATTAATAAAAAAAATTGCTGATCAACTCGGTATTACATTAACAGATGAACAGTTGGATAACTTAGTAGCGTTATTTGATAAAATGAAAAATCTTAATATTGATTGGAACCAAGTTGGTAGCCAATTAAACAAAGCAAAAGACCATGTATCAGCCTTCTTAGGATCTGAAGAAGGACAAAGTTTCTTAGATAAAGTAAAAGATTTCTTCTCTAGTATCATTGATTTTGTTAAATCATTATTTAAGTAAAAAGCTCGTCTTTGACGAGCTTTTTTATTTTGCATTAACGAGCGTCTGAGCTAATAATTAGCAGGATTTAAGGTTTCACTTTATACGAGCAAAGGTAATTTCATAATAGCCTCTTCAACCGAACGAACAACATGATTTACCTTCTCTTTCACATACGGATGAGCATGATGAAGAGTAAACGAGTGCGGAGTTACTTCAAACATAGAAATATCATTAAAAGAGTCACCAATGCACGCGACTTCCTTTGCCTCAACTTTTAAATATTCCATTAATCGCTTCAGAGCGCTCCCCTTACTTACTCCCTTTGGCATAATGTCAACGTAGCGCTTACCCGATATAAAAACTTCCGCTTCGCTATGAAATGTATCTCGTAATTCTTGATCTAATGCTACAATTTTCTCTTCACCCCCAAAAACAAACAACTTCGCAGGATGTACAGTCTTCCCGAATTCCTCTTCTAATGCTTCTATTTCAGCGATATGCACTCCCATATACTCTTCAAAAATATGATGATGTTCATTCTTCCTTTTTGTATATCGCTGCTCATTTGCACATACAATATCTGCTAGTCCCTTTTTATGTATATATCGATATATTTCCTGGGCAACCCCATCTTCAAAACTCGATTCATGAAATACTTTTCCATCCGGTAGTAACATTGTCGCTCCATTTAAACCGGTTGTGTAATACGGGAACGAAAACCGTTCTACCGCCTCATTAATTCGGTGAGTAAAACGGCCAGAGGCAAAACAAATATTTGTCCCTTTTTCAGCTAGCCAACAAAGCGCTCGTTCATCTTCTTTTTGCATATGATTCACATTGTAAACGAGCGTATCATCTAAATCACTTACAAATAATTTAATCATGTCCTCTTCCCCTTTCATACACAATATCTACTCTAATTGTACAAAAAAAATGTTTGGTTTTTGTTAAAAAAGCAATAATTTTTCAATAAAAAATAAGCGGGAGCATAATCCCGCTTATTTTTGTCTTCGCACATTTTGAGGTCTTACAATACTTGGACGAACTTTTAAACTAGACATAGTTGGACGGAGTAAAACTTTTGTTAATGCACCCCAATCAAACGGTAAAAACGGCCATAAATACGGTGTTTGTAAACTTTTTATAGACGCTAAAAATAAAATCAATATAGTCATTCCGATTACAAATCCCATCTCATGAAAGGCACCTGTCAAAATAATGACAAACAATTTTCCAACCTTATTTCCAAGTCCAAGTTCATAACTCGGCGTTGCAAATGATCCAATCATAGAAACCGCTACATATAAAATAACTTCTGGTACAAACAAACCTACATCAATTGCAATTTGACCAATTAATATGGCAGAAATTAATCCTGCTGCAGATGACAACGGTGTCGGTGTATGAATAGCTGCCATCCTTAAAAATTCAAGTCCAATTTCTGCCATCAAAACTTGTAATAAAATCGGTAAATGCGTCATCTTATTTGGTCCAATGAAAGCAAGATTTTCCGGTAAAAGAGTTGGATCAAATACAAAAACTAACCAAAATGGCAGTAAGAACAGCGAAAATATAACGCCTAAAAAACGTATCCAACGTAAAAATGTACCTACAGCTGGATTTTGCCTAAACTCTTCTGCATGCTGTAAATGATGGAAATATGTCGTTGGCGTAATCATAACACTTGGTGACGTATCAACGAGCACTAGCACATGTCCTTCTAATAGATGATTTGCTGCTACATCGGGCCTTTCTGTATATCGAATAAGCGGGAATGGATTATAACTTTGTTTGACAACAAATTCTTCTACCGTTTTATCCGCCATCGTAATCCCGTCTACTTCAATGTTATTTAATTCTTGCTTTATAATCTTTACCAAATCTGGATTTGCAACATCTTGAACGTATGTAATACAAATATCCGTTTGCGATCTATCTCCAACTCGAATCATTTCATTTCGAAGACGTGGATCGCGTATCCTTCTACGAATTAAAGCTGTATTTACAACGATATTTTCAACAAAGCCATCCCTTGCACCACGTACTACCTTTTCTGTATCTGGTTCTGTCGGTGTCCGCCCTGGATAACTACGAACATCTATTGCGAACGCTTCCGTTTCACCTTCCACAAATATAACAATGAGTCCAGACAATACTTGGAGCATTACCTCATCCATCGTTTTCACTTTACTTACTTGTTGATGAATTAAACGATTCTCTAAAAGCTTCACTGTATTTTCTTCGACATCCCTTATTTCATTTGTATCCACCGCTTCTTCTAAAATAGGGATAATATAATTTGTATCACAAAGTCCATTTACAAATAACACACCAATTTCTTTATTTAAAATTTGAAATTTACGAATACCCACATCGTATGTAACACCTAGTCCAACCGTTTGTTTTAAATAATTTTCATTATCACTTAAAAAAGATGAAATAGGGATATTCACTTTTTTAGGATTCGTCATAAAACCCACTCCTTTCCAAAATTAATTGAATCGCTTTTCTAGTAATAGGTGAGCCTCTCTCCCATTCATCATTTCCACACATCTTACCAATATCACCAACCCCCACAATGACAGGAACATTCAAATCATCTAAACAATAAATCGTATCCCCACTAATCCTGCCAATTTCACCATCTGGAAGTCCAAATTTATCCACACCGTATTCTGTCAAATTCCCATTCCGATCTACACTTACATCTACACGTGCCCATTCCCAATGATGTGTATTAGACGCTACTGCTAAAATACCAAGTACATCAACTTGTTTATGTGTTGCGACATATTTTAACGCCTTTTCACCAGATCCTTCTCCTATAAATCCGCTGTCATCAAACATGACAAATACAGGGTCATATGGTGTTTGCATAATAAGCTCAACAACTTTCTTCCCTGTCAATTTGGTTGGATTACTTTGCGATGCTGAAATACACCTTCCCCCAAATTCCTTTGTTAACAGCTCAATTGTCCGCTTTGCATATTCATCTCCATCTGTGACCAAAACAACCCTTCGTCTCATTTGATTTATCCTTTCGGTTTACATATAAGTGCTACAAAAAATGAAAATAATATTGCTGCTGAAATACCCGCTGACGTTAAGCTAAACATACCGATTCCAATTCCTAAATATCCATGTTTTTCTGCCGCATGCATTGCTCCGTGCAGTAGTGAATGCCCAAAGCTTGTAATAGGGACCGTTGCCCCAGCACCCGCAAATTTTATAAGCTTATCATACAATCCGAATCCATCTAATATAGCCCCAACGACTACAAAAGTTGCCATTAAATGAGCTGGTGTTAACTTGGCGAAGTCTAGCAACACTTGTCCAATTACACAAATAGCTCCGCCTACAAGAAATGCATATATAAAATCCACAATTCACTCTCCTTTCACTCTTTCAAATACAACACCGTGCGCGATTGTGGGAATCGTTTCCTTCTGTTGCATCATCATCGGGCTTAATAATGCTCCAGTAGCAACAACAAGAATTCGTTGTAAATTCCCCTTTTGCATCTCACGTAATAAATGCCCGTACGTTACAACCGCTGAACAAGCACAGCCACTACCACCTGCAAACACTTCTTCCTGACTCGAATCGTAAATCATTAATCCGCAATCATTGTATATATTCCCGAGATTATATCCTTCCTCAAGTAAAAGTTGTTTCGCAATTGGTGTCCCAACAGCTGATAAATCACCCGTAACAATCAAATCATAATCAGCGGCACTTCTTCTTAAATCTTCAAAATGCTGTTGAATTGTATGAGCAGCAGCTGGTGCCATTGCCGATCCCATATCTAAAGGATTCGCAATTCCTAAGTCCTGTACTTTCCCAATCGTAGCTGTTGTTATTTTAATTGCACTCTCTTCATTGCTAATTAATATGGATCCTGCTCCAGTAACCGTTGAATTTGCTGTTCCTGGCTTTTGTCCTCCATACTCTGTTGGATAACGAAATTGTCTTTCAGCCGTCGCATTATGACTACTTACTGTAGCTAAGATGCGATTCGCAAATCCACCGTCTATAAAGGCTGCTCCAACCGCTAAAGTTTCCATTGACGTCGCACAAGCGCTAAACATTCCTAAAAAAGGAATACCACACTCACGAGCAACATAATTTGCGGTCACTGTTTGATTTAATAAATCACCCGCTAAAAAGAAATCAATTTGCGATTTTTTTATATTTCCTTTTTGCATCGCTTGTTGAATCGAGTCTGACATTAACCTTCGCTCAGCAAGTTCCCAATTCTCCTCTCCACAATGTAAGTCAGCATATGAAATATCAAAATCCTTTCCAAGAGGGCCTTCAGCTTCTTTCGGACCAACGGCAGTACCAGTTGCATTCACGAAGATATCATTTTGAAATACCCACGTTTGTTTTCCTGTCAACCTCATACCTATCCCTCCTTTAAGACATTAAAATTTTAAATGTATATCTTATTAACCCGATAATGTATGCACCGACGACTCCAAACACAATGACGCTGCCTGCAATCTTAAACATATTAGTAGCAATCCCAAGAACAATCCCTTCACTCCTATGTTCTAGTGCAGCACTCGCCATAGAGTTCGCAAATCCAGTAACTGGTACTGCTGATCCGGCTCCAGAAAACTGCCCGATCTTATCATATACACCACATCCTGTTAAAATCGCCGATAATAAGACAAGAGTGGCAACTGTAGGATTCCCTGCCTCTTGTTCGCTAAAATGAAAGTAATGTATATAGAATTTCATCAATACCTCTCCCACCATACAGATGAGTCCACCTACAAGAAATGCCTTTACACAATTTATCAAATAGTTCGGTTTTGGATGGTACTCCTTCACTTTATTTATGTAATCATCCTTCAATTTTCGTTGTGCCATTTATATATTGCCTCCTACTTTACGAAATAAATCCAGTGAAATAATGAGCCTATTACTTTTCCAAGTACAAGAGCAACGAGCAAAATAACAATTTTCCCCTCTACCCCTACCCGTTTCGCTAAAATAGGTAAAACGTTTAACACTTCTGTTAATGCCGCAGCAAGCATTCCAATGAACGTGCCACAAAACAATCCCAGTATTACGAGCCAATATTGTGACGTTTGAAATGTAATATTTTTCAAACTACACCAAGCCCCTATTAAAGTACCTGCAATGACTGCCCACTCAAAATATCGAATATGCTTTCCACTTCTCGTTAATTGAGCTAAACGTGGGATAATACCAAGCGCAGCTAAAAATGCAACATATCCGCTACCTACCGCAATGCCTCCAGCTAAACCAATTAAAACTACAAATCCAAACTCAATCATCGGCAATCTGTTTCGTATTATCCTTATTTTCATGAACGATAACATATTGATCGAGTGACTGCTGATACTGAAACATCTCAACTTCTAATGGACTAGGCTCTTCATTGATTCGCTTTTGAAATACATGATTAAAAAACAAGACCATCCCTAATCCAAGACCTAATGAATATGGAATTTGAAATAATAGCGGTTGTGCCTTAAATTCTCCAGTAATCATGTAATATAACCGTTGGTGTACTTGTTGCATACTAACATCTTCATGGAAATAAATTATCGCAAGAGCCGCGCCAATGAAAAGCAACAACCATACAAGTCCGAAGAAAACCGGGTGCACTTTCTTTTTTTCGTATATAATTTCAACAAGAGTTTGTCCAGAACCAAGTAAATTAATTTGTATATGGGACGCTTTTTGTTGAATAATCTCAATCACTTTCATAACATCAATTACAACGTGCGTTTTATCATGCGCTGTTATTTTGTAAACTATCTCATTTTGTAACGACTCAACTATCAAAGAATCTCCGGCAAGTTGAGCAACATCACCCAGCTTTACTTCATAAGTAGGAGAAACTTTTAAGCGATTTCGCATTTTAATATAAAGCGTTTGTTCCAACTTCCAATCACCCCTTCACTCTTCCTCGTAGTTGTAGTATGGTTATTGGAATTTTTTCTAATACAGTTTTTTCATAAAAAACATCTGTACCGTTTCGGTACAGATGTTTTAACCTACGCCTTTTTCTTAAATAAATTTGCAATACTTAATGCGAGTCCTCCCCAAATAACTACCATACCAATAACCATCATCATAATCGCTGATCCACTCATCATGAAACACCTCGGTCCTTCCATTCTTTTTCAAGCTGTGCAGAATCTGAATATATTTGTGCATTCCACTTTTTTAAGCTAATTACTATCGCAACAACAAGAAATGCTGCAGCTATCGACCAACCATACGTTACAACAAAAAAAAATCGAATAGATAGCTATTCATCTATTCGATCTTTCATCTGTTTCAATATTTTCTTTTCAAGCCTTGAAACTTGTACTTGCGAAATACCTATGCGCTCCGCTACTTCTGATTGGGTTTGGTCTTTATAATAACGCAAATACACAATTAGACGTTCTCGTTCATCCAATTCTCTAATTGCTTCTTTTAAAGCAATTTTATCAAACCATTTCGTTTCAGATTGATCTGCAATTTGATCTAAAATAGTAATTGGATCTCCATCGTTTTCATACACAGTTTCATGTATTGATGAAGGAGCACGACTCGCTTCTTGTGCCAAAACGACTTCTTCTGGCGTTAGTTCAAGAGCCTCCGCTACTTCATTAATCGTTGGGGCTCTTCCAAATTCTTTCGAAAGCTCGTCTCTCATCTTTCGAATTTTGTTTCCTGTTTCTTTTAAAGATCTACTTACTTTCACAGATCCATCGTCACGTAAAAACCGTTGTATTTCACCAATAATCATTGGAACTGCATATGTTGAAAATTTCACGTCGAAAGATAAATCAAATTTATCTACCGATTTTAAGAGCCCAATACATCCAATTTGAAATAAATCGTCTGGTTCGTACCCTCGATTAAGAAATCGCTGCACAACCGACCATACGAGACGCATATTACTTTGAACGATTGTATCTCTCGCTTGTTGATCTCCATCTTGACTTTTTTGAATTAACGCTTTTAGCTCGTGGTCCTTTAACTGAGGTTTCTTCTTCTCATTTCTGACCTCTATGTCCATAGGCTATTCTCCTTAATTGCATAGAGCGTTACTATTTGATAAGTATTTTGTCAAATGGATTGTTGTCCCGAAAGATTCGTTTGAAATAACTTCTACTTCATCCATAAAATTTTCCATGATAGTAAATCCCATTCCGGAACGCTCTAATTCAGGTTTAGTTGTAAAAAGGGGTTGTCTTGCCTCATCTAAGTTAAAGATACCAATCCCTTCATCTCGAATCGTGAGTTTCACCATTGCTTCTTCCAAAATCACTGAAATATAAACAACACCTTCTGCATTTCCTTCATATCCATGAATAATTGCATTTGTAACTGCTTCTGACACAACTGTTTTAATCTCTGTTAGTTCTTCCATCGTCGGGTCTAGTTGTGCAATAAAAGCAGCTACTGTAACGCGAGCGAATGATTCATTCTGACTTAACGCTGAAAATTGAAGGTTCATTTCATTTCTCATTTATGCCACCCCCAACGTCGCGAGCGCATGCGCTTCACTTTCTTCTAAACGAACAATTTTGAATAGACCTGACATTTCAAATAAACGTTTAACAGGCGGTGAAATTGCACAGACAACCATTTCTCCACCTAATCCCTTTACATGTTTATATCGGCCTAATATAACACCTAGACCAGAACTATCCATAAATGTTAAGTTCTCTAGGCTCAAAACAATATGATGAACACCATGTGTCTCAATCATATCTGTTACTTTCGTTCGCAACTCTTCAGCAGTATGATGATCTAATTCACCCTCTAGTCTCACACATAAGACGTCACGTTTTACTTCTAAGTGCATGGAAAGACTCACACGATTTCCTCCTTATGCTCAAACTTTACTCATTAACATAAGATTTTCGTGATATAAAATAAGAATCCTTCCTACTGACAAAAGAAGAACTATTTCGTCATAAAGTGAAACCTTTCAGCAATTATCCCCGTATATACGAGCAGAAAAGCGGCAAAATTCCCGCCGCTATTTTGATGTTGAAAACATCCCAAAACTTCTTTTAAATAGTTCCCACCAGCTTGCTGCAGCAACATCTTCTTTTGCTACAATTGTTTGTTTTAATAAAACATCTTTATCTTTTTTAATAACGAGTGTACCAAGTGCATCACCTTTTTTAATCGGTGCCTTTACTTTCTTTTCAGCAATCACTTCTTGTTTTACCTTGTCCATATTTTCGCCCTTCTTCATAAGAAGAGACACATTGTCTGACGCAACTAAATCTACTTTTTCTTTTTTACCTTTTCCTACTTGTACAGTCTTAATTTTCTCGCCACGTGTATACAATTTCTTTGTCATATATTGTCCAAATGCATAGTCAAGAAGCTTTGTTACTTGGTTGTTCCGCTCTTTTGACGTAGGTGCTCCCATGACAACTGAAATAACACGCATTCCATTTTTTTCAGCTGATGCTGTTAAACAATATTTCGCTTCTGTCGTAAAACCCGTCTTCACTCCATCTACTCCAGGATAAAAACGAACTAACTTATTCGTATTAACGAGCCAAAATTTCTTATCCGTATTTTCACGTAAATAGTCTTCATACTTACCTGTATATTTTCGAATAAGTGGATACTTCATCAACTCTTTCGCCATAATAGCCATATCATTCGCTGTGGAATAATGATCTTTCGCTGGAAGACCTGTCGGATTTTGAAAATGTGTATTTTTCAGTCCTAGATCTTTCGCTTTTTTGTTCATCATATTTACGAACCCTTCTTCTGAACCAGCGATATGCTCAGCTACTGCAACAGATGCATCGTTTCCAGATGCAATCGCAATACCCTTTAGCATTTCATTTACAGTCATCTCTTCCCCAGGCTCTAGAAAAATTTGTGATCCACCCATTGAAGCTGCGTGTTCACTCGCTCTAACTTTATCGTTTAGTTTTAGTTTTCCTTTTTCAACTTGTTCCATAATTAATAGCATTGTCATAATCTTCGTCATACTAGCAGGTGGTAACTTTTCATTCGGATTTTTAGCAAACAAAACTTTACCTGTATCTTGCTCAATTACGATTGCTGACGACGCTTGTTCGGCTAACTTCGGTGCTGTTTCTTCTGTTTTCTCCTGCTTCGTTTTCTCAGATTGTGCGAAACTAACTGAAGTACCAGAAAGCAATAACATGAAACAAACAAGTATTCCAAAAACTCGCTTCATGACTAACCCTCCATTCTATATCAAACCTATTTTTTCCAATTTATACATTTTTAATACCATATTTTTCTATCATTTTCAGTTGACAAATAAATTCATCGCCTATATTGTATTAAGTGTATTACACACAGTAGTACACTTAATACTCATCAGGAAGGAGACATTGCTCTTGCATATTCAACTTGATCCAAGAAGCAACACTCCGATATGGGAACAAATTGTCCAAAATGTAAAAGAACTCGTATTGAAAAACATGTTAGCTCCAAGTGATAAGCTTCCTTCTGTACGCGAGCTCGCATCTTTGCTCGTTATAAATCCAAATACAGTAAGCAAAGCTTATCAAGAATTAGAAAGACAAGGGATTATTGAAACATTACGAGGGAAAGGAACATTTGTATCCCAATCGATTACCCCAACATTAGACGAAAGGAAAATCGCTATGGTTGAAAAGCAATTTCATCAATTACTACTAGAAGCCTCTTATCTTGGGATTACGAAAGATAAAATTCACGATTGGATAGATTCATACTACAAAGAGATTGGAGGAAGTACAGATGCTGAAAGTGACAAACTTGAAGAAAACAATTGATAATCAAACAATTTTAGACGATGTTTCTTTCACATTACAAAAAGGTAGTATCGTCGGATTGCTCGGTAGAAACGGTGCAGGGAAAACAACTTTATTACGAACGATGGTCGGCATTTTAGACCCCGATGAAGGCACTGTTACATATGAGGATACGGATGTTCATAAGCAGCCGGAAATTAAACAAAAAGTTGTATATGTTCCGGATTCTACTAACATACTGAACGGATATACAGTAAAGGAAATCGTGAAATTTTATAAAGCCGTTTATACAGCATTCGATGAACAATATTTTTATGAAATATTAGAACGTTTTAACTTGCCGAACAAACGAATTCGTAGTTATTCAAAAGGAATGAAAGCACTGCTTGCCATCATTTTAGCTTTCGCTGCAAAAGCAGAATATATTATTTTAGATGAACCGACAAACGGGCTTGATCCTATCGTTAAAAGACAAATCCTACAATTTCTCGTTGAAGAAGTAGCGGAGAAAGAAATTACGATTTTCATCTCTACTCATCATTTAGATGAAGTTGAAAAAATCGCAGATACAATCATTATTTTAAAAGGGCATACAGTAGATTCTATTACGTCACTAGACGATGCAAAATCACGATTTGCTAAAATACAAGTTGCTTACGAACGATCATTACCTCAAAAACTAGAAAACTTAAGCAATATTAAAATATTAAATCAAACGGGAAAAGTATATACGATTTTAATCGAAGGAAATGTTGCTGCAACACTTGAGAAGTTTTATAAAGAGCAACCAATACTCATTGAAGAATTAACAATGTCACTTGAAGATTTCTTCGTTACGACGCTTGAGGAGGATGGGTATGTTTCATAAGGCGTTATGGATGTGGAATTGGAAACGCGGGAAATATGCTGTTTTACTATTTTTCTTTAGTTCACTTTATTTTTTATCTTTCGAATACTATCAAGCAGCAGAAGAGCAACAGTCTCTCTTTCTCCATCCAGAAAGCATGGGTGAAAAAAAGTTTTACTATCACTATTCTTTTTATTCTTCTAATAGCTTTTTGTTGGGTATTATTACAATTGCCCTAGCCTGTATATTAATTGGATGGGAACGTAGTCATCAACATGGAGAATTACTGATGACGATGCCCTTTAAAAGGCGTGATATTTTCTTATCAAAATGGTTTTTCGGTACATTTTTTATTATAGTATCATTTCTTATTAATTGGATTCTTATGTATTTTATTTACAAATCAACAATCCATTTTGAATATCAATCATTCGGCCCATTTCATCGTTATTTTCTTTACGCAATTTTTTCATATATTGCTATTTACACTGTTTCTCTATGTATTGGCACATTTACTGGTGGCGTTATTCCACAAGGCATCTTTAGCATTACTTTTTGCGTAATCGGAATGGGAGTGTTTTCACTCTTGCTCTTTTTCTTAACAATCAACGCAGATGCACTATATGAGCATAGAAGCTATACAAGATTTGAGAAAATTTATGATTTTACTAAGAAAACAGACATCTCAAGTCCCATACTAAACTTTTCAATTGATTATCATTATGATCCTAATTCACAATCATACGTGGATAGCGGAAAAGTTATAAAAATAGGGCCTACATCTCATCGTTACTACTCTGCCAAAGTAATTCTTGTTTCTATTTTCTATACAATTTTCGGCTTACTTCTTGGCACATTTCTTTACACGAGGTCACCGAATGAAAACAATAAGAAAATCTTTATTTTTCAAAAATACCGCTCACTTTGGATATGGAGTGCTACCATATATGCTGCATTAATAGGTGGCCAAATGTTAAATAGTTATAATTTGTTATTTAGTTACTATATTGGATTCTTTTTAACTGGAATCGTCACTTATTTTGTATTATCACGTCTTACAAATTATAAAGTTTTTTAAAGGAGAGATCCTATGTTTCAAAAAGCATTGTGGATACGCACATATCAGCAAAGCAAATATATTGTTTGGCTATTTTGGTTAGTAAGTTTCTACGTACTGTCATATAAATATTATTTATCAGCTGCAACGCAACTAAATTTTTTCCATGAAAATAATAAATGGAACTATATATTCCGATACACTTATCACCTTTCACTTATTGATGCTATCATGGTTCAAGGGGCACTCCTCATTGCATTAGCCTGTATCCTTATTGGATGGGAACGTCAAAATCAATCAAGTGACTTTCTATGGTCTATGCCATTTAAACGGAAAGATCTCTTCATGACGAAATGGCTTTTTGGCGTGTGTAATATTGTAGCTATCGTTATATTGAATTGGGGACTTTTTGCTATTATGAAAAAGACAACTTTTCATAATAAGTATCAAGTATTTTCACCATTTCATACTTATTTCTTATACATGGTTATTGTATTAATTTCCATCTATACCCTTGCACTATGTATAGGTACAATTACTGGAAATATAATTTCACAAGGATTTTTTGCTACTGCTATACTTGGATTTCCTTTTATTTTACCAACACTTATTGCTGGATTTATTTCCATCCATACAAATACGCCTGCTTATACACAAGAGAAAGTAGATAGTTTATATACAGGTATACTAGAAAAAGTGAATATTTTAGCACCAATTCACAGATTCGATATTGATTTCGATTACGACCCTCAGAGGGCGTATACCGATGCTGCTGGAGTGCGTCATGATGAGCCAAACTTCACTTACATTCCTTCAGCGACGAAACTTATTGGGCCAATCGCAAATATAATTATTTTATTACCTTTAGGGATGTACTTATATACAAGATCACCTAATGAACAAAACGGAAACTTCCTATTATATCCAAATCTCAAAAAGCTATGTATGATATGTTGTGTAATCTTTATTGGAATGTTTGGCGGAATGTTAGTAGGTGGAAGCCACTCTATCTGGAGCTATTATATGGGCTTCATAGGAACTAGTGCCGTAGTTTACTTAATCTTATCTCACTTCTTAAAACTTAAATTTTCTTCGAATATAAAATAACCTCCTTTTGAAGGAGGTTATTTCACATTCTCTCTCCTATCCCCATACACCATTTCTTCTTTCATCCCAAACCCATCACCATTTTGTACAATTTGTTCTGTCGGTGCGACTACACTTTCAGCAATTTTCCATTTCCCATTTTCTTTCACAAATACTTGTAGAAAATAGTTCATGCCATTAAGTTGATATGCATTTTCTTTTTTCACGTTATAGCACACCGCAATGTAGTACACTTGAATATTTTCTTTCCCTGCTTTTGATACGTATTGCGATAATCTCGGAATGTACATAGATGCTTTCTTAAACGGCAATTGCTTTGCTTTAACGAGCGCTGAATTTGTTACATTACGCAATGTGTCCTGATTACGAATATTATCGCTATGATGGAATAATACTGCATTTTGCATAGAACGAACCCATAATTTCGAATATAAGACCGTATTATCGTTTTCAATATACTTCACTTCTTTTTGCACCACTTGGATAGGGGTATCGGCGTACGTGAATGTATGAAAACAGAAAAAACTTCCAAGTAAAATGGTAAGCGCAGCAATATATTTCATAATCTTTCCTCCGATCTTTTTAATTAAAGTATCGGAGTTTCAAAATATTTTTATTCAAAAGAAAAAGGATAGGAAAGCTCTCGCCTCCTATCCTCATTTATTATAATACGCGGCCAAATAGTTCTAAAACCATTTCTATCTCTTGGTCGCTCCAACCTTTAAATCTATCTTTATAATATTCTTTACGCACAGCTTCAAGTTTTTCAGTTACTTCTCGTCCGTGTTCTGTAATTTCTAAGTACACGATACGACGATCTGAATTTGAACGTTTTCTTTCTACAAATCCTTTTCGTACGAGACGATCTGTTACAGCTGTAATATGACTGGAGGTTACGTTTACTTCACTCGCAATTTGCGAAGCCATCTGTGGACTTTTTAAAAACAACGCACGTAGTACAGAGAATTCATTATATGGCATATGCTCTGAAAAACGTGTATTAATATCATTTTGTAATAAACGTATCATCTTTCGAAATGATGCAGATAAATCTAAAATCAGTGTTTCTCTTTTTTCGTTCACTAGCCTCGTCCCTTTTTTATCATATTTATACATATTATAATCTATAAATACCTCTGTTGTATATGCTTTCTTTCCTCTTAATTCTCATTTATGTAACTTTTTTCATACGATTTTCTTTTTTGTTCACACATATACATATAAAGTGAAACTTTAATCAGTGGGAAGGTCTCCATCCCCCACTGATTATTAGCCTTCACCAATCGGGCTTTTACGGGCAGTCTTACTGCCCGCAAATAGCGGAATAAAAAAGGATGGTGATGCAAAATGCAAGGTGGAATGAATCCGTATTTACATAATATCCGTACGACAAATGCTGGTAAAGAAGCTACTATTACTGTACAAGGAGAAGGCATTGTAAAGGCAAAACCAAATGTTGTCATATTAACACTCGGAATTCGAACAGATAGTAAAAATGTAAAACAGGCGCAAGAAGAAAATGCGATACAATCGAAACAATTGCTGGATGCACTCAAACAGCTCGGTATTGCCGATAAAGATATAGAAACCATTTCTTATACGATTACTCCTCAATACGAATATGTAAATGATAAAGCATTACTACAAGGATACCGTGTGGAGCATTTGTATGAAATTACCGTTTTAAATGTGCAAAAAGCAGGGGAAGTATATGATATAGCCGTTTCGAATGGTGCAAATGTAGCAAAAGGGTTACGTTTTCGAATATCTCATCCAAATAAATATTATGAGCAAGCTCTCATTCAGGCTCTGCAACAAGCAGTAGACAAAGCTCGTACAATTGCGAGTACATACAATTTAAATATTAATCCTGTTCCACTCTCACTCGTTGAAGAATCTGTCCAATTACCACGGGAGGTTGCATCCTATGCTACTTTGCAAGCGCATGCAGCTCCGCCCATTCAATCAGGAGAATTAGAAATCATTTCATCTATCCGGGCTATTTTTACGTATTTATAAATAATTTCATTTATAAGTAACCGTTATCATTTTCGTTGTTGTAAAAACATGATGTTCTGATATAATAAAGGACGGTGAGCTCTTACAAAAGAGATATCACGGGTGGGAGAGGGATATGAAAAAGAAGGTTTAACATGAAAGGAATACTTGAAAGAACATTTAAATTAGACTTACACGAAACATCACCAAAACAAGAAGTTTTAGCTGGAGTTACGTCATTTTTCACGATCGTTTATATTATGATTGTAAATGCGTCAATCTTATCAGATGCCGGCATTCCTCTTGAGGCAGGAATCTTGGCAACTGTTTTTAGTTCATTTGTCGGATGTCTACTCATGGCATTTTGGGCAAATGCACCTGCTATTCTTGTCCCTGGTATGGGTGTAAATGCATTCTTCACGTACACTGCTGTGCATACGCTCGGTTTAACTTGGCAAGAAGCATTAGCTGCTGTCTTTATCTCTGGTATTATTTTTGCAATTGCCGCGTTTACACCGATTGCTCGCGTGCTTTCGGTATCGATTCCAAAGTCATTAAAGGAAGCGATCACTGTCGGTATCGGGTTATTTTTAGCTTTTATTGGCTTGCAAAAAGGTGGTTTAGTCGTTTCGCATCCTACTACTGCTGTTGCAATGGGAAAATTAAGTAGTCCTGTCGTTCTTGCAACACTACTTACTCTTATTGTAGCACTTGTGCTATTTGTGCGTAACGTACGTGGAAACTTTTTATGGACGATTGCAATTGGAACTGGTATTGCATGGCTGTTCGGCCTTGTTGATACGAGTCATGTGGGAAATAGTTCGTTTTCATTCGCTAATTACGGCGATGTGTTTGGAGCTATGTCATTTGGGAAACTTTCTTCCTTACCATTTTGGATTGCAACATTCTCCTTAAGCATGGTGCTTATTTTTGAGAACATGGGACTTTTACACGGTTTATTAGAAGATGACCGTAAATTCCCACGTGCTTACCAAGCAAATGCAATTTCAGCAATGACATGTGGTCTATTTGGCACAAGCCCTACCGTTTCAACTGTAGAGAGTGCCGCAGGTATTACTGCAGGCGGGAAGACAGGTCTGACGTCTATCGTTACAGGGTTGTTATTCTTCGCATCACTGTTTGCGCTTCCGTTTGTCAAACTAATTCCTGATAGTGCCATTGCACCAATCTTAATTATTATTGGCGGCCTGATGATTACAAGCATTCAACAAATTCCTCTGAACGACTTTTCAGAAGGGTTTCCAGCGTTTTTAATTATCGTTATGATCCCGTTCACATATAGTATCGCTGATGGTATTGCGTTCGGATTTATCGCTTATCCTATCTTGAAAGTTGCTCTTGGAAAGCGTAAAGAAGTCGCACCATCCATGTATATCATTACATGCTTATTCTTAGCCATGTTCGTATTACATGCTATTGGCTAGTAAAAAAAACACCGAGTATTTCTCGGTGTTTTTTTACTTAAACCATCCTTTTTTGTAAAACCAAACCATCATTCCTCCGCCAATTAAAGCCATTAAAAATAAACAAATAAAATAACTATACTGTCCGCCAAGCTCTGGCATATGCGAAAAGTTCATGCCATATACCCCTGCAATAAATGTTAATGGCATGAAAATAGTCGAGAATACAGTTAATGTTTTCATAATGTTGTTCATATGGTGGGAATTCAACGAAAAGTAGCTATCTCGAATATCTGCTGTTAATTCACGGCTCGCTTCAATCATCTCTGTCAGTTTAAGCAAATGATCATGTATATCTTTGAAATAAATTTCATGATCGCTTATACCGTAAAAACGAGTTGAATTCAATATACGATACAATAAATCACGCATCGGAATAATCGTACGCCTTAGCTTAGATAAATCTGAACGAATATCGAATACCTCTTCTAGCACACTTCCTGCTGTCTCACCCGTTAAATTATCATCGATTGCATTTAAATGATCTTCAATGTAATAAACAGGTGCGAAATAATCATCTACAATTTGGTCAATAATTGTATGTGCTACATGTAAAGGGCTCTTCTTAATACGTTTCTTCTCACCGAGCGTTTTCCATACTCTTTCAATCGCATTGTTATGAGAGAAATGGAAAGAAACAATATATCGATCGCTAACAAATAAATCGATTTCATGTGGTTCCAATCCGTCTTCTCCAAACGCATGGAGAACTAAGAAATTATATCCATCATAAAAATCTACCTTTGGCCTCTGTACATACTCTACACAATCTTCAATTGCAAGGGGATGGAACTTGAAGTGATCTTGTAAAATATATGTATACTCTTCTTTCGTCGGCTTGTATAAATCAAGCCAATACCATACGATGTTTTCTTTTTTCGTTTCTTCTAGCGAAACATCATATAAAACTTCATTTTTTTTCGTTATTGCACAAATTCTAATCATAATTTCACCCATTATTATTATAAACAAAAAATAGTAAAAAAAGCCAAGGAGAAATCTCCTCAGCTTTTTTAATTACTTCGTTACAATACCGTGTACTAAAGTCGGTGCATCTACGTGTTCTTTAGCGATTTTCATGTTCTCATAAATTTTCGTTTTAACATCTTCAACATTTTCGCGGTTTGCGTAAATTGTAACAAGAGAATCACCTTTTTTCACGCTATCGCCTACTTTTTTGCGAAGCATTAGACCAACTGCTAAATCGATTTCAGACTCTTTCGTAGCACGCCCTGCTCCTAAAAGCATTGCTGCTGTTCCAATTTCATCTGCAACGATTTCCGATACGTAACCGTCTTCTTTCGCTTCCACTTCAATTTTAAATTGTGCTTGTGGTAATTTAGAAGGATCATCAACAACAGAAGCATCGCCGCCCTGCGCCGATAAGAACGTTTTAAACGCTTCTAGCGCTTTTCCATTGTTCATTACTTCAATTAATTTTTCACGTGCATCTTCTAATGATGAAGCTTGTCCAGCAAGGTATACCATTTGACTTCCAAGCGTTAAACATAGCTCTTCTAAATCTTTCGGTCCCTTACCTTGTAATGTATCAATTGCTTCTTGTACTTCTAATGCATTACCGATTGCCTCACCAAGTGGCTGACTCATATCAGAAATAACCGCCATCGTCTTACGACCAACGTTATTACCGATTCGTACCATTGCTTCCGCTAAACGTTTCGCATCTTCGTCTGTTTTCATAAATGCACCCGCTCCTGTTTTTACATCAAGAACGATTGCATCCGCTCCAGCAGCAATTTTCTTACTCATAATCGAGCTTGCAATAAGCGGAATAGAGTTTACTGTTGCCGTTACATCACGAAGCGCATATAACTTTTTATCAGCAGGTGTTAAGTTTCCACTTTGGCCAATAACAGCAATTTTATTTTCATTTACAAGACGCATGAATTCATTATTTTCGATTTCAACATGGAATCCTGGTACTGCCTCTAATTTATCAATTGTACCACCTGTATGTCCTAGACCACGTCCAGACATTTTGGCAACTGGTACATCTAAAGCAGCTACTAATGGACCTAATACAAGTGTCGTTGTATCACCAACACCACCTGTTGAATGCTTATCTACTTTGACCCCTTCAATTGCCGATAAATCAATTGTATCGCCGCTATTTACCATTGCCATCGTTAAATCAGCACGTTCTTGTTCATTCATATCTTGGAAGAAAATCGCCATTGCAAGTGAACTCATTTGATAATCTGGAATATTACCATTTGTATATCCTTCAACGATAAAGTTAATTTCTTCTGTCGTTAATGCATGTCCATCACGTTTTTTTGCAATTAGGTCCACCATTCTCATTGTGAAGTCACCCCTTCATTTGTTTTACGATTGCTTTTACTAATGCTAAGAAGTTAGCTTTAACACGTTCTGTCGTTTCAATTACTTCATCGTGGTGAAGTGGCTGATCTAAAATACCAGCTGCCATATTTGAAATACAAGAAATACCAAGTACTTTCATACCAGCATGACGCGCTACAATTACTTCAGGTACAGTTGACATACCAACTGCATCTCCGCCAAGTGTACGAAGCATACGAATTTCAGCAGGTGTTTCATATACAGGACCTGTCATTCCAACGTATACACCTTCCTGTACTTTAATGTTTAAATCTGCTGCAACTTGTTTCGCCATTTCGCGAAGTTCTGTCGTATATGATGTAGACATATCAGGGAAGCGTACACCCATTTCAGAATCATTCGGTCCGATTAATGGATTCGTACCCATGAAGTTAATGTGATCTGAAATTAACATAAGATCGCCTGGTTCAAATGATGTATTTACACCACCAGCTGCATTCGTTACAACAACTGTTTCTACACCTAGTTCTTTCATAACACGAACTGGGAATGTTACTTTTTGCATATCATATCCTTCGTAGAAATGGAAACGTCCTTGCATTGCTACTACTGTTACACCTTGAAGTGTACCAAATACTAATTGACCTGCATGACCCTCTACAGTTGAAACTGGGAATTCAGGGATTTCGCTGTATGGTACTGTTACTGCATTCTCGATTTCATCTGCTAATACACCTAGTCCAGATCCAAGGATTAGTCCTACTTGTGGTGTCTCTTGAAATTGCTCTTTTAAGTATGAAGCTGATTTTGTAATAAGTTCACGATTCATTTGTTTATCCCCCTATTTCTTTAGCTCGTTTAAGAAGCTTGTTCCGTGTTCTGGCATTTTAACGTTAAAGTTTTCTGCTACAGTTGCACCAATATCAGCAAATGTTTGACGAAGTGATAATTCTTGTCCGCCATCTTTCATGCTTGGGCTATATGCTAATAACGGCACATATTCACGTGTATGATCAGTACCGTGGTGAACTGGATCATTACCGTGGTCTGCTGTAATTAATAATAGATCATCTTCTTTTAGTTTTTCGAATACTTCTGGAAGACGTGCATCATATTCTTGTAATGCTTCTCCGTATCCTTGTGGGTCACGACGATGACCGAATAATGCATCAAAGTCAACTAAGTTTAAGAAGCTAAGACCTGTAAAGTCCATATTTAATGTATCTACAAGCTTATCCATTCCATCCATATTAGACTTCGTACGAAGTGATTCAGTTACCCCTTCTCCATCATAAATATCAGAAATTTTACCAATAGCAATTACGTCATAATCGTTATCTTTTAGTTCATTCATTACTGTGCGACCAAATGGTTTTAACGCATAGTCATGACGATTTGGTGTACGTGTGAAGTTTCCTGGTTCTCCGACGAACGGACGAGCGATAACACGTCCTACCATGTACTTCTCATCTAGTGTTAATTCACGTGCAATTTTACAAATTTTATATAGTTCTTCAAGTGGTACTACTTCTTCATGAGCTGCGATTTGTAATACGCTATCAGCAGAAGTGTAAACGATTAAAGAACCTGTTTCCATTTGCTCTTGACCAAGCTCATCAAGAATCTCAGTTCCAGAAGCTGGCTTATTACCGATAATTTTACGGCCTGTTTTTGCCTCTAATTCATCAAGTAATTCTTTCGGGAATCCTTCAGGGAACACTTGGAATGGTGTATCAATATATAGGCCCATGATTTCCCAGTGACCTGTCATTGTATCTTTACCAGTAGATTTCTCTTGCATTTTTGTATAATATCCAAGCGGTTTCTCTACTTTAGAAATACCTTTCATTTCACGAATGTTACCAAGACCTAATTTCACCATGTTTGGCATTTGTAATCCATTCATATGTTCAGCAATGTGACCAATTGTATCAGAACCTAAATCACCAAATTGTTCAGCATCTGGTGCTTCACCGATTCCCACTGAGTCCATTACGACTAGGAAAATACGTTTATATTTATTCATAACTGCGACCTCCTATAAGTTCAGTTCTACTTCTTGTAGTATGTTCAAAACGCTATAAAGTGAAACTGTTATCGATAAGAATTATCTTTCGTTCTCATTGTCAAACAGTACTTCTTTAAATCATTCTCTAACCTATTTCGTTTTACTTGAAACGACTGAAAAACATTTCTAGTTTTTTCTAAGTCAGATGTCAGACATCTGATATTGATATCATAACATGTTTACGCTTTCTTTTTAATACATTTTCGTAGAATTTCTCATTTTCTTCACACTTCTATTGTAATCCATTCTACAAAGAAGTGCTAATCATTTTATGAATAATTTCCTAATATAAAAATAAAAAAGTAGCTCTAAAGAGCTACTTTTTTATTTTACTTCTACTGTTTCTTCTTTATGTTCATGTAGTTCGCCTTTTCTTACATGAACTTTCACTTTATAAGTACCATTTTCTTTAAATGTATGCTTGGTTACGTACTCGCCTTTATTTCCTTCTTTTGCTGGAATAAATTCATGTTTTTCAACGCCATCTTTCCAAATCTCAAGTTGTACTTCAGCGCCAGTTAATGCTTCTTCTTTTTGTTTCAAATGAACTTTCATTTCTGATTCAGCATTGGCTTTCAAATCTCCAGCCATAAGGTGAATCATTGTATCGCTCTTATGATCGCCGTGCCCTGCACCATGATCACTATTTTCTTTCTTTGCATCTTCTACTTTGGCATTTCCCACAGCCACTTTTTCTTCTGGCATAACATGCATTTCACGTGCATTTGTGTGAGCAATAATATGGTATACTCCATCAGTCTCAAATGTTTTCTCTACAGCATAAACCCCTTTCCCTTTATGCTTACCATCTAACATCTCGTGTTTCTCGTCGCCATCTTTCCAAATCTCAAACTTTACGTCATCAGCATCCGTTACTCTTTCTTTTCCTTGTGTAACAAGTGCCTGTACTTCTGTTTTTTCACCTGGTTTAATTTTTTTCGGATTCGTTTGAACGGCTACTTTTACAGCCTCAATTTTCTGTTCTTTTTTCGGTTCTTCTTTGTTTGTATTACAGCCAGCCAGTGCTAGCATCGCGATAAATAATGTAATAATAAGTTTTTTCATCTTCATTTCCTCCTTCATACTTTCCTTAGTATAGAGTAAATACATTGTAATATTCTAGTCTTCTGCTGAAAATAATGTACGAAATGTTTGTGAAGTTTCTGTGAAGTGCTTTACTCTTCTCAATCTATGAAAAAAAGAGCATAATAACTATGCTCTCGGATGGAACTGTTTATATACATCTTTTAATCTAGTTTTTGAAACGTGTGTATAGATTTGCGTTGTTGAAATATCTGCATGTCCAAGCATTTCTTGTACAGCACGCAAATCTGCCCCGTTCTCTAATAAATGCGTAGCAAAAGAGTGACGCAACGTATGCGGTGTAAGCTCTTTTTCAATATTTGCTTCTTTCGCTAATCGCTTTAAAATTTTCCAAAACCCTTGTCTCGATAATCGGTTTCCATGATGGTTTAAAAAGAGTGCATCTACTGCTTTTTTCCCCATCAATTCTCTTCTTCCTTTTTCAATATACTTTTGAATCGCTTCCGTCGCTAAGCTTCCTAATGGAATAATTCTTTCTTTATTCCCTTTCCCTATGCAGCGAACAAACCCCATCGTTAAGTGTACATCTTCTAAATTTAATGCAATTAATTCTGAAACACGAAGTCCTGTTGCATACAATAACTCTAACATTGCTTTATCACGAATCCCAAAAGCACTCGCCGCTTTCGGTGTTTGAAGTAACGCTTCTACTTCGTCAACAGATAATACTTTTGGTAATTTCCGTTCCCCTTGCGGCGTTTCAATATGTACCGATGGGTCATGCTCCACCGCTCGTTCACGAAGTAAAAATTGGTGAAACGAACGAATCGATGCAATATGACGTGCCAATGTTTTTGAAGACTTCCCATTTTCTTTTAAATACTGCAAAAAGTTAACAATGTGTAGGCGTGTCACTTCATGAAATGTCTTCGTCTGTTCTACATTTTGCAAATACTTCACATAGCTTTTCAAATCACGTTCGTAAGATACAACTGTATTTTTCGCTAATCCTTTTTCAACAATCATATAATGAATAAAATCTTTTAATTGATCTTCCAATCTACACTACTCCCCATTTTCATAGAAAAACATCATTCTATTTACGAAAGCATCCTTTGCCGGCTCCTCATTCCCTGATACTTTTTCTACAGTCTCTTCTTTTGGCTTTTCATAACGATGGTAACTTTCATATTCTTCATTTATCCATAGTATAGCGAAATAAAACAAAATCGTACAACTCGTAAATAATAAAAATACTTTCATTCCATCAAAAGTTAATTTCAAAGCTCGGCGCATTGTAAATTCCTCCAAAATATAAGTTATTACAACATATGCCAAGCTTCCACCGATTTATACCTTATTCAAATAAAAAACCTCTTCCTAGTTAAATAGGAAAAGGTTATTTTTCATCCGTTTCATTTTCTTGACAATTTTTACAAATCCCATGGAATGTTAAACGATGATCTTTCACCTTAAAGCTCCAGTCTCGTTCTACTTTATTCTCCACTTCACCAAGTAAATCTTCTTGTATTTCTTGTACAGCACCGCATTGTGTACAGATTAAATGATGGTGGAAACGCTGTGCACCTTCTTGGCGTAAGTCATAGCGTGAAACACCGTCTCCGAAGTTAATCTTATCGACAACTTTTAACTCAGATAATAGCTCTAAAGTTCGATAGACGGTTGCTAATCCGATCTCTGGCGACTTTTCTTTTACAAGGAGGTATACATCTTCTGCGCTTAAATGATCTTCTTCATTTTCCAGCAGCACACGAACTGTTGCTTCACGTTGTGGTGTCAATTTATAGCTCGCTGCATGTAATTGCTTCTTAATTCGTTCAATTCTTTCTTCCATTCGGTACTACTCCCTCCTCGCCACTCTTACACCATTATATCAGAAGAAGGGCTTCTGTCAA
This sequence comes from Bacillus sp. H1a, assembly GCF_000633475.1. Lineage (NCBI taxonomy): Bacteria > Bacillati > Bacillota > Bacilli > Caryophanales > Bacillaceae > Bacillus > Bacillus sp. H1a. The sequence goes on along the minus strand of NZ_AYMH01000045.1, from coordinate 107,076 downwards.
AAGAAAAAACAATAAAAACAAATTGATAATTATTCTCAAAAAGTATTTATTTTTTATTAATAGCTTCCACGACTTCTTTCATTAAAATTGGTGATGCATATGCTTCGACGCTAGAGGCGATAGCTAACACTGCTCCAATCACGAGAAAAAAGCATGTATAACGAATTAATAACGGTAATAGTGGCTCAGTTATTTTCCGGATAAATTGGTGCCTAATCATTCTCAAAGAAAAGCTTGCAGCAATTGTTGTCATAACAAGAAACACTGGAATTATAATTAAATTTTGCGGCAATACAGATACAAATGCTAATAGTAATCCATTCCATCCGTGCTGACTTACTAAAAAACCTACTGTAAATCCAACAACTACTCCTTTTAAAAATAATAAGATAAAAATAAGTGGTAATCCAATAATGGAAATCCCTAAAATCCAAATAAAGCCAATATATTTTAATTGCGAAAAGTAACTTTCTCGAAACATTTCACCCGCAATAGCAAATTCTCCTTTAGAAACTTGTCCAAAAAAACGCTGTAAATAAAATGATAAATCTTGCTTTTGGTTTATTTGTAAACTATTCACAAGAATCGCTCCAAATATTACTCCCATCAATAATAAAACAGAGTTAAATATATATAGTGAAGAATTTTCCTGTATGTGAGACATTACACGGTCTTGCCAAGTTTTTCGCCACATTTTCCTTCCCTCCGTTCACACTCTTACTAAAAATGTATGTGAGAAAGAAAAAAAGTATGACGAATTAACATTGAAATTCCGCTCTACTTTGCTAAACTAAATAGTAGAGAATAGGAGGGATTTCTCTTGAAACCATTATTGTTAGATTTTCCAACATTATTTCAAACTGAGCGCTTGCAAGTACGTAAGCCGTTTCCAGGTGACGGCACAGAAGTGTATGAAGCAATCCAAGCTTCTCTAGAAGACTTATTACCGTGGATGCCAATTACAGCTGAAACAGAAGAAAGTGCTGAAGAAATTGTTCGCGAAGCTCACGGACAGTTTTTACTTCGTGAAACACTTGATTTTCACTTATACGATAAAGTATCTGGTACATTCATCGGAGCTATTACTCTTAAGCCTGAAAACTGGGATATTCCAAATTTTTCACTTCACTTCTGGTTACATAGCGCTTATACAAAGCAAGGCTATATGACAGAAGCCGTTAAAGGGGCAATTCAATTTGCCTTTGATAAACTAGGTGCTAGAAGAATTGAAATTCGTACTGACGCAACAAATGTAAATGCATGTAGCTTAGCAGAACGTCTTGAATTTATTTTAGAGGGTACTATGGAAAATGATTTCCTAGCGCCAGACGGTAGCTTACGCGATGCACGTGTATATGCGAAAATTAATTAAAAAACACTCGCCTAAGGCGAGTGTTTTATTTTTGTAATTGTAAATACTGTACTGCAAACATCGTCTTCGCATCATGAATACGATGATTTTCCATAAGAGAAATTGCTTCTTCTAATGACACTTCCATTAATTCCACAAATTCATCTTCATCTAAAGCTGCTTTATTTTCTTTTTGTTTTAATCCTGTCGCTTTATATACATATAAAATCTCGTCTGCAAAACCAGGTGATGTATAGAAAGATGTGATAAACTCCATATTTTCACATACATATCCTGTTTCTTCTTCTAATTCACGAACTGCTGTTACCTCTGGCTTTTCCCCAGGTTCTAACTTCCCAGCTGGAATTTCCACAATTGCCTTTTCGAGAGCTTTACGATACTGCTCAACAAGTACAATTTTCCCCTCATCAGTAATAGCAATAATAGCAACTGCCCCAGGGTGATTTACGATTTCACGTTTACTCATTTCTCCATTTGGTAATACTACATCATCAACACGAACTTTTATAACTCTACCATCAAAAATCGGTTCAGTTTTTACTGTTCTTTCTGCAAGATTACTCATACTACTTCATCTCCCTGTTCTATTTCCTAATCGTTCTTCATACATTTTACCACATTGAAAGGAGCCTGATAGAAATGAAAGTTTATATTTTACCAAATCGCGTCACTTTAGTCGGCAAAGCATGGCAAATTCGTCATAAACTAAAACAATATGGAAAAGAGTATACAACTGTGCAAGAGTGGATTACAGCAAACAAAAAGTAAACGTTTGTCAACCTTCTTCCCCTTTCGTACAATAAAGATAAGGAGGTTGACTTATGAAAAAACGTCAATTAGGAAAATCAGATTTATATGTTACGGAAATCGGATTTGGCTGTATGTCTCTTGGAACATCTGAAGTAGAAGCTATGCGTATTATCGATGAGGCAATCGATTTAGGAATTAACTTTTTTGATACAGCGGACTTATACGATTATGGATTAAATGAAGAATTTGTCGGAAAAGCTCTGAAAGGAAAACGAGATCAAATTGTTCTTACAACAAAGGTTGGAAATCGATGGACAGAAGAAAAAAACGGCTGGTCTTGGGATCCTTCTAAAGCTTACATAAAGGCCGAAGTAAAAGAAAGTTTACGTAGACTTCAAACAGATTATATTGATTTATATCAACTGCATGGCGGGACGATTGAAGATCCTATGGATGAAACAGTTGAAGCCTTTGAAGAATTAAAAAAAGAAGGTATTATTCGTCATTATGGTATCTCTTCTATACGTCCAAATGTCATCCGTGAGTATGCAAAACGTTCAAATATCGTTAGTGTATTAATGGAGTACAGCCTTTTAAATCGTCGTCCTGAAGAATGGTTCCCGCTACTTTATGAACATCAAATTAGTGTCATCGCACGCGGACCACTTGCAAAAGGACTGTTAACTGACAACAATGAAACGAAAATAGAAAAAGTGAAAGAAAAAGATTACCTCTCCTATTCTTTCAATGAATTAAAACAAACATTAACTAATGTAAAAGGCATTACAGGAGAACGCTCTTTAACTGGATCGGCCATTCAATACTGCTTACATAATGAAGCTGTTGCATCTGTTATACCTGGTGCAAGCTCTATTCAACAGTTGCAAGAAAATATACATGCTGGTAAACAAACACCTTTAACAGAAGAAGAATATACACAACTTCAGCAAATTGTAAAATTTGATACATATGCTTTACATCGTTAAAAAGACGCTACCATACTGGTAGCGTCTTTTTATAACGTATCATATTTATCAGGGTTCGTCCCTACATGTAAATTACGATCTAACGTATTAATTTGATTCATCTCTTCTTCAGTTAATGAGAAATCAAAAATAGTAAAGTTCTCTTCAATACGAGATGGCGTAACAGATTTAGGAATTGTCACAACCCCACCTTGAATATCCCATCTTAATATAACTTGCGCAGGTGTTTTTTCATATTTGTTAGCAATATCCTGAATAATTGGGTGCTCGAATACTTCCCCGCCCCTCATTAATGGACTCCATGCTTCCATTTGAATTTGCTCATTTTGACAGAAGTTACGCAATTCAAATTGCGCTAACATTGGATGCAGTTCCACTTGGTTTACCATCGGCTTCACTTTGCAATTTGATAATAACAGTTCTAAATGATGTTTATGAAAATTAGAAACACCTATCGCACGCACTTTACCTTCTTCATACAATTTTTCTAAAGCTCGGTACGTATCAACATACTTCCCTCTAATTGGCCAGTGGATTAAATATAAATCTACATAGTCCATTTGTAATTTCTTTAAGCTCTTTTCAAACGCCTCGAGTGTCTCCTCGTATCCTTGATCGTCGTTCCAAACTTTCGTTGTAATAAATAAGTCTTCTCGCGGGATTCCTGATTCACGAACCGCCTCTCCGACACCGCTTTCATTTTCATATACAGTCGCTGTATCAATCGAACGGTATCCAACTTCTAACGCTTTTTTTACTGCTTGTTTTACTTCGTCGCCTTCTTTCGCTTTATAAACACCTAAGCCAATCATCGGCATTTTCACGCCATTATGAAGTGTAGTTGTTGGAATATGCACATTCGTTCTCCCTTTCATTGTTACATTTTTATAAACCACCACTTTATTTCAACAAGATTCATCCAAAAAGTCAAAACATACGTACAGTTTACATAATAATTTTATACACCTTATAAAAATAACGTGAACTCAGTCATTCACGTTATTTTCTATCCATTCTTTTGCTTTTTCATCAACATTACGTACAAACTCATCTTTTCCTTCTGTATACAGCGTGCCATCATATGTATATTTTTCGGCTAGTTCTTTCTTTAAAGTTGCATATGCCTCAGCTTCTTCACAATGAGCCATCATATAATCACGAAACGCTAAATGCCTTGTAATCTCAGAATTTCCTTTTTCAAATACGTGCAAGTGATACGAGCGTTTCTCCTCAGTTCCATGAATAAAAAAACGGCGACCTGAAATGCCATTTTCCCCTTTCACAATATAACCAAGCTCGTCAAATTGTTTATTCCAATGATCTACTCTTTCAATACTATCTACTTCCATTATCATATCAATAATTGGCTTAGCCGCAAGTCCTGGCACTGATGTACTGCCAATATGATAAATTTTCACCGTTTCTGGCATCGCCAGCTTTAATCTTTCGGCTTCCATTTGGAATTTCTCACTCCAATGATTTTCGTACGGAACGACTACAATTTTTCTCATTTTAATTCCCCTTTTCTTACAAACTCGTCAAAAAAATGATCAGTGATATTTCACTGATCATTTTTTTATTATTTAAAGTCTTTCCAAGTAAGATTACTTTCACTTAACAGTTCTTCAAATGATTTATTCTTTTCACGTTCTTTTTGCTCTTTACGCTTTCTCTCTTGCTCAGCTGCCTCTTTTTTCTCTTCTCTCACTTGCAACTCTTTTTTCTTATTCTTTAATTGTTGCATTAGTGAATCGTTCAATTGATCACCTAATGTAAGTGATTCTTTCTCTGGTTTATTCATTTGAGATTGTCTTTGCATTTGTCTTTGTTTCTTTTTCTTCATACTGCTCACCTTTTACTTTTTCCTCTATTATAGAGGATACACGGTGAAATCGACAATAAAAAAGGTACATTACTCTCGCATTCTCTATTATTTATTTTTTGTAAATATGTTAATTTTTCGAAAAAACTAACTTTTATTGTGGATATAATCCTATTAATCTATTAAAATTATGTCGTATGATGTCAGATTATAAAAAAGGAGAAATTAATCATGTGGAAAAAAATTATTCCTGCTGTCGCTATTTTAAGCACCATGACTTTTTCAAGCGTGTTCGCCGCTCCTCCATCTCAGACTCCTGCTGAACAAAACCGATACATAGACGTACAAATGCTTGGTATTAATGATTTCCATGGACAACTAGACACTGTAAAAAAAATTAATAACAAAGAAGCTGGTGGCGCTGAATACTTAGCCACTTATTTAAAAGAACGTAAAAAACAAAATCCTAATACACTTCTTGTGCATGCTGGAGATATTGTCGGTGCTAGTCCACCAGTTTCAGCTTTACTACAAGACGAACCAACTATTGAATTTTTAAATGACTTAAAGTTTGATGTTGGTACAATTGGAAATCATGAATTCGATGAAGGTATTGATGAAATGAAACGCCTCATTTACGGTGGATATCACGAAAAAACAGGGAATTTCGAAGGAGCAAACTTCCCTTATGTCGCTGCAAACTTCTATAATAAATCAACTGGCCGCTTATTTTTACCACCATTTACTGTAAAAATGGTTGATGGAGTTCCTGTAGGATTCATTGGGGTTGTTACAACGGATACACCAAATGTCGTTATGCCCACTATGCTAAAAAATGTACAAATTACTGATGAAGTAGAAGCTATTAATAAATCCACACAACAATTAAAGCGTCTCGGCGTTAAATCTATCGTAGTCCTCGCACATGTTGGAGGTACAACTGATGACACTGGTGTAACAAATGGTGATCTCGTCCGTATTGCAAATGAAACAGACCCTGAAGTTGATGTTATTTTCGGTGGACATAGTCATACGTATGTAAATGGTACTGTAAATAATAAACTTATCGTACAAGCGAATTCTTACGGAATGGCTTTCTCAGACGTAGATGTAACCATTGATAGAAAAACAAAAGATATCGTTAAGAAAAAAGCTGAAGTTATTACAACGTACCATGAAGGTGTAGAGCCTGATAAACAAGTAAAACAAAAATTAGATCAATATAAAGAAAAAATTGCACCGCTTGTAAATGAAGTTTTAGGGAAATCCACAGCACCTATCGACCGTAAACAAAACGATGCTGGTGAATCTACTCTTGGAAATTTAATTGCCGATGCACAGCGCCAAACAATGCAAGCACAAATCGCTCTTATGAATCCCGGTGGCATTCGTAACGATCTAGACGCTGGAGATATTACATGGGGCGAATTATATGGCATTCAACCTTTCGGAAATCAATTAACTAAAGTAGATTTAACAGGTCAAGATATTCGTGATATTTTAAATCAACAATGGCAAAAAGGAGCTACGAGAATGCTCCAAATTTCAGGTATTCAATACACTTGGGATGCAAATAAACCAAATGGCGAAAAGGTTACTAATATCCGTTTAACAAATGGTGAAGAATTAGCTTCCTCTAAAACGTATAGCGTAGTTGCAAATGCTTTTCTAGCTTCTGGCGGTGATGGATTCGTATCCTTTAAAAATGGAAAAAATGCTGAAACTGGTCCGAACGATTTTGAAGCATTAGTCGCTTATGTAAAACAATTGAAAGAACCAATTCAGCCGATTATTGATGGACGTATTCAAAAAATCAACTAAATATTATTCGAATTAGTGCGTGACACTCGAAAGAAGAAGCTCCTTTTATATGCAAGGAGCTTCTTCTTTTATATGCAAGGAGCTTCTTCTTTTATGGTCATACATATTATCGTATTCTTCTAGTGCAGTAATAGATAAGCACATAGCCCCTTATTTCCTCGTAATATACAGAAAACTATACTGAGAGGGTTCATATGTATTTCCGGCCAGACAATTGGGATGCTTTATATCGACAAAACGACAAACCTATTCGTAGTATTGAGAAAGCAATGAATGAACGAAATCAAATCCTTGAAATTCAGCAAGATGAAATAAAATATTCCCACCAATTTGTACAAATTTACAACCTTTTAACTGGTAACAACCCTCAGCCCAAAATCACTGAAGAATGTCCAACTCTTTATTTGAACGGATTAGAATTCGCTATACAAGATGAACAACGCTCTGTTGATTTTTACTTAGTAATTCATAAATGCTTTGTAATTGTTCATAAATTAGTAATTGATAGTCTGTTTTTACATATTGAAGGGCAGTAGCTTTTTGGATTTGCAAATGATGTGGTTCTTCTCCGTCACCTGTAAAAATACGTTTCTTCTGCTCTCCATCATATTCATATCCAACCACCCTTAATTTCTTTGATAATGTATATGGGCTCATTTCAAGCCGTTTCGCTATAATAGCAATTGATTCACGTCTATTTAAAGAATCGATAATTTCTCCAATCGTCACATTCTCCCTCATCTCTTAATTGCCTAAGATTGAAATCTAACCAGTATGTTATGATACAATGATTTTCTAGTAGTATATGCAAAAGAAAGAGCCCGTGCGATTCATACCATTTAAGAAAAGGAGGTTTACATATGCTTTTTCGTAGCCATACCCCTCAGTTTTATAACGAAAAGAAGCAATTAATCCCTAACAGTATCGCTACGATAGAAAGCGTTATGATTAATGATCGGAAACAATCTCTCCTTATACGTGGGCAAAATGTGGATCAGCCTATTTTATTATGCTGTCACGGCGGACCTGGTATGGCTCAAATCGGCTTTATTCGACATTTTCAGAAAGAGTTAGAAAAGCATTTTATCGTGATTAATTGGGATCAACGCGGGGCAGGAAAATCCTTTTTATGGCGGGATATCCAATCGAACTTTACGATTGATCAATTTGTTTCAGATGCAAAAGAAGTCATCCAATATCTTCTTAAAAGGTTCAATAAGCAAAAATTATTTCTCGCTGGTCATTCTTGGGGGAGTATTATCGGACTGAAAATCGCTAGTCAATATCCGGAATATATAGAGGCTTATATCGGCATCGGTCAAATCGTACATATGAAGCAAAATGAGGAATTACTATTTCAACATTTAATTAACTCGGCAAAAAAACATGACCATAAAAAAGCACTAGCCTCTCTTTTAAAATTAGGTAAACCACCCTTTTTAGATACGCGACGTCTCATTATTCAAAGAAAGTGGCTTGGTACATTTGGAGGAGCAATACAAAACGGATCTTCCTTTTCTTTCATACGAAAAGGTTTCTTTTCTCCTGAATATACGATATTAGATTGGTTCAAATTTCTCACAGGAAATTTAAAGTCTGGAGTACTATGGGAAGAGATGCTGACAATCGATTTCTTTTCATCTATTTCAAGTTTAGCTGTTCCGGTTTATTTTTGTTCTGGTCGCTATGATTATCAAACTCCCTATGCACTCGTTCAACAATATTGCGATATCATTCAAGCTCCTATTAAAAAGATGATTTGGTTTCCAAACTCGGCACATTCTCCAGATTTAGAAGAGCCTGAACTATTCGCCCAATCTTTACAATCAATTAAACAAGAGCTATCTTTTCAACATAAATAACGAAAGACACTTTTACATTTTCCAGAAAACAATTTATAATAATATGTCGCAAGCATGTGTAACCACAAAATAGCATACTTCACATGTACTTGCCTTAACAGAATAAAGATTAGGGAGACTACATTTATTATGAACGCTGTACTCATCGCAGTAGCAGTCATGCTATTGCTTAGTTTGTTACGTGTCCAAGTCATTGTCGCCATTATTGTTGGAGCTTTAACAGGCGGACTTATCGGCGGACTTGGTATTTCAGAAACAATTAGCACTTTTACAACCGGTCTCGGAAACAGTGCTCCTATCGCATTAAGCTACGCAATGCTCGGTGGATTTGCTATTTCCCTTTCAAAAACAGGGCTTCCCGATGCAATGATCCAATCAGCCTTAAAATGGATTGGCAACGAACAAGACACAAAAAAACAAGTCTATTCTAAAATACTTATATTATTTATTATTTTAACAATGGCTTGTTTCTCACAAAATATTATCCCTGTTCATATCGCCTTCATCCCGATCTTAATTCCAGCACTTTTAAAAGTATTAAATGAACTGAAAGTGGATCGTAGGCTTGTAACATGTCTTATTACATTTGGTTTGACTACTCCTTACATGTGGGTTCCAGCAGGGTTCGGAAAAATTTATCATGACGTATTGCAAACAAATGCTGCGCAAAGTGGCCTTACATTTGACGTCGCACTTATTCCAAAAGCAATGACTATTCCAGCAATCGGTATGATTATCGGATTATGTGTAGCGGTTTTCATTACATATCGAAACCCACGTACGTATGAAACAGAACACGTTCATGCTGCACAGAATGAAATCGTTCCCTATACGAAAAGAAGCATCACTTTTGGCTTATTATCAATAATCGCTACATTAACTGTTCAATTAGCAACAGAATCAATGATTTTCGGTGCCTTAGCAGGTATTATCGTCTTATCAGTTAGCGGTAGTCTTCCTCTTAAAGAAGCCGATGCTATTTTAACGAGCGGAATGCGTATGATGTCCTTTATCGGATTTGTTATGATTTCTGCCGCTGGATTTGGCGCTGTTCTTCGAAAAACTGGACACGTTGAATCTCTTGTGCAAACGAGTGCGCATATAATCGGAAATAGTAAACCGCTCGCTGCATTTCTTATGCTCGTTATTGGACTTCTCGTGACGATGGGAATTGGTTCATCTTTTTCAACCATCCCAATCTTAACAACAATTTTCGTGCCGTTATGCATCCAGCTCGGATTTAGCCCGATGGCAACAATCGCAATTATCGGGACAGCTGGTGCTCTAGGTGACGCAGGATCTCCAGCATCAGATAGTACACTTGGACCAACTTCCGGTTTAAATGCTGACGGTCAACATCACCATATATGGGATACATGTGTTCCAACTTTTCTACACTATAATATACCGTTACTTATATTCGGCTTTATTGCCGCAATTACACTATAAAAGGTGCGTTTTAAAAACGCACCTTTTACTTTGTTGTTTCTCTCTCAATGAATCTACATTCTGTTTTTACTTCTTCTTGTTCCACCTTCTTCTCTTTTATTTTTCCAATTAACTGCTGAAAAGCTATTTTTCCGTTTTCTTCGATATGGCTTCCAATCGTCGTTAACGATGGGCTTATCCATTCACCCTCCACACTCCCGTTAAATCCAATGATTTGCAACTTACCTGGTATATGAATATTAAGAGTTTTCGCCGCCCTGATTAGCTCAATAGCGACCTTGTCACTCGAAGCTACAATCCCATCTATGTACGGATGCTTTTGCAATATTTCAAGAAACTGTTGATTCGTATACCCTTGTACAATTTCCTCTCGATAAGAAAGTCCTTCTTTCCAAGCAGTGTCTAAAAATCCTGCCACATGCTCTTCCATTTCTTCACTCTCTACCCCCTCACCAATATAAGTAAAAAACTGACAGCCTTTCTCTTTTAATAAAGAAACAGCTTTCTGCCCACTTTCATAATAGCTCATAAGAGATTGCCTTTCCTCAAGCACAACGAAAGGAAGTGAGATTTCTCCTATACTTCGAAAAACAGATTCCGTCATTATAACGCCTGCAATGTTATTTTGCATAAACATATCTATGTATCTATTCTTATTTTCTATATTACAAACTACTACTTGATATCCTTCTTTATATGCTATTTCCTCAACGAAACGGAGCAAAGTGATGTATGATGGATTATGCAAATTATCTACAAGTAATACAACCATCGTTGAAGGCTGTTTAAATAAGGGCTTTGCTGTAGCATTAGGCCTATATTGTAACTCTTCAATTGCTTGCTTTACTTGTTTTACCGTATCTTCATGGACATATCCTTTTTCATTAATAACTCTTGAAACGGTTGCGACTGAAACACCGGCCAATTTTGCAACATCACGTATAGTTGCCACATCGTCACCCCTTAATATGGTAATAGATTACAATTTTAAACTAAACCAAAATATAACATTCGTCAAGGTTATTGTTTTATATTTCTGAAAATTGTTACATAGCTTCCACTTTACTCACAAAATATACTCCAGCTGAATTTCATGTGAAATCGCGATATTATCATAACCAATAAACGGAATTTCTTTCTTTATTTTTCGTGCTTCCTTTACCGCATTAATATATAAGTTCGTCATCATAAAGTTACGTTTCTGATAAAAACGAAGTGCGTTCATATTATCATTCGTCGTAATGAGCCATACTTTTTTACATCCATTCTCCCTTGCTATTTGCAATACACAATCCATCAGTTTTGTACCAATCCCCTTTCCTTCTTCAAGACTATCTAACGATACAATTTCACACATGTTTTCTGTCACTTCACAAGTTATAATTCCCACTATTCTGTCATTTTGAAGCGCAACAAAACCGGGTAACTTTTCCAATCGATGTACTCTGCCCCGTGAGACCATCATTGAGCTTCCCCAGTTTTCACACATAAAATCCTGAATTGTTTCTTTCATTTCTGGTGTAATTTTTTGTATATGAACCATACACGATTTCTCCCCTTTTTATATCATTGTGATACAATGTAAGTGTATCATATGTAGAGGTATTTGGAGGATGAGGTAAAGTATGAAACGTTTTTTTACAGCATTGTTTACTATACTAGGTGCACTAACTGCTATTGGGATTTTCTTTACAAATAAAGTTATGTACTTGAAGAAAAAAACAGAGGAAGAAGTTTTAGAACGCGAAACGAAAAAACATTTTCATTTGGACGATTTTAATGCTATTCAAAAAGAAGAAATTCACATCCCTTCTCAATTTGGATACGAACTTCACGGATATTACATGCCAGCTGGACATTCCAATAAATTTATGATCTTTTGCCACGGTGTGACTGTAAATAAAATGAATTCCGTTAAGTATGCAAACTTATTTTTGAGTAGAGGATATAACGTATTTATTTATGATCATCGTCGCCATGGTAAAACAGGTGGCAAAACGACAAGCTATGGCTATTATGAAAAACATGATTTAAAATCAGTAGTTGACTGGCTAAAAGGTCGTTTCGGAACGAATATTACACTTGGAATTCATGGTGAATCTATGGGTGCTGCAACCCTTCTTCAATATGCAGGACTTGTAGAAGATGGTGCCGATTTTTATATTGCTGATTGTCCTTTCTCTGATTTTTACGGACAATTACAACATCGTTTAAAGGTTGAATTTCATTTGCCAAAATGGCCTTTATTACCTTTAGCAAATGCCTTTTTAAAAGTTCGTGACGGCTATACAATTCGTGAAGTTTCACCAATTGATTGCATAAAAAATATTAACAATCCTGTTCTCTTTATTCATAGTAAAGATGATGACTATATTTTAGCTGATATGACGAAATCACTTTATGAAGCAAAGGAGAATAATAAACAACTTTATATTGCAGAACATGGTGCACACGCTTGCTCTTATAATGAAAATAAAGAAGAGTACGAAGCTGCCATTGACAAATTTTTAAACACATATGTAAAAGAAACAAAAAACAGGCTTGCATAAGCCTGTTTTTTACTGCGCTAAAACGTCTGTAACTTGTTCCATATTTTCAGAAATCCACTTTACTGCCTCATCTAGCGTTGGGAATTCCGTCGTTTGAAAGGTCACCTCATCTTGAAGTAACCAAACATCTTTCGGTTCTTGTCCTACACCTGCGATTGACCAATGAAGTAAACTATATGGATGATTATCATTCAAAAATGATGCCCACGTGCGCTCATTTGCAATATTTTGTAGTGTTCGTAATTGTTTATCCATCTTTCGTCACCTTACTCTAATCAGTTATAAAAGCTATTATAACATTCCCTCTTCTTCCGTACAAAGAACTCTTTTTTATTGTCAAGTCCTCTCCCTGATTATATGATGAGATTAAGCGTTTGGAAAGGAGGGATAACGTTGGCAAAAGTACAAATTAAAGTAAATGATAATGGCTCTTTTCGCGTTACAGGGGACGTGGAATTAGTCGACTCACAAGGGAATGTATTTCCAGAAAAACCGGCATTTTCTTTATGCCGTTGTGGTCTATCAAAAAATATGCCTTATTGCGATGCTTCGCATAAAGGAAAATTCGAATCTGTTGTTAGAGCACCAGAGGCAGAATAATTTTATAAGTAACATGCACATTTTTTGTGCATGTTTTTTCTTTCAATCAACGCCTGTACACACCTTCCCATTACAACATTTCTATTACTTTTGACTCCATTCAAAGCAACATATATTTCCACACAATTCTTCACATTCGAACATTTTCTACTATGCTTTTTTCTTTTTTGTGCTATAATGTGAGCAAACAACATCCTTCGGGGTCGGGTGAAATTCCCAACCGGCGGTGATGAAGCGAAAGCTTTTAAGTCCGTGACCCGTTTTCAACTCGAAAACGGTGGATCTAGTGAAACTCTAGGGCCGACAGTATAGTCTGGATGGGAGAAGGATATGTTTTCTAGTAATTATATATAGCGAATACACTTTTATTTCAGTATGCATATTTTTAAAGGTTCATTTTGAATCTTCATATATGTTTTATTTTGTATACTTATGTTTCTATACTGAAATAAAAAGATACGACTAGCGTTTGAAAAACTCGATATTGTGCTAGGCTTTTTCCTTATGCCAAAATATCAGTCATCGTTAGGTTTCTTTCCTATACTTTCGTATTCGAACTATATTTCTAGAAATCACGTCTCCCAAACCCCAAGGATTTTATATCTTTGGGGTTTTTTGATTTTTTCAGGAGAGGTGAAGAGAATGACAGATCAAGAATATATGAGAATTGCCTTGCAATTAGCACAAGGTACATCAGGACAAACAAGTCCAAATCCTATGGTTGGTGCTGTTGTTGTAAAGGATGGAAATATTGTTGGAATGGGTGCTCACTTATGTGCTGGTGAAGAACACGCTGAAGTTCATGCTCTTCACATGGCTGGTGAAAGAGCAAAAGGCGCTACCGTTTATGTAACACTTGAACCGTGTAGCCATTTTGGAAAAACACCACCTTGTTGTGAATTACTCATTGAAAAAGGAGTACAGCGTGTTGTAATTGCTACCCTTGATTGCAATCCACTCGTTTCCGTTAATGGAAAAAGGAGATTAGAAGCATCCGGAATCGAGGTAACTACCGGTGTTCTTGAAACGGAGGCAACTTTATTAAATCGATACTTTTTTCACTATATGAAAACGAAACGTCCATTTGTAACAATAAAAACAGCAATGAGCTTAGATGGAAAAACAGCGACTGTAACCGGTGAAAGTAAGTGGATTACAGGTGAAGAAGCGCGAGCTGATGTTCATCGATATCGTCATATGCATGATGCTATCCTTGTCGGTGTGAATACAGTTATAACTGATAATCCACACTTAACAACAAGAATTCCAAACGGAGGTAAACATCCTATACGCGTTATTTTAGATACCCACTTACGAACGCCGCCATCTTCTCATGTCATAACAGATGGCTTAGCTCCGACATGGATTATTGTCGGTAAGGATGTAAATAAAGAGCAAATAGCATCTTATGAATCTAACAATATAGCTGTATTCCAAATGAAAACGAAGCAAATTGAAGTACAAGATGTCCTATCCCTACTCGGGGAGAAACAAATTCTTTCTCTATTCGTTGAAGGTGGTCAAACGGTACATGCAAGTTTCTTAAAAACAAATAGTTTTAATGAAATTGTGACCTATATAAGCCCGAGATTAATCGGTGGAAAAGATGCACCTACTTTATTTGGCGGAAATGGTTTTTCAAAATTACAAGATGCACTTCCCTTAACAATTCAAGAGATGAAACAAATTGGTAATGATATAAAAATTGTTGCAACCTTAAAAAGCGAGGTGACGGAATGTTTACAGGAATTGTAGAAGAGTTAGGAACGATATCAAGCATGACTCAAAGTGGGGAAGCAATGAAGTTAACTATTAGCGCAAATCAAATTTTATCAGATGTCAAGTTAGGTGATAGCATCGCAGTTAACGGGATTTGCTTAACCGTGACTCATTTTACGACTACTTCATTCACGGTCGATGCAATGCCTGAAACTATGAAAGCAACATCACTTCGTATGCTAAAGCCAAGTGCCAAAGTGAATTTAGAACGGGCAATGGCTGCGAACGGACGATTCGGTGGACATTTCGTCACCGGACATATAGATGGCATCGGTACGATTTTAACTAAAAAACAACATTACAATGCCATCTATTACAAAATAGCAATTTCTGATGAATTATTACGCTATTGTTTGCATAAAGGATCCGTTTCTGTTGATGGCACTAGTTTGACAATATTTGATATAGACGAATCTTCAATTACAATCTCACTCATCCCACACACAGTAAGCGAATCTGTCATCGGAGAAAAAAAAGCCGGAGATATCGTAAATATTGAGTGTGACATGATTGGTAAATATATTGAACGCTTTATTTCAAAACCGGTAAAAAAAACAGATTCAATGACCGAAAGCTTTTTACAAGAAAACGGATTTCTATAAGGGGGAAGCACAATGTTTCATCGTATTGAAGAAGCTCTAGAAGATTTAAAACAAGGAAAAGTCGTTATCGTATGTGATGATGAAAACCGAGAAAATGAAGGCGATTTTATTGCTTTAGCAGAGTTCATTACACCAGAAACGATTAATTTTATGATTACACACGGTCGTGGCCTCGTTTGCGTACCGATTACAGAACAATGTGCAGAGCGTCTACAGTTAGAACCAATGGTTTCTCATAATACAGATTCACATCATACTGCGTTTACAGTAAGTATTGATCATATTTCTACAACTACAGGGATTAGCGCTCACGAACGGGCAACTACGATACAAGAATTGTTAAATCCTACATCAAAAAGTGCTGATTTCAATCGCCCTGGACATATCTTTCCATTAATTGCGAAAGAAGGCGGTGTCTTGCGTCGTGCTGGTCATACAGAAGCTGCTGTCGATTTAGCCAAACTTTGCGGAGCAGAACCAGCTGGGGTCATTTGCGAGATTATAAATGAAGATGGGACGATGGCACGTGTACCTGATTTACTGCAGTGCGCAAAACAATTTGATATAAAAATGATTACAATTGAAGATTTGATTGCTTATCGCCGCCATCATGAAACGCTTGTAACGAGAGAAGTGGAAATTACATTACCTACTGATTTCGGTACGTTTCATGCAATTGGCTATTCTAACTCATTAGACACGAAAGAACATATCGCACTCGTAAAAGGTGATATTTCAACAGGTGATCATATACTTGTACGTGTCCATTCAGAATGCTTAACAGGTGATGTATTCGGTTCGTGCCGCTGTGACTGCGGACCACAGCTACATGCTGCGCTTGCTCAAATTGAGCGTGAGGGAAAAGGGGTTCTTCTCTACATGAGACAAGAAGGACGCGGCATTGGGCTTCTTAATAAGCTTCGCGCTTATAAATTACAAGAAGAAGGCTTTGATACTGTAGAAGCAAATGAAAAACTCGGGTTCCCAGCAGATCTTCGTGATTACGGTATTGGCGCTCAAATTTTAAAAGATTTAGGCTTACAAAGGTTACGATTATTAACGAATAATCCACGAAAAATTGCTGGCTTACAAGGTTACGATTTAGAAGTAATCGAGCGTGTACCGTTGCAAATGCCAGCAAAAGAAGAAAATAAAACGTATTTACAAACGAAAGTAAACAAATTAGGACATTTATTAAACTTATAATTAAGGGAGAGATAAAATATGGTATTCGAAGGTCATTTAGTTGGTACAGGTTTAAAAGTTGGGGTTGTTGTTGGACGTTTTAATGAGTTTATTACAAGCAAGTTACTCGGCGGGGCTTTAGATGGATTAAAGCGCCACGGTGTAGAAGAAAATGATATTGACGTTGCATGGGTTCCTGGTGCATTCGAAATTCCTTTGATCGCTAAAAAGATGGCCAATAGCGGAAAGTATGATGCTGTTATTACATTAGGTACAGTAATCCGTGGTGCTACAACACATTACGATTACGTTTGTAATGAAGTAGCAAAAGGTGTTGCGTCTTTATCACTACAAACGGACATTCCAGTTATTTTCGGTGTATTAACGACAGAAACAATTGAACAAGCGATTGAACGTGCAGGTACAAAGGCTGGTAATAAAGGGTATGAATCAGCAGTTGCTGCAATCGAAATGGCTCACTTATCAAAACAATGGGCTTAAAAAAAGAGGCTACGGCCTCTTTTTTTATTTTATTTTTTCACCTTTTTCGTACATCTTCTATTAATTCATCCATCGTTTTTCCTTCTGTTTTTATACGAAGAGTTTGTGCTGTTCTCCACACATTTTCTCTCTTTTTCGCTTCTTCTATAATAGTAAGTTCTTTCCGCACTTCTTTTAAATCTTTTCCTTCTGTTTCAAGTCCAAAATGCTCAGCTTTCGTTCGAAAATGTTGTTCAATTCTTTGTTGCATTTCTTTTTGTTCAGGATTTTCAGCCGCCTTAACTGGATCAGCACTTATCGCTTTTATTAAAATAAGGCAAGTCATAATAGCTAATATATATTTGTGCATGTAAAATCCTCCAACCCAATATAAATTACTTTTTTACTATGTACAATTGGGGCTTGGAAAATTCGTCCACAAAAATTCTTTTTCTCGATTAAAAAGCAATAGTATCAAGCGTTAATGGCTTTTTATTACATTTTATTTACAAAAAAAGCAAACTCTTAAAAGAGTTTACTTTTCATCTATATTATAGTGCACATTCTTCAATCTCAAATCCTAAATCTTCAATCATACCCCAGTCCGCAGTCGGCTCTTGTCCAGCTGTCGTTAAATAATCGCCGACAAAAATAGAGTTTGCTGCAAATAAACCGAGCGGCTGTACAGAACGTAAATTGATTTCGCGTCCTCCTGAAATACGAATTTCTTTTGTTGGGTTTACAAAACGTATCATCGCCAACACTTTTAAACATTCTACAGGTGTTAACTCTTTTTGTCCTTCAAGCGGCGTCCCCTTTACAGCAACAAGGAAATTGCAAGGAATAGAATCTGCATCTATACGTTGTAATTCAAAGGCAATTTCAGCACGTTGTTCAATTGTTTCTCCCATTCCAAAAATCGCCCCAGAACATGGTGAAATGCCGGCTTGCTTCGCTTTTTGAACTGTATCAACACGATCGTCATACGTATGAGTTGAGCAAATACTATCATAATTATTTTCATGTGTATTTAAGTTGTGGTTATAACGATGCACACCAGCCTCTGCTAAACGTCCTGCTTGATCTTCGTTTAAGAAACCTAAACAACAACAAATCTTCAAATCTGTCGTTTCACGAATCTCCTTAACTGCTCCAATTACGTGATTTACTTCTTTATCCGTCGGACGACGTCCAGATGCTACAATACAATATGTACCTGCTTTACGGCGAATTGCTTCATGTGCTCCTTCTACAATTTTCTCCTGCGTTAACCATGCATATTTATCAATCGGTGCTTCTGAAATAATAGACTGTGAACAATACCCGCAATCTTCAGGACATAAGCCTGATTTCGTATTAATAATCATATTCAATTTTACTTTCTTACCAAAATGATGATGGCGAATGATATAAGCTGCATTCATAATTTCTAAAACTTCTGTGTCATCAGCTTCTAATATCGCTATTGCATCTTCTTTCGTAATCATTTTCTCTTCTACTACGTCGTATGCAAGTTTTTTCCAATCCCTTTTTGTTTGTACTTGTTTCATTTCATCTCTTCCCCTCTTTTGTTATATACGTAAATAAAGCATGATATGTTGCCATTATCCCTTCTTTTCCCGTGAAATCTCTTTCGTATATTCGAAGCATCGTCCGAAAGAGTGAAGGACTTTGACAATACGATTCTTCATTACTATTGGTCGCTCCTACTTTTCGAATAGAATGTAGAAACTCCCTAACTTCTGTAAATCTTTCTATGTAACATGTTTCAGAAACATGTACATCTCCTAATGGTATTTTGCATATATTTACCAACTGTTCTCTCGAAACGAAGCGTTGTCCAATTGAAGTACAATTGTGTATCCCCTTTTCTTTCTTAGCACGTTGGAAAGACGTATGTAATTCTTGGAAAGTCGTATTACCAAACGTTGAAAATAATAATATTCCCTCTTCAGACAAATGGCTAAATAAATTTTTCACTGTCGCTTTTAGATCATTTAGCCATTGAAATGTAGCATTTGAAATAATGACATCATATGAATCTTCTAATTTTAATTTCTCAATATCTTCACATCTAAATACAACATTCTCTACTTGTTTCCTAGCCTTCGCCACTGCAATCATCTCATTAGCAAAATCAACAGCTGTAATATGTGCTTTCGGAAATGAATTTGATAATTGCTCTGTTACATATCCAGTTCCACATCCAAGTTCTAAAATACGTATCGATGATGCTTCACTGTACCTTTCTTGCAATATAGAAAGTAACGATTGTGCCATTTTCTTTTGCACGTTTGCATATTGATCGTAAGATACCGCCGCCCCGTTAAACCGTTTTTGCAGTAACATTTTGTTGATCATGTCGTATCCCCTCTACAAATTGAATTATTTCATTTGCACAATATTCAAAATTTGTTATGCATAATGCATGCCCAGCCCCGCTTACTACTTTTAGCGTAGCGTTCGTATTCTTCGTCATACTATGAGCTGCAGACAATGGACATATTACATCCTGCTCTCCATGAAGGAGTAACAACGGGGCTTTAATATCTGTTAATTCATTTCTCATATCTGTTTCTATTAAATAATCTAAACCTAATTGCAAAGACTGAATCGTGTCTCCTTTAAATTGCATTGTAAGCTCTTCAAAATTCTTATTCTCTTTTAACTCATTTTTTGTAAACATATTTTCATAGAAGCGCTGTAGCGTACTTTCTTTCTGCCTTGCTAAATTCTTTTTCATACGTTCTACAAATGAAGCATTCCACCCACTTGTATAGTCGCTAGTAATTGTAAATTTAGCAGTACCACCTATTAAAACTATACCTTTTGCCTTAATCTTTTTATAAGATTGGATAGCGGCTAGCGCTCCTAATGACCACCCAACTAAAATCACATTTTCATCATTTGCTGCATCTATGATGCGCCCCGCAAATTCACTACTTTCTTTCACATTACGCCACTCTACACATTGAACAGAATATCCTTTAAAATACGGCAGAACTAAAGTCCAAACCTCTTCTTCCATTCCCCATCCAGGAATAAAAATAATCTTCAGCTCTTTCATACTAAAAACCCCTCTTCTTTACCAATACGAATAATATGTTGCGTTGCCCATCTTAAATTGGCCCTTGTATGTTGTGACGTAACTGCAAAGCGAATTCGGGAACTATTGACCGGAACAGTTGGCGGGCGAATTGCAATTGCTGTAATGCCTATCTCTTGCAATTTTTCACTAAAGCGTAGGGCATTTTCATTTGAACCGACTACAATCGGTACAATATGAGTTGAGCTATTCCCAATATCAAAACCTGCTTCTCCTAAACGGTTCCTGAAGTACGCACCATTCGCTATAAGGTTCTCTCTTCTTTCGTGATCTTCTTTCACAATCTCAATTGCTTTTTGTATCGCTCCTAATGTTCCTGGTGGTAAGGCTGTAGTAAAAATAAAGCTCCTCATCATATTTTGTAAATACTCTATATAAATTGCATCACCTGTTAAATACGCACCATAACACCCTAAAGCCTTACTAAACGTCCCCATATGTATATCAATTTTTTGAGCAATATCTTTTTCTATATGAGATAATCCAGCTCCACTAATTCCGTATATTCCACTCGCATGCGCTTCATCAACTATAATGATTGCCCCGTATTTCTCTTTAAGCTGCACTAAACCTCTCAAATATGCAGTATCACCATCCATACTAAAAACAGTATCTGTTACGATTAATTTCTTCTTTTCAGGTGACGCTATTTTCAACAGCTTCTCTAAATGATCCAAATCATTATGACGATACCTTTTATGTTCTGCCCCGCTTAATATAATTCCATCAACAATACTTGCATGATTTAATTTATCACTAAAAACAATATCATGACGACCAACTAACGAAGCAATCGCTCCAACATTCGCGGTATATCCACTATTTACAATTAAGGATCTTTCAGTACCTTTCCAATTACATATACTTCTCTCAACCTCGTCATACAGTGGATAATTTCCTACAACGAGACGAGATGCTGTCGCTCCAGTTCCATATTTTTTTGTACAGACAATAGCAGCTTCTTTCAACCTTTCATCTCCAGCTAATCCTAAATAATTATTTGATGCTAAATTTAGCATCCTTTTCTTATCTCGAATAAGCCATGTCTCTTCTGCTTGCTCTGTCACATGCAAATTGCGATACTGCCCTTGCTCATTTAATTGTTGTAATTTAGATTGAAGATGTGTGCGCCACATTTGATTCATTTTGGACGAACTCCTCTAATTTTGAAATCATAATATGTTCTTTTGCCGATTCCAATACTTCTTCTTTTGTAAACTCACCTTCAAAGAATGGTAATAAACCTAAAACCGGTACCCCACTCAATTCTTCAATCATTTCTTTATTTTCTTGTACTCTTTCCATTTCACATTCTTTACAACCAGATAAAATGACACCTGCCACTGTTAATCCTTGTGCCTTTGCGTAAGCTATTGTTAAAATTGTATGATTTACTGTTCCTAGTGTAGGACGTGCTACTACAATAAGAGGCAGCTTTAACTCTTTTGCGAAATCGATTACTAGAGCGTCTTCTGTATATGGGACGGCAAGCCCACCAGCTCCTTCTACAAATAAGCTATTAAACTCTTTTAATAACTCTTCATAGTGCGCAATAATATCTTTTAACTTTACGACTCTTCCAGCTCTTTTCATGGCAAGTCTCGGAGCAAGTGGTTCTTCAATTGAATAAGGGCAAATTTCATCTTCTTTTGTCGGTACACCCGATAATGCTTTTAACCTTGCTGCATCCCCATCTGGATTTGACGCAACATGTCCACTTTGCAACGGTTTAAATACACCAACATTATACCCACGCTCACGAAATATACCTGCTAAGGCCCCTGCCACTACAGTTTTTCCAACTTCCGTATCTGTTGCTGTTATAAAGAAACCACTCATCATTCTTCCTCCGTAACATCTGAGATTGCTTTATATAAAATGCGTAACATCTCATCAATTTCAGCCATTGTAGATGCAAGAGGAGGCATAAATACAATGGTGTTACCAAGTGGACGTAAAATCATGCCTAACTCTCTTGAACGTTTACACACTTGAACGCCGACTCTTTCTGTCCATTCAAACGATTCTTTCGTTTCCTTATTTTTAACAAGTTCAATGCCAACCATTAGCCCGCACTGACGAATATCTCCTACGTGCTTATATTCATTAAGCGCTTCTAATTGTTTTGCTACATATTCCGTTTTATACGCAACATCTTCTATTAAATTAGTTTTTTCGTATAGTTCTAAATTTGCAATTGCTACAGCGCACCCTAACGGATTCCCTGTATAACTATGACCATGGAAAAACGTTTTTTGTTCTTCATAGTCTCCTAAAAAGGCATTATAAATTTCATCTGTCGTTACCGTAATCGCCACCGGTAAATAACCACCTGTTAAACCTTTTCCCGCAGTTAAAATGTCTGGCGTCACATTCTCATGTTCACATGCAAACATTTTTCCGGTACGTCCAAATCCCGTCGCTACCTCATCTGTAATAAATAATACATTGTATTTTGTACATAAATCGCGAAGCCCTTTTAAATATCCTTTCGGCATTGTAATCATCCCGCCAGCACCTTGCATTAATGGCTCCACAATAATCGCTGCTACTTCTTCATGTTTTTCTTTCAGTAGCTCTTCCATTTCTTCTAAATGTTTTTTCACAATTTGTTCCTTATTATCTCCATAAGGAGAACGATATGTATACGGATAAGGCATTTTAATTGCTTCAAATAAGAGCGAACTATACATTTGGTGAAACAAGTCTATTGCTCCTACTGAAACAGCACCAATTGTATCACCGTGATATGCTTCTTTTAATGTAACAAATCTTTGTTTTCTCGGTTTCCCTTTATGCTGCCAATATTGAAAAGCCATCTTAATTGCAATTTCAACAGCGGTTGAACCAGAGTCTGAATAAAATACTTTCTTCAAGCCTTCTGGTACAACATCAATTATTTTTTCTGCTAATAAAATAGATGGAACGTTAGCAAGTCCCAACATAGTAGAATGTGCAATTTTATTTAATTGCTCACGAATTGCTTCATCTAGTTCCGGTACTTGATGCCCATGCACATTTAACCAAATAGACGAAACACCGTCCCAATATTCATTTCCATTTACATCGTATAGCTTTCTTCCCTCTCCACGTTCAATAATGACAGGATCTTCTTCTAAATAATCTTTCATTTGTGTAAATGGATGCCATACATAGGCTTTATTTTTCTCCGATAATTCTTCATATGTATAAGGTAATTTTTCATTCGTATTACTACTAACAGTCACAATTGTCACCCCTAATGTTAACTAGTTTATAAATACAGTTAACATTAAATCTAAATGACTGTCAATTATTTTTAAATCAAAAGGTTCTTAAAAAAGAACAACTTATCATACGATAAGTTGTTCTACCTTCCATGCTTTACCTTTCCAATTTCTAAAATAATTTCTTCATCTTTTTTTCCTTCTGTATCAATTCCAAGTTGTTTTGCATGCTCAATTAATAGATCGTGTCGCTGCTCAAATCTGGCAGTGTCTACTTCTTTTTCAATCACTTCTTTTGTTTTTCCCTCGGTAGAAACCCCTAGTTTCGCTGCTGTTTTTTCCATTGATTTCTTCTCTTCAGCTTCTTTTACTTTTTTCACTTCTGACTGCTGTATTTTGTATTTGTCTGGTTGGTCTGAGGAGGCTGCAAAAGCTGTGTAAATTCCAGCACCACCCCCAACAACTAATAAGGTTGTAAAAAGAACTATTTTTTTCTTCACTCTTTTCTCCCCCTTTCACTTTCATTATAACGCACAATTTTGGCGCTTTAAAAACATTTCGCCTTTATTTCTTTTAAAAAATCTTGAATATTTTTATTGACATGTAAGACGAATATATGATAAAAATTTAACTAACATCATATGAATCGGCGTTGATAGGATTTAGTAGTATTTCGATTTCTGATTTCAGAGAGCTGGTGGTCGGTGCGAACCAGTACAGAGCGATTTATGAATTACCCCCTGGAGCTTCTTTTACGAAACGTGAGGAGTAGTGAAAGACGGTTATAGACCGTTATGTCTAAAGAGTGGTGAAACGACACTGTTTCACAATTTAGGGTGGTACCGCGAATTTTTCGTCCCTGCATATATTGCAGGGGCGTTTTTATTTTATTAGCGCATATCATACGACCCTTTATTTTGTGATACATTCATTTCACAAGCTAGGGTGGTACCGCGATTTCTTCGTCCCTGCATAATTATATGCAGGGACGTTTTTTTATCCAATCATTTCCGTATCATATAGAATTATTAACAATTACCGGTAATTTGTCACAAAATTCTAAATTTTAGAAGGGAATATACAATATTGGCGAATTTTATATAAAAAAGACTATTTTCGATTAATTAGGAGGGGAAAACAATGGTTTCAAAAATTGAATCTGTTCTTTTAACAATTTTTATCTTTTTCTGCATTGGCTTCAGTGTTATTCAATTAGAAGTTTCACCGCATATCCCAATTTTATTCGGTATCGTTATTTTATTAGCGTTTGGCTTTATGAAAAAAATCTCTTGGTCTACTATGGAAAAAGGGATGATCAGTAGTATTTCAGCTGGTATTCCATCTATATTTATTTTCTTACTTGTAGGCGTATTAATCAGCGTTTGGATCGCAGCTGGAACAATTCCAACTTTAATGGTATACGGCTTCCAACTTGTATCTCCAAAAATTTTCATTCCAACTGTTTTTGTTGTTTGTGCAATTGTTGGCACAAGTATTGGTAGTGCGTTTACAACTGCTGCAACTGTAGGCCTTGCCTTTATGGGCATGGGTAGTGCTCTTGGATACGATCCAGCTCTTATCGCTGGTGCAATTATTTCTGGTGCATTCTTTGGAGATAAAATGTCTCCTTTATCTGATACAACAAACTTAGCTCCAGCTGTAACGGGTGTAGATTTATTTGAACATATTCGTAACATGCTTTGGACAACAGTCCCTGCTTTCATTATTGCTTTTATTGCATTTTTCATTTTAGGCAGCGGTACTAAAGGCGACGTTGATTTTACAACCTTTATTAGTACATTAGAAAAAAATGCAACGATTTCTATCGTTACACTTATTCCAATTTTATTACTGTTCCTATTCGCATTTAAAAAGGTTCCAGCAGTTCCAACATTACTTGCTGGAATCGTAGTAGGGATCATTATTCTCTTTATTTTCAAGCCAAGTACGTCTCTACCTGATTTAATGAAAATTATGCAGGACGGTTACGTTTCTAAAACTGGTATAAAAGATATTGATAGCTTATTATCTCGCGGTGGTTTGCAAAGTATGATGATGTCGATTGCCCTTATTTTCCTAGCTCTTTGTATGGGAGGATTATTACAAGGAATGGGTATTATCGCGCAGCTCATGAATATCATCTCTAGCTTTGTAAAGACAAGTACACGCTTAATTATTTCTACTGCTTCAACTGCAATTGGTGTAAACTTCTTGCTCGGCGAACAATACTTATCAATCGTTTTAACAGGACAAGCATTCGCTAACAAATACGATGAGGTTGGTTTAGAACGTCGTAATTTATCACGAGTATTAGAAGATGCAGGTACAGTTATTAACCCGCTCGTACCATGGGGTGTAAGTGGCGTATTCTTAACAAACGTCCTTAGCGTTCCAACATTTGATTACGCTCCATACGCAATCTTCTGCTTAGCTTGTCCAGTCGTAACTATTATCGTTGGCTTTACTGGATTCGGTCTTTCATGGAAGAAAGAAAAAACAGTGTCGGTTTCATAATATAGAATAAAAAAGGATTACCCTAATCGGTAATCCTTTTTTATTACTCCACTATCTATTCGCTTTCTTTCTTCTAAATAACATAAGTAGTCCCGCACCAACAAACGCAAGGCCTGCTCCGATTGTAGAAGCAACGCTTGCACCTGTTTTCGGTAAATCACGCTCATCTTTTTCTGATTCTTTATTTTCACTTACAGTTGTTGTTGTTTCTTTTGTATTTTGATCATCTGTTGTAGTTTGTCCAGATCCAGTGTTGTTTCCTTCTTGTTTTGGCTCATTACCATTATTGCCTTCTTCTGTTGTTGGTGGTGTTGGTTTTTCTCCATTACCTCCATCACCTGTTGGCGGTGTCGTTGGTTTTTCTCCATTACCTCCATCACCTGTTGGTGGTGGTGTTGGTTTTTCTCCATTACCTCCATCACCTCCATCACCTGTTGGTGGTGTCGTTGGTTTTTCTCCATCATCATTCTTCTTCGTTATATCAATTGCATATTTAGCAAATTCATTTTCAGATGGTCCAACATATGATATCTTTCCATCTTTCTTTATATGCTTTTGTGCATTTGGTGAAGAGTCAAATGTTGTATTTAATTTATCTGCAACAATCGGTTTAAATGTCCAATTTTGATCGGCTGCTGGATCAATAACGGGTGTTTCTTGCATATACTTCACAATGATTTGACGTGTTTCATCTTGTGATTGGTATACAACCTCCCCTTTACTTACACCAGGGAACGTTTGGCTACTTCCACGATAGTTATTTGTCGCTACGATGAACTCTTTATCGTCAGCTACAGGCTTACCTTCATACGTCATATTTACAATACGATTCGTATTTACATTTACAACTTTTCCATCTTTGTCGTATTTCGCTGGTTGCGTCACATCAATTTCGTATTTTAAACCATCTAAAATATCAAAGTTATATGTAGGATAGTTTACATTTACTAATGGCTGTTCTTCTGTTTTCTTTGGGTCGATTTGATTAAACTGACCAGCAGACATTTCAAGCCATTCTTTCACTTGGGCTCCATTTACTTTCACAGCATATAATGTATTTGGATATACATATAAATCTGCAACGTTTTTAATCGCTAACGTTCCAGCCGGAATATCAGTATAGTATGTAGCACCGTTTCGGCCACCTGCTTTAAATGGTGCTCCTGCAGATAAAACTGGAATTCCCTTATATTTACTATATTGTCCATTTTCAGCAAATAACTTTTCTACGTACCATTTTTGTGCATTCGTCACAAGTTGTACGGAAGGATCATCTTGTACCAATGAAAAATAACTATTAATTGGTGCTGTCGTTTTACCTACAGGTGTATTAACATAGTTAATTGTTGCTTCATGATCATCTTTAATTTCATTAACTAATTTTTGATCTGATTCTACTAATGCGTTTCCTTTACCATCAGCAATCGGACGAAGTTGTGGCTTAGATTGATCTTTTTGCACTTCCCATTTTCCGTTTACCTTTTTCAATTGCATATCGATAATACCTAAGTTACTGCCAAAAACGCCAGGCATTACAACCGGAACACCATTAAATACATCCTTCACTTCAGTATGTGAATGTCCCATTAATACTGCATCTACACCAGAAACTTCAGTTAAATAAAACGATGCATTTTCCATCCCAACATTGTATCCACTCTTATCAACACCTGAATGAGCTAATGCAACGATAACGTCTGCACCTTGTGCCTGCATTTCCGGAACTAATTTTTTCGCTGTTTGCACAATATCTTTCGCTTTTACTTTTCCTTCTAAATTCGCTTTATCCCAGTTCATAACTTGAGGTGGAACAAATCCCATTACACCAATTTTCACTTTTTGTTTTTCACCTGATTCATCCACTACTTCTTTCTCAAAAATATGATATGGTTTAAAATAATTTTCATCGTTCGCTTCATTATTATCATGATCATCTTTATAAACATTCGAGTTAATAACTGGGAACTTCGTTTTACTAATCACTTTGTTTAAATAATCTAAACCGTAGTTGAATTCATGATTCCCAAGAGAGATGACGTCATACTTCATTAAATTCATTAAACGATATAATGGATGTACATAACTTGGATCAACAGGATTCTTCGGATCATTTATTTTATTCGCTATATAATCTCCAAGTGGCGTCCCTTGTAATGCATCCCCATCATCAAATAGGACAGAGTTCTTCGCTTCTTCACGCGCTTTATTAACAAGCGCTGCCGTTTGCACGAGACCTACTTTATTATCTGTTTTCGTTTGATAATAATCGTAATTCATTAAGTTAACGTGAATATCTGATGTTTCTAAAATTCGTAAGTTAACTGTACTCTCCCCAGTTTTTTCCTCTGCATGAGCTGTTGTTGGCAATACTTGCGGCGCTATAACACCAATAGCAAGAGTTGCTCCAGCTAGCATTTTTTTTGACTTTTTCACAAAAAATCCCCCTTATACAATTACCCCAAAATAATGAAATGAATCTCCATCAGTCCCTAACCACATACCTTTTTTCTTCTATTAGAGCGACGATTTTCACCTTATCTGACATTATCATATCTAAACTTCTTTCATATCGTCAATATTTTTTGACACACTTCTACAAATTTTCTGTAAAGTTATTGTGAAGTTTTCATAAATATATAATATGCCCTTACATTGCTTATACTGCTGAATATGATACAATTACCAATTACAAGGAGGATGAATTTATGAGAAAAGTCATCTTAACAATTGTTTGTCTCCTCCTTCTAATCATTTCTTATTCTAATTTTGACAAGAACGATGAGACAAAACAAAAAGAAATTAAAGAAAAAACAGAAAAACCATCTGCTCCAAGTTGGATTGATAAACAAACGAACGACTCCTTTTATCACCTCGTATTAGGTGATTCACTCGCCAAAGGATATGGATCTACACAGGGGGGATTTGCCGAATTAGCTTCCAGACAACTGGAAGAACAAATTCATAAACCAATTACAGTAGAAAATCTTGGTGTAAATGGCCTTACTACGGATCGTCTCGCTAAAAAAGTTCAGTCCGAAGAAGTTCAACAAAAAATTAGGGAAGCGAATATCATTACTATTAATATTGGGGGAAATAATTTATTTCGCTTAAATCGTGATGTAGGTGTTATAGATGGTATTAAAATGCTAAATAAAGAAAAAGCTCGTTTCGAAACGGATGTAAAAAACATTGTAAAGACAGTTCGAGATCAAAATCCGAATGCTTTACTCATTCTCTCTGAACTCTATAACCCTTTACAACTCGATGACTCCATTGCCAGTTATGCAGATATGTTTTTAGATGGTTGGAATGATTCTGTTTATGCTATTTCAAAAGCGAATCAACCATCTATCGTTTTACCAATTCGAAAATTAATATCGAATGATAAAAAAGATTTACTATTTGACCAAGTACACCCAAATGATAACGGCTATGCGATTATTGCCAATACATTTACAAAGCAAGTGTTATCCTACAAATATTAAGGCGACCATGAAACAATTCTATTTTTATACCTTGTCTTTTTTGTTACAATGATAGTGGAAGGGGGCCTTTACATGGAATCACGCGAGTGGGAACGTATCGTTGATCATCTGCTTTCGCTAGTGCCTCTTTTTTATCGCAAATTTATGCTTCCAGGAGAATTTTCTTCTCAAAGACATATGCCGCCATCACATACACAGGTGTTACTGCTTTTGCATGAAAATGGTACATTAGCAGTTTCAGAAATTGGCAAGCGGCTAGCGATATCACGGCCTAACATGACCCCTCTATTGAACAAACTCATTCAAGAAGAACTAATAGAGCGTCATTATAGCGAAAAAGATCGACGGGTCATTTTAATTTCCCTAACAGCTGAAGGGAAATTGCTAGTAGGTCAGTATCAGCAATTCATTTTAGACAAACTAAAAGAAAATTTCCAAACATTATCTGAGGAAGAGCGCGAAAAGCTCATTTATTCTCTTCAAACCATTCAAAATTTAATTTTGAAAACAAACGTATAAAGCTGCTTCTAAATAGAAGCAGCTTTATGATTCGTAATAATTACCATAATAAACATTTGAATACGGCCATGTCATTAAATATGGCTTTCGCTCTTGCGTATTCTGTTGTTGAGGTTGTTGTAATTGCTGCGGTTGTTGATACACTCCAAATTGTCTTCGCATATCATGTACCGGATAATATGTTAGATACGAGTATACTTGAGGTACGTAATAATAATACATTCATTCTCTCCCCCTTTTTCTTAAACATATTCAACGGAGAAAATGAATGTGACATTCTTTATATTTGTACAAGTGGTTCTCTCACTCGTTTCTTTCTTTTCTTCAAACGTAACTTACGATTCTTTTCATATAAATAATGCACAACGAAATATGAAATTACCCCAAACACAACTCCTATTATCGTCATACCAATCAATACATATACTTCACTCTGTAACAAGCTCTTTAACATTGTGAAAATATGGCTCGAAAACAAATCTGATATCGTAAATGGTTCATGATGTATTTTCTTTACATGAAATGGATAAATCGTTTTCCCTAACGCGTAAGCAAATGGAAATAAAAATACTGGGAGAAACGATATTTTCCCAATAATATTGCCAATGACTGCGGCTGGAAAAGATCCCTTTGCCAACCTGACAATTGGATAAAATATTAAATATACGAGCGATGCCGTATAAATTACTAACATTTCTAAACCAAATCCAATAGCAAAGCCTAACGACACTTTCTTTGCTCCTTCTGGCGATCGCAGTAACTTATAATATTGAAACTTTAATATTCTCCACATCCGTTGAAAAAACGAATATGTCTTCTTAGTTGTTTTCACAATTATCATCTCTTTAACTATATTTTTTCTATCTAGTATGTCCCTACATAATATGAAAAACAAAATTAATTTTCTCTTTTTATTATAAATGATATAGAGATAATTAACCAAATATACATCCGACATTTCAATATAAAAAAACCTTCCTTTTCAGGAAGGTTTTCCAGTATTTCGAAATAAACTCACTAATAACGCTTTTTGCGCATGCAATCGATTACCAGCTTGTTCAAAGACGATAGACTGCGGTCCATCTATAATTTCTCCTGTTACTTCCTCCTCACGATGAGCAGGTAAGCAATGTAAGAAACGATATGTTTGCTTCGCATGTGTAACAAGCTCTTTATTTACTTGGAAAGGTTGAAATAAAGTATATTTCTCTTCTTCTCCCTCTTGCCCCATACTCATCCAAACGTCAGTATAAATAAAATCCGCTCCGCTTACCGCTAATTCAGGATTCTGCAAAATTTCAATTTCAGCCCCTGTTTCAGCTGCAATCGCTAACGCTTTTTTTACAATTTCTTCATTCGGTTCATACCCTACGGGAGTTGCAACAGTCATATTCATTCCGACTTTTGCACTCGCTAACAACAATGAATGACATACATTATTTCCATCACCTACGTAAGCTAATTTAATCCCTTTAAACGCATGAACTTCTTCATATATCGTCATTAAATCTGCCAATGCTTGACAAGGGTGATGATCATCCGTTAATCCATTAATAACAGGAATACTCGATTCCTTCGCAAGCTCTTCTACATCCGCATGCGAGAATGTACGTATCATAATTCCATCAATATAATGAGATAGTACTTTCGCAGTATCTGACACCGTTTCTCCTCTGCCAATTTGCATCTCTTTTCCACTTAAAAACATTCCATGTCCTCCAAGCTGTACCATCCCTGCTTCAAAAGAAACGCGAGTACGAGTTGAATGTTTATCAAAAATGAGACCTAATATTTTTCCTTGTAATAAAGGCTCCTGCTTATTCTTTTTTAAATATATAGCAAATTCAATTAAAGAAATGATTTCTTCTTGCGTTAATTCCTCTAGTGTTAAAAGATCTTTCGTATTTAATTTTGGTACTTGTACAGTTGACATGAAATTTCCCCCTTATATGATTGATGCATTTTTTGTACAAACTATCTTTTTTATCATATATACCGCTTGTTCTAGCTCTTCATTCGTTACAATAAGTGGCGGTAATAGTCTTATAACATTAGGCCCTGCTTGTAATACGAGAAGTCCTTCTTCTTCTTCTAGTTGTTCTATAAAACTTGCAACTTCATACTTACACTCAATCCCAATCATAAGCCCCTTACCACGTATATTTTGAATACATTCGACATGTCGTAATTCCTCTCGCAACTTCTCTAATACGTACTCGCCCTTTTCCTTTACTTCTTTTAAAAACGATGGTTTCTTACTTACTTGCAATACTTCTTTCGCTGCAGCCATTGCAATATAATTCCCACCAAACGTTGAACCGTGTGATCCTGCAGTAAACGATGTTCCAAGTTCTTTCCGGCCAATCATCGCTCCAACGGGAATGCCATTTCCAAGAGCCTTAGCAATGGTAACGATATCAGGATCTATTCCCATTTGTTCGTAAGCAAATAGTGTTCCTGTTCTTCCGATCCCTGTTTGTACTTCGTCTATAATAAATAATGAACCGAACTTATTACATAATGTTTCAATCGCTTTCAAAAAAGATAGATCAGCAGGTATTACTCCCCCCTCTCCTTGAACAACTTCTACCATTACCGCCGCAACTTCTTCATTCATTACTTCCTCTAACGCCTTAATATCGTTAAAAGGGGTATGTAAAAAAGACGGAAGTAGTGGACCAAATCCTTCTTTCACTTTATTTTGCCCCGTCGCACTCATCGTTCCGAATGTTCTGCCGTGGAAAGATTGTTGACATGTGACTACGAGAGATTTCCCAGTATGCTTACGGGCCAGCTTTAAAGCTGCTTCATTTGCCTCCGCCCCGCTATTACAAAAAAACACATAATCTAATGCTATATTTTCTGTTAATAATGACGCGACTTCTTCTTGTAAGGAGTGCGTAAATAGGTTAGATATATGCCATATGTCCCTAAGCTGCTCTTCTATCCCCTTTACAACAGTAGGATGGCAATGTCCTAAGTTACACACTCCAATACCGGAAGTGAAATCTAAATATTGCTTACCATTTTTATCAATAACTTTCGTTCCATTCCCCTTTATAAACTCAACGTCTCTTCTTCCATACGTTTGAAAAAGATGACTCGTCATACGATACTCACACCTTTCGTTACCGTCGTTCCGATACACTCTCCTGTGACCTCAGTAAAATCCTTTGTACCATTCACGATACTAACCTTTTGCACTCCCATTTTTAATGATGTAAGTGCCGCCTGTACTTTCGGAATCATCCCGCCTGTAATAACACCTTGTTCTATAAAAGTAAGAATTTCAGATTCATCTGTTTTCTTTACTAATTTCCCTTCATACAATATCCCGTCTACATCTGTAATGAAAATGAGTTCTTTTGCCTCAATCGCAAATGCAATTCCAGCGGCAGCAGTATCAGCATTTATGTTATAAACCTCATTACCATTTATCCCGATTGGAGCAATAACAGGAATATAATTCATATTTATTAATCCTTTTAATAAGGCTGTTTCTACATAACTTACTTCTCCCACATATCCTATCCCTTCGCTGGCAGGTTGAACTTGAAGTAAATTACCGTCGCACCCTGAAAGCCCTACGGCTAGTAAATTATGCTTTTGTAAATTCATTACAAACCTTTTATTTGTACTACCGCATAGCACCATTTGAACAACATCCATAACTTCTTTTGGTGTTACTCGTAATCCATCTCTTTTTTCTACTTTGATATTACAATCTTTTAATTTGGCATCAATTTCTGGGCCACCGCCATGGACAATAACCACCTTATACTTCTGTTGCAATTTCTTTATACAATCAAAAAACACATGATTTAATTGATCCAACATGCTACCGCCACATTTAACTACAATATAATCACTCATCTTCTCTCTCCTTATGTACGATAACAAGCGTTTATTTTCACATAGTCATAACTTAAATCACAGCCCCAAGCTGATCCCGTTTCTTCTCCTAAATGTAAATACACATCAATAATAATTTCATGTTCTTGTAATTTCTTTTTCATTCCCTCTGCAGAAAACATTTGAGGTTCACTATTTTTTAACACATTGATAGATTGAAGGGTGATATCAATTGTATTTGGATTAATAGCTACTTCACTTTGGCCAATACTACTAATTATTCGCCCCCAATTTGGGTCTTCACCGTATATTGCTGTTTTCACAAGACTCGAACCGACAATTTGCTTTGCGATTTTCTTTGCTTCTTCGCTTGTTCGAGCCCCTAGCACATTTACTTCTATTAACTTCGTAGCTCCTTCACCATCTTGCGCAATTTTTTTTGCTAAATCTTCACATACCTTTTGTAAAGCAACTACGAAAGTTTCCCACTCTTTATGTTCCATACTTATTGGCTTCGTTTCTGATAATCCACTTGCCATAACGATGACCATATCATTCGTAGAAGTATCTCCGTCCACCGTAATTTGATTAAATGTATGATTTGTAATTTGTGATAGTGCTGTTTGTAATACGTCATGCTCTATATTGGCGTCTGTTGTAATAAAACTAAGCATCGTTGCCATATTGGGATGAACCATCCCAGAACCTTTTGCGACCCCAGCAATTGTTACTTCTTTTCCGTCAATTATCATCTCATAGCAAGATTCTTTCGTCATAAGATCCGTCGTTAAAATCGCTTCACAAAAAGAATGAGCTCCACTTACTTCCTTTGTTGGTACAAGTGATTCAATTCCCTCTCGAATTATATCCATCGGTAAAGGTACTCCAATTACACCTGTTGAAGCGACCGCGACGTAATTCGTTTTTACTCCAAAGTGTTCAGCTCCTAATGTTCGCATCTCGTAAGCATCTTGCAATCCTTTCATTCCCGTACAAGCATTTGCATTTCCACTATTAACGACGATTACTTGTAATTTCCCTTCCGCCGCTATACTATCTTTCGTTACTTGCAACGGCGCTGCTTGCATTTGATTTGTTGTATAAACAGCGGCACACGATGCTGGTACTTCACAAATGATTGCACCTATATCCTTTTTCTCCTTTTTCAAACCATTCGCAGTACCAATTGCCGAAAAGCCTTTCGGAGTGACAATTGAACCATTTTCTAATTTATTAATGAACGATGCTTTAATCATAATTTCCCCCTTATGGATAAAGCGGTATATACTGTAAACCCGTTGCCTCTTCCAATCCCGCTAATATATTTGCATTTTGAATCGCTTGCCCAGCTGCACCTTTCATCATATTATCTATAACAGAAACTACTGTAATTCTTCCTGTTCTTTCATCGTAAGCTAATCCAATATCACAATAATTTGAGCCTCTTACTTCTTTCGGACTTGGGAATTCTCCTTGAGAACGAATTCGAACGAAAGCTGAATTATGATACGTTTCTTCATACAACTTTTGAAGTTGCTGCATTTTGATTTTTTGTTTTACTTTTGCATAGAGTGTAACCATAATCCCTCGTGATATCGGTATTAAATGTGTACTAAATGTAATTGGCTTCGCTTCACCATTCCATTCTATAAGCATTTGCTCAATCTCAGGAACGTGCTGATGCTTATTTACTTTATAAATGTGAAAATTATCGTATAGTTCTGGAAAGTGAGTCATTGTTGTTGGTGTTTTTCCCGCTCCTGATACTCCTGACTTTGCATCTATAATAATTGAATCTTCTTCAACTATCCCGTTTTGCATTAACGGCGCTACCGCTAGCAATGTCGCTGTTGCAAAACATCCCGGATTTGCAATTAATTCAGCGCACCTAACCTCTTCCCTTTTCCATTCGCTTAATCCATACACTGCTTTTCTGAGAATTTCTCCCTTTGCAGCTGGCTGCTTATACCACATTTCATATAGCGAAGGATCTACCATACGAAAGTCACCCGATAAATCAATTACTTTTAAACCTACTTCTAATAATTTTGGTGTCAGCTCCACAGATACTCCCGCGGGCGTTGCTAAAAATACAATCTCCGCTACCTTCCTTATTTCATCCACATCAATTTCTTGCAACTTATGAACGAGAACACTTCGCAAATGCGGATATGCATTCGCTATACATTCACCAACTTGCGAAAAGGAGTGGAGAGATGCTATTGAGAAGTAGGGGTGTTGCTCTAATAACCTAATTAATTCAATACCTCCATATCCAGTTGCTCCAATAATTGCGACTTTCATATGCTCCTCCTTAAATCGATTCTTTAAATTAAGTATGATTATAATATTGTATATTTATAGAGTCAATTAAATATTTATTAATTTTAAAAACTTTAAAAACTTAATTTTACTAGAAAAATAATATACGTAGGTGAATTTTTATACAAAAATTATGTATGGTAGTATTTTTATTTCACTTCAAGTACAATAAAACAATACATGTATACATATGGGCGGGGAAAAACATGAATGAAAAATTAATTGAGAAAATGATTACAAAAAGTTTTCGGCAATATCAATGTAATCCTGTTTCAAAAGAGGATCAGGACATGTTAATTAAACATATTCAAACGATAATTCATTCAAATACTGAAATTGATGTGTACGAGGCGGTTGAAGATATCGTTTACGATTATGTGACCGGAAAATAAAAAAATAGGAGATTTCCATATGGAAATCTCCTATTTTTTACTTAATGATTTACCTGCAACACGTTCAAATAACCCCGGGAATAATACATAGAGCTTCGGCCCAATTCCCATCCACTTCGGCAAGTTTACTTCACGTTTTTTCGTTTGCATCGTCTTTACGATTTGTTCTGCTACATATGTTGGTTTTAACATGTAACGTCCCATATTTTTCACATATGTACCTGATTGATCGGCTATTTCAAAAAAGTTCGTATCTATCGGTCCCGGGTTAATTGCTGTTACATACACATTTGTGTTAGATAACTCCATACGTAAACTATTCGTAAATCCTAATACAGCGTGTTTTGTTGCTGCATAAGCACTCGACTTCGGAGTTGCAATTTTTCCAGCCAATGAAGCAATATTAATAATTTGTCCTTCGTTCCTTGTTACCATATAAGGTAATACTGCTTTCGTACAAGCTACTAATCCAAATACATTTACTTGAAACATATCCTTTACTTCATCCATTGACGCATCTTCAAATGTTTTAAAAATACCAAATCCCGCATTGTTTACCAATATATCAATACGTCCTACTTCTTGTAATACCTTTGAAAAAACTGATTGTACTTTCATTTCTTCACTTACATCTAATACATAGTAATAGCAAGGCGTATTATAAGTTGCTTTAATTTTCTCTGCTAATGCTTGTAGTTTCTCTTCTGTTCGAGCCATTAATACTGGCGTCGCTCCTTGCTCCGCAACCTGCATTGCGACTTGCTCTCCAATTCCACTAGAAGCACCTGTAATGACGATTACTTTTTCTTGTAAACGTCCCGTCATTGCTGTCACCTACTTTGCATAATAAATCAATTGTTGCGAAGATTCATCAATCATCACTTGTTGATTATATGCTAAAAAGTCTAATTGTCCAACAGTTTCTGAGATAGTAAGTGGCAATTGTTCTTTATATAATACCGGAAATAATTTTACACATACTTCAAATGCTGTCATTGGCTTTTCTTTTAATAAATCAAGCACTTTAAACGCACGTGTTTCTTGCTTTTGTAACCTCGTTTCAATAAGTTGTTTCACATTCAGAACATCTTCCCCATGTCCTGATAAAATGCGTGAAATATTCATTTCACTTAAACGTTTTAATGTTTGATTGTACTGCAATAATGGACGTGCTCTTTCTGTTTGCCCTTCATATGGTGGCTCTAATATTGGATTAGAAGAAATATGACTAATGAGAGCATCCCCACCAATTAATATTCCATCAGATTCTCTATATAATGAAATATGAGTAGAAGCATGACCTGGCGTTTCAATCACTGTAAATCCAGGTAACGACTCTATACGATCTCCTTCTCTCACAGTGTGTGTTAACGATCTATTACAAGAATATTTAAGTGTCTTCGTCGTCAATAGTGCCTCATCATTCAAAAATGCTGCTGGAACACCGAACTGTAAGGCTGTCTCTTTAAAAAATTCATGATACCGCTTTAAAAATTCGGCATTTTGCGTAATCCACGGTTCATTCCAAGGATGTCCGATAATATTTACTTTTTCAGAAAATGTATTTAAAAGTCCACAATGATCCGCATGGTGATGCGTAATCACTACCGTTTCAATATCTTCTATCTTATATCCTAATACATCTAAATGACTTTCTAGTGCCTTCTTTGCCTCTTCTGTATTTGTCCCTGTATCAATTAACGTTAATGTTTCTCCCTCAACTAAAAACACATTCACTGTCTCAACTGCAAATGGAACAGGAATCTCCATTCGATGAATCGCCGTCATGCTTAGCCCCCCCTGTTTCTTTCCGGTTCAAAAATGAATACCTCTTCAGTTTACAACTTCTCCACAAATTTGTCATTATTTTCAGATAAAAAGAGGTGTTTCCCCCCAAAAAAACGAATGTATGTACATTTATAAGCATTTCTAACCAAATTTAAAGGAGGAACATCATGTCTATTCAAAATATTTCCTTTCTCGGTGCAGGCTCTATTGCTGAAGCAATTATTGGTGGTTTATTAGACGCAAATGTTGTCAAAGGGGAACATATTACTGTAAGTAATCGTTCTAACGAGACACGATTACAGGAGTTACATAAAAAATACGGGACTAAAGGTACACATAACAAAAAAGAATTACTTACTGATGCAAATATTCTTTTTCTAGCTATGAAGCCAAAAGATGTCGCAGAAGCGATTATCCCTCTTAAAGAACATATAAATAACAACCTGCTTATTATCTCGTTATTGGCAGGTGTTTCTACCCATTCAATTAGAAACCTACTTCAAAAAGACATTCCGATTATTCGTGCAATGCCAAATACATCTGCGGCTATTTTAAAATCCGCTACCGCCATCTCACCTTCAGAACATGCAACGGAAGAACATATTCACACTGCAACAGCTTTATTTGAGACGATTGGCCTCGTCTCTGTTGTAGAGGAAGAAGATATGCATGCTGTCACTGCATTATCCGGAAGCGGACCAGCTTATATTTATTACGTAGTGGAAGCAATGGAAGAAGCTGCAAAAAAAATTGGTCTGAAAGAAGATGTTGCAAAATCACTTATTCTTCAAACGATGATTGGTGCTGCTGAAATGCTAAAAGCAAGCGAAAAACACCCTTCTATTTTGCGAAAAGAAATTACTTCTCCTGGCGGAACTACCGAAGCAGGAATAGAAGTATTACGGGAACATAATTTTCAACAAGCACTAGTTTCATGTATTACACAAGCGACGAAACGATCACGTGATCTCGGAAAAACATTAGAATAAATCACAAACGAAAAATAGAAAACGGAGCTCAACTTTATTTGAGCTCCGTTTTCTCATAATTATTCTTAATTATTACTCTTCCCAAAGATCTCTTCTTGCAGACGACGACCTGTCGGTGTTGCTGCAAGTCCACCTTCAGCTGTTTCACGAAGTGCTACTGGCATCGTTTGTCCGATTCTAAACATCGCCTCAATTACTTCGTCACATGGAATTGTGCTAGTTACACCAGCTAATGATAAATCAGCTGAAATCATGGCATTTGAAGCACCTGCTGCATTCCGTTTTACACAAGGTACTTCTACAAGCCCTGCAACAGGATCACATACTAAACCAAGCATGTTCTTTAAAGAAATCGCCATCGCTGTAGCTGCTTGATCTGGTGTTCCACCAGCCATCTCAACTGCGGCTGCGGCTGCCATTCCACTCGCTGAACCTACTTCAGCTTGGCAACCTCCTGCCGCACCAGAAATACAAGCATTATTCGCAACAACCATACCGAAAGCTCCTGCTGTAAATAAAAATTCAATCATTTCTTCACGTGTAGGCTGTAATTTTTCTTTAAGTGCAAACAGTACGCCTGGCACTGTTCCAGCTGATCCTGCTGTTGGTGTTGCACAAATGATTCCCATCGCCGCATTTACTTCATTTGTCGCAACAGCTTTACTCACTGCGTCCAAAATTGTATCCCCGGATAAGCCTTTTCCACTCTGCATATACGCTTGAACTTTCACAGCATCCCCGCCAGTTAAACCAGTCGGTGATTTTACACCACGAATACCGCGTTCTACTGCTTGTTCCATCACGACTAAGTTCTTTTCCATTCCGGCAATTACTTCTTCACGTGATATACTTCTTGTTTCCATTTCACACTGAATCATAATTTCTGCGATTTTTACATTTTGTTCTTTAGCTTGCGCCACTAGTTCCGCTGCGTTCCGAAACATGGTGTGTCCCCCCTGCAATTAATCCATAATAGTTACTTGACAAATATTTTGTTGCCCATTTATTTCTTCAATCACTTCATCTGCTAATAATTCATCTGTTTCAATGACCATAAGCGCTCTTCTTCCTTTTTCTTTACGAGAAACACTCATTGTACTAATGTTAATCTCATGTTTTGCAAGGATTGAAGCTACAGCTGCAATAGCACCAAAACGATCATTATTTACAATAAGCAGTGCTGGACTCGTTCCTGATAATTGAAGATCGAATCCGTTTAATTCTACAACTTCGATCTTACCGCCACCGATTGAGCAAGCAACAACTTCGATTTCCTCTTCTCCTTTATACAGACGAATTTTCGCTGTATTAGGATGTGGAGCATTTGCATCTTCTTCAATG
This sequence comes from Bacillus sp. H1a, assembly GCF_000633475.1. Taxonomy (NCBI): domain Bacteria; kingdom Bacillati; phylum Bacillota; class Bacilli; order Caryophanales; family Bacillaceae; genus Bacillus; species Bacillus sp. H1a. The sequence goes on along the minus strand of NZ_AYMH01000045.1, from coordinate 66,305 downwards.
AATTCCACTTCAATTCCGCGTTCTTTTGCAATGTCTAACGCACTTGGAATACGTAAATCATCTGTTTCAAATCCTAGTATTCCACCGATTAACGCTACATCCGTACCGTGACCACGGTATGTTTTTGCAAATGAACCATATAATGAAATGCTAACTCTCTCTGGCTCATGACGAAACAGCTGACGAGCAACTTGCCCCATTCTTGCAGCACCTGCTGTATGTGAACTTGATGGACCAATCATAACCGGACCAATAATATCAAACACTGAGCGATACTTCATCATAACTCCCCCTAAAACTCTATGAAAAGATTATTTTCTACTATTAAAAATGATATGAGATAACCAGCAATAAAGCCTAGTAGCAAACCAAATTTTAACACAGAAGCCCCTACAAGCATAGCATAAACAGGTGATACACCCATTGCTAATGCAACTAAAGTCGCACTGGCTACTCCGCCCAGACTACCTGCTGATTGTCCAACCTCTTTTAAGAATGGTATACCAATCAAATCTCCACCAACGTATAATTGAAAAGCTTCAACTAAGAAACTTGCAACGGCCGCATTTGCTAAAGCTCCATTGCTTTCATACCATTTGGCGCTTTAAAACTAAAGAGTGAAAAAAGACTTAGTACAAATAATAGTAATATCGTTCCCTTAATAATCTCCTTGATGCCCTCTCCCTTTTTAGTCAATTTCGTTTGTTACGAAAAATGGCTAAAACGCACGCTGTAACTTACGATAAATTATAATGTGCCCTCATTATAGCTTGTTTTTTATAAAACGCTTACTTTTATTGAATTTTAAAATTTCTGAACAAAAATCTATTTCCCTTGTTTGTATTAGTTGTATATAAGCGTGCTTATATAACAGTTTGTCTAAATAATCGGTATTATGTATTCTCATCCTATATATTCAAACCATTACAAAACTCTGTATTATCCCATATAAACATGAAATGATAACAGTTTGAGTAAAAAAAAATTATCATAAATAAAAAAATGGCAAACGTACGTTACCATTTTTTTACGAAAATATTACTTCTCTACTGGGAATGATTTTAAATCCATCGCTATTTCTGTATTAGAAAATAACTCTCGTGCCTCTTTCAATAATCCCTTATATGTATCTCCTTGATAACGCGAACTAATATGAGTCAATATTAATCGCTTCACATTTGCCTTAAGTGCGATACTCGCAGCTTGCTTTGTTGTGGAATGGAAATAATCATGCGCCTGTTGCTCATCTTCCGCTGCAAAAGTTGCTTCATGAACAAGTACATCAGCATCTTGCGCAAGCTCTTTACTCGCTTCGCAATATCGTGTATCGCCTAAAATTGTAATAACTCTCCCTTTTTGAGGTGGACCGATAAAATCTTTTCCACTTAGTACAGTGCCGTTCTCTAATTCAACTACTTCACCATCTTTTAAGCGTTTAAAAATCGGACCAGGTTTCACGCCAATTTCCAGCAGCTTATCCACTAAAAGAGCTCCCTGTATATCTTTTTCTACAATACGATATCCGAAACATTCAATTCCATGTGATAACCTTTTTGTTTCTACATAGAATTCATTATCGTCAAACACAATGCCTTCTTCTGTAATCTCAACGATTTCAAGTGGATATTTTACATGTGTCGTACTTACCGATAACGCTACTTCAATAAATTGTTTAATTCCTTTCGGTCCATACACAGTTAACGGCGTTGTTCCTCCTTGGAAAGAACGGCTCCCTAATAAACCCGGCAAGCCAAAAATATGATCTCCATGTAAATGCGTAATAAAAATTTTTTCAATGCGTCGTGGGCGCACAGATGTATGTAAAATTTGATGCTGAGTCGCTTCACCACAGTCAAATAGCCACGTTTGCCCTCGTTCTTCTAACAATTGTAAGGCGATTGCTGAAACGTTCCTTCCTTTTGAAGGAACACCTGCACCAGTTCCTAAAAATACAAATTCCACTTTCTTTCCTCCAGCTCTTTATATAATCTACTCTTCATCTTACGGAATGTTATTTCAAATGGCAAATTGAATTTACATAACCAATCATCTAGACAACTATATAACACGAACATTGGAAATAAAAAACTTAACAATCGTTCGTGTTTTGTAGTAATATAACTATATCACATATAAAGGGAGCGTTTTATTATGAAAGAAGTATTTCGTTTACAAACTGATTTTTCATCTTCATTTGATCGCTGGGTAAGTTCTTTCGTTTCTGATCACCCAGCACAACTAGAATGGACGACTTTAAAAGAATTAATTCATGAATATACAACATCACATACAAATGAGACGTTACCAACATATATTTCTTCAGCTTTAACATATTACGCACAACGCATTGCAACAACAAACAGCTCAGAAATTGTTATTTTTGAAAATCCTACAATCTCATAATCTATAATAAAAAGCACTGTAATCAGTGCTTTTTATTTATATCCATTAAAGTATTTATTCCCCACCTTATTTCCAAAAAAACACCTCTTATTTCCTACTATATAGCCATCATAAATCTATTTAATTTTTCAAAAAAAAGAGACAAAAAAGATATTGACACTACAAATTTACAGTGCTAATATTCAACTTGTAATTGAATATGGTCTCTGTTAGGTGAGGCTCCTGTATAGAGAAACGCTGCTGCCCAAAAATGTCGAGAGACGCCAATGGGTCAACAGGAAAGGTCGGAATGAAGGCCTTTCTTAACGTAGCTGGTTTCAGTACCTATGCTATACAGTGCTAAAACTCAACGAGGGAGAGGTGCGTATGTTTTGTCATACACAAAAACTGTTTTTATCTATGTTTAATAACAGTCTTTGTTGTTGACTCTTTTTAACTGCGAATTCAGGCCTTTACTCGTTTTGAGTAAAGGCCTTTTTTATATCTTTATGCACCTTACTATGAAACAAACATAGCATATTCAGAAACTACTAATTGTACGGAGGTGAGGAACAGTGGCAAGTGATGATTCGGCCCAGATACCCATATGTTTTACGTTAATATTTCATCATGTAGGTAGGAAAGAAGCTGTTCCTCCCTGTTTAATATAGTCGAGTAACAGATTGTTTCCTCCTTCATGAAAAAGGAGGAACTACCAATGTTAAATTTACAAAGACAAGAAACGAAGCATGCTTACGATCAAGATAGCATGAAAACAAATAACGAATTATTAGTGGAAGTTGCAACGCAAGATGTAAACTCTGCGTTAAAACTTCTAGAAACAACACAAGATGGACTCTCTAAACAAGAAGCGTCTCGTAGACTTTCTTTATATGGTCCGAACGAAATTGCTCATAATAAAACATTGCCATGGTATATTCAATTTCTGCTGGCATTTAAAAACCCATTTATTTTTGTTTTGTTAGCTCTTGGAGCACTCTCTTTTTTCACAGATGACATACAAGGAACAATTGTCGTATCTGTGATGGTACTACTAAGTGCAACGATTCGTTTTTTTCAAGAATTTCGTTCTCAAAAAGCTGCAGATAAGTTAAAAGCTATGGTTCGAACAACTGCAAGCGTCTCTAGAATAAATGGATTTATACACGAAACAAAAAACGTAATGAATTTAAATCGTAACCATACAACGGAAATCCCAATTGAAGAACTTGTACCTGGTGATATCATTTCACTTTCAGCTGGCGATATCGTTCCAGCTGATGTGCGTATCTTATCGGCTAAAGATTTATTTGTAAATCAGTCTTCCTTAACAGGCGAGGCACTTCCTGTAGAAAAATATGAAAACTGCTACCATACGGAAAATAAACATATATTACCGAAAAACATGAAAAAAAATTGCAATCCGCTCGATATGGAAAACCTTTGCTTCATGGGTACAAATATTGTTAGCGGTAGCGCAAAAGCTGTTGTCGTTTCAACAAGTACGGATACGTATTTCGGCTCTTTAGCAAAAAAAGTTATCGGAAAACGGGCAGAAACAAGCTTTGATAAAGGAGTAAACAAAGTAAGTTGGCTCTTAATCACATTCATGCTTATTATGGCACCTATTGTCCTTCTCATTAATGGATTCACAAAAGGAGATTGGCAAGAAGCTTTCTTCTTTGCTATTGCCGTTGCAGTTGGTCTTACACCTGAAATGTTACCAATGATTGTAACTGCTAATTTAGCTAAAGGCGCCGTGAACATGTCTAAACAAAAAGTAATTGTAAAACAGCTAAACTCAATTCAAAACTTAGGTGCTATGAACATCCTTTGTACAGATAAAACAGGAACTTTAACAGAAGATAAAGTTGTCCTTGTTCGTCATTTAGATCCTAATGGAAATGAATGCAATCGCGTCTTACAATTTGCATATTTAAATAGCTTCTATCAAACTGGATTGAAAAATTTAATAGATAAAGCTGTCATTGAGCATACAGAGGAAAACCATAAATTTGATCCATCAGCTTTTCAAAAACTAGATGAAATTCCATTTGATTTTGCTCGCCGTCGTATGTCTGTCATCGTGAAAGAGATTTCAGGTGAACATACAATGGTTTGTAAAGGTGCCGTAGAAGAAATCTTATCAATTTGCAACTACACTGAAGTGGATGGGCAAATTGTCCCTCTTACTGAAGAAGTGAGAGAAAATGTAAAACACCTTAGCGAAACTTTAAATAGTGAAGGAATGCGTGTCATCGCTGTAGCATACAAGAAAGATAACAAACCTGATTATAAAGCTTATGCAGTACAAGATGAATCCGCTATGATTCTTACTGGATATATCGGCTTTTTAGATCCACCAAAACCATCTGCTGCTTCTGCAATTCAAGCATTGCATAAACACGGCGTACAAGTAAAAATCTTAACTGGCGATAACGAAATTGTTACAAAAAAAGTTTGCAAGGAAGTTGGATTAAATATAGGGGAGCCTGTCCTCGGTTACGAAATTGATTCTTTACCAGATAAAGCATTAGCAAAACTAGCAGAAGAAACAACAGTGTTCGCAAAACTAAATCCAATGCAAAAATCTCGCATCATTCGCGTATTACAAGGGAATGGTCATACTGTAGGTTATATGGGGGATGGTATTAACGATGCCGTTGCACTACGTGATGCTGACGTTGGGATATCTGTTGATACTGCTACTGATATTGCAAAAGAATCTTCCGATATTATCCTACTTGAAAAAAGTTTAACTATATTAGAAGCAGGCATTTTAGAAGGTCGCACTACGTTCGGCAATATTTTAAAATATATAAAAATGACAGCTAGTTCTAATTTTGGAAATGTATTTAGTGTATTAGTGGCGAGTGCTTTCATTCCATTTTTACCGATGCTTGCAATTCATCTATTAATTCAAAACCTACTTTACGATTTTTCTCAACTTTCTATTCCATGGGATAAGATGGATAAAGAATTTTTAGAAAAACCAAGAAAATGGGATACTGCAAACTTACGTAATTTCATTATTTGTATCGGCCCAATTAGCTCTATATTCGATATTATCACATACGTTGTCATGTGGAATGTATTCGGTGCAAATACACCTGGAGAACAATCGCTATTCCAATCTGGTTGGTTTGTCGTTGGATTACTAACGCAAACATTAATTGTTCACATGATCAGAACACAGAAGATTCCGTTCATTCAAAGTACTGCATCAATACCAGTTCTTTTATTAACTGCTTGTATTATGGCAATTGGCATCTACATTCCGTTCTCACCACTTGGTGCAGCAGTTGGTTTACAAGCATTACCACTAAGCTACTTCCCATGGTTAATAGGAATATTATTAGGTTATGCTTTCTTAACACAATTCCTGAAAAAACTTTATATTAAAAAGTTTCATAGCTGGTTGTAAAAATAAGAATGAGTGGGTATTTCTCACTCATTCTTAAAAAATATACCATGTACTTAAATGTATGGAGGTGACCATTATGGTATGGTATGACATCGTATTAAGATTATTTATAGCAATTATTGTAGGAGCTTGCATCGGAATGGAAAGACAATGGAGACATCGAATGGCTGGGCTACGAACAAACGCTCTCGTATCACTTGGTGCCTGTATATTTGTTTTATTATCCGTCATGCTTGATCATGAAGCTAGCCCATCACGTATCGCTGCTCAAGTTGTGAGTGGTATTGGCTTTTTAGGAGGCGGTGTTATTATTCGTGACGGTTTTAGTATTAGAGGGTTAAATACAGCGGCAACTTTATGGTGTGCAGCTGCTGTAGGTACTCTTACAGGCGCTGGCTTCCTCGTTGCAGCTATGCTAGGTGCAGCCGGCGTCTTACTAGCAAATATACTACTACGCCCAATCGCTCTATTTATGAATAATAAATCAAAAGAAGATGTACCCGAGCAAACAAACTACTTACTTTCTCTTACTTGTTCAGAAGAAAATGAAGCACATATTCGTTTTCTTCTCATGCACATGGTAAGTTCAGAAGGTATCGGTTTAAAAGAATTGTACAGTGAAGACGTTGATTCTAACCAAAAAGTATCTATACAAGCTACATTACATTGCAATACAAATGCAGCTGTCTTAATCGAAAAAATAGTAAGTAGAATGCTTTTAGAATCTGGTGTTACTGCCGCTGGCTGGAAAACTTCACTAGATTTAGAAGCAAGTTAAATCATAAAGGTGTCATGAATATAAAAGAAGGTTTTATATTCATGACACCTTCTACATACACCCATTTTTTATTTTCAAGTTATTAGCAACTGCTTGGAATAACTTAAAGTAATCCATACTCGTTCGATCTTTTTGTTTTAACTTGGCATGGGACTGAAAAAGGTTCTGACCGCTTCTTCTCATGGCCGGATTCTCTTTTCCATCTAAAAAAGAAGGTTTTATATTCATAGCACCTTCTACATAAATTTATTTTCTAGTTTTTGCTGAAACGACTTCTCTTGCTTACGCAATAATTGACTACCTCGCTGTAAAAGAGGTGTTCCATACTTATCATTAATCTGATCAATAACAGCAAGTAGCGGCTCTTCTTTCGCATCTTCTTCGAATGAAAACAAATCTAACTGTTTGACCGAATCTGTCTTCCACTCCAATTCAGTAGCTGTAACACCTAATAAACGAATGGAATCACCATCCCAATGTTGTTTCAACAAACGTGATGCAGCTTGAAATATATCACGTTCTTCCCAAATTGCATTTTTCAATTGTTTGCTTCGTGTTACCGTCCGCCTATCATGGTATTTAATCATAATTTGGATATTATAGCTGACAAGAGTTCGCTTTTGTAGTCTATTACTCACCGAGCCCGACAGTCGCCCTAACATATCAAGCAATTCTTTCTCTTCATCCATATCCTTTGAGAAAGTCATCGAATTTCCAACACTTTTATGTTGTCCCATTTGATTCGGATCAACATCCCTATCATCCATACCTTTTGCACGCTTTTGTAAATCAACACCGTGCTTTCCAATTTTAGCGCGGATGATATGCTCGTCTCCTTTTGCTAACTGTCCAATTGTATTTATATGAATATCTTTTAGTTTTTCAGCTGTTTTCTCTCCAATTCCATGCATCGCTTCAACTGGTCGTGGCCAAATGACTTCTGGGATATCACGTTTTCTAAGCACTGTAATACCAAGTGGCTTTTTCATATCAGAAGCAGTCTTTGCTAAGAAAAGATTTGGAGCAATGCCAATGCTACACGGAAGCTGTAACTCTGTTAATAACGCTTGTTGAATCATCTTTGCTATTTCAAGCGGCGAACCTAGCACATAGCAATCTGTAATATCTAAATACCCTTCATCTATAGAAACTGGTTGTATCTTTTCTGTAAAACGGGAAAGGATTTGAAACATTTGAAATGAGGCTTCGCGATATAATGTAAAGTTAGGACGCCTTACAACTAGTTGCGGACATAATCGCTTTGCTTCCCAAAGGGGCATCGTCGTACGTATTCCATAATCTCTCGCTTCGTAACTACATGTTATGATAATCCCTTTTCTCTCTTTTTCATTCCCGGCAATCGCTAATGGCTTTCCTTTTAATGGTGGATCATGGGCAATTTCAACAGATGCGAAAAAACAATTCATATCTACATGTAAAATAACACGACCATTTTTCGGATACATTTCTCGCATAATACCACCCTCCTCCAAGAACATTCGTTCCTTCATTATACCAAATTCATGTACAATATAATAATTACTTATTCTTTTTCATCTTTATTTTTGCTATACTTTATGAAATAAATGGATTTTATTGTAAAGGAAGTGGATTGTTATGAAACAACACAATAAACTCAATAATATATTTATTATCATTATTATAATCCTTGCAATTAATTATTTGTTACTTCCCCTTTTTAACATCAACATTCATGTTTTAGGAATCTTCTCTCATTTCATACGCTTTGTAACAACTGATATATTGCCATGGATCTTCTTATACTGGCTTATCCGCCTTGTAAAAGCACTTGAATCAAAATAAAAAAAGACCTGTAAACCATAGTTGGTTCACACGTCTTTTTTACTTTATTACTTCGCTACTTCTTCAATAATAGCTACAACTAATTCTGCTGTTTTCGCTAATTCTTCAACAGGAATTTTTTCATTTGTTGTATGAATTTCTTCATAACCAACTGCCAAGTTAACTGTTGGGATACCATGTCCAGCGATTACGTTCGCATCACTTCCTCCACCACTTTGGTGAAGAGAAGGTGTACGACCGATGTTTTCAGCTGCACGTTTCGCTACTTCTACAACGTGATCGCCATCAGCGAATTTAAATCCTGGATACATAACCTTTACTTCAACATCTGCTTGACCGCCCATTTCTTTTGCAGTTGTTTCAAATGCTTCTTTCATTTTTGCAACTTGTGCTTCCATTTTCTCATTTATTAAAGAACGAGCTTCTGCAAAGATTTGAACATGATCGCAAACGATATTTGTTTGTGTACCACCTTCAAAACGTCCAATATTTGCAGTTGTTTCAGAATCGATACGGCCAAGTGGCATCTTTGCAATCGCTTTCGCTGCGATAGTAATTGCAGATACACCTTTTTCTGGGGCTACGCCAGCGTGAGCTGTTTTCCCACGAATGATAGCATTCACTTTCGCTTGTGTTGGTGCTGCAACTACGATTTCTCCAACTTTTCCATCGCTATCTAATGCATAACCATATTTTGCTGTAATGCGCTCTCGGTCTAATGCTTTTGCACCAACAAGACCAGATTCTTCTCCAACTGTAATAATAAATTCAATTTTACCGTGAGGGATGTTTTTTTCTTTTAAAACACGAATTGCTTCAAACATAGATGCTAATCCAGCTTTATCATCCGCTCCTAAAATTGTAGTACCATCTGATACGATATATCCATCTTTAATAGAAGGCTTAATTCCATTACCAGGAACTACTGTATCCATATGAGAAGTGAAATAAATTGTATCAACACCATCTTTTGTTGCTGGTAAAGTACAAATTAAGTTACCTGCACCGTGACCAGTCACATCCATTGTATCATCTTCAAATACTTCTACACCTAAAGAAGTAAATTTCTTTGTTAACACTTTGCAAATTTCTGCTTCAAATTTTGTTTCAGAATCTACCTGTACTAACTCCATAAATTCATTTACTAAACGTTCTTGATTAATCATAAGACTGCGCCTCCTGCACTACCATTATGTATGTAACAATATTAATTATAACAGAATTTCGCAAAAGTTTCGAAATACAAGACAAAAAACAGATGGTTCACACATCTAGATACCCATCTGCTTTCTATTACTCGTTTAATAGCACCCAACGCATATGATCTTCCCAAACTCCATTTACCATCAACATTTTGCGAGATACGCCTTCATATTGAAACCCTATCTTTGTCACTACTTGTATAGATGCTAAGTTTCGTGGCATAATCGGTGCTTCTATACGGTGTAAATGAAATTCTTCAAAGGTAACTTGAATTGCTTTTCTAAGCGCTTCTGTTGTGTAACCTTTATTCAGTTCTTCCTTATCTAATTTATAACCAAGTACACAAGATTGATAAATTCCACGAACAATTAGATTAAACGAAATACACCCAATAACTTTCGTATCATCGCCCTTTTTAAAAATCCATAATCGAATGATTTTACCTTCCGCGAACTCTCTTCTATCCTTTTGTAACCTTTTCTTTTGATAGTCTAACGTAAAAAAATCATCTGGTCTATATTCTTCCCACGCCTTTAAAAACTCACGATTTCTGTCGTAATATTGAAGAACTTTTTCTGCATACGACTCATCAATTTCCCTTAAATGTAAGCGATCTGTTTCGTATATTTTCATCATCGTATCTCCATTCTTCAGCTTGCATAACAAAAACTCACAATCTATCTTTTAATATATTCTCCACGCATACCCAAATTTCCTGTTATATTTTGCAACCCCTTCCCGAAATTTGTCCTTTCTCTCCCCTTGTCCACAATTTCATTTCTCGTTACAATGAAATTGTACTGATTTGCAAGGAGGCTTAACGATGCATAAAAAAGCTCAAAAAATTATGGTTTATATAATGTTAATTTCTATGCTTGTAACAACATTACTTACTGGCGCAAGTATGTTTTGGTAAAAAGGACGATTCACTCGTCCTTTTTTTACTTTCTATTTTGTATGAAAATTCTTATTTTATATATAGTACAATCGCTACAATGCTAAAGGAAAAGGCCATTACAAGTGCTATTACAAAACTCGTGTACTGTTTTTGCTGAAATGCCCCAATGACGAAAGTAAAATTAAGTAATGCCATCAATACAATTGATACTACGTAAGAGCATATATTAAAAGTTGCTAATATGAATGTAATGACAAATAGAAAACCAACACAAAACTGCATATAAGAAATTTTTGGATTCAAATACATATGAGCAACCCCTTTACTTAGTTATCTTTATATATTCTCATTAACGCATGGTTATGTACACATGTCAAGACAACTTAATAAAGTGAAACTTTAATCAGTTGGGGTTTTGTTCATAACACACTGATTATTAGCCCACACCAATCGGGCTTTTACGGGCAACCCTACTCCCACCTTACTTCTTTGCTTTAGCCAAATTTTGAGGTGGGGATCTTACTGCTCGCAAATAGCGGGATAAAAGAAAAAGCCAACTTCTCGTTGACTTCTCTGAATGCAATGGCTCCTTTTTCCTTCGCCAATTGCTGAAATGATTTCTTCGATTTCACAATCCATACTTTCGTTCCAATTGGAATACGATCAAACAAATATTCCACATCTTGTTTCTTCATTCTTATACATCCTTGTGAAATATACTTTCCAATTGAACTAGGCTGATTTGTCCCATGTATCCCATATTTACTTCCGTCAGTTCCTTTTGCGTTAAATCCCATCCACCTCGATCCAAGTGGATTTTTCGGAGACCCCCCAGGAATATCCTTCGCAATATAATACGGATCCTTCGCTTTCAATACAATATCAAAAGTTCCTTCTGGTGTTAATTCATTTGTTTTCCCCGTCGCTACTGGAAAAACCTTTTGGATCTTCCCATCGTCAATGTAAGCTAGTTTATTCGTCGCCTTATTTACAATTATAAAAGGATCCCCAGCACGAGGATTATCACCAAGAGGCCAAACCGGTGATAAAGAAAGACATAATAATAAAGAGAGAAGATACGGCATCAATAATTCCTGCCTTCTATATAAGTTCTTTTATATTATCCTTTCCCTTAAAACGACTTTTAATGAGTAGATACTGCTCCATCTCATAAACAAGTTGAACGAGTTTCGCACGTATTTCAAATTCTTCTCGTGTGACTGGTAGCGGCATTTCTCTAAACACTTCTCGCATTTCTTGAAGTTGTCTTAACGAAATGACCCCTGTACTTTCAGGACGAATGGAATTCCCTATATTTTCGATTACGTCTGCAATCATATCGGCTTGTTCATACGTCCACGATAGTGACGCAGCTAATGGTATCATCCGCTCTAAAATTTCAAATTGCTGCATGCGCATATCAAAATAACGGTAATAATAGTCATCTTCACGCATAAACTCATTCTCAAGCTTTTTAAATGATAAATCTTTCGCTTCTTTCAACATCATCTCTGTTTCAAGTAATTCTGCTCCACTCCAATTACTATCGCGATTTCTTAAATAAACAACCATTTCAAACAAAATTGTTTTGAAATGCTCTTCTATTTTCTCTTGATACTCTTTCAGTTTATTCTCACTGTTTGGCATGTACATGTTTACTAATAAAGCGACACTAATTCCAATCGTTAATATAGCAATTTCATTACCAACTATAGACCATGTAATTTGCTTTAATGAGTACAGATGCATAACAATAACTGAACTCGTGACAATACCTTCTTGAATTTTGCACATAACTGCAGTCGGAATAAAGGTAAGCAGTAATAAGCTAATCGCAAGTGGTGTATAGCCAACCGTTTCAAAAATGCAAAACGCGAATACCATCGATAATACGCAAGCTAAAAAACGGTGCAACGATACTTGAACTGATTTACGTTTCGTGTTTTGTACGCATAAAATGACTAAAATACCAGCTGAACTATAAAATTCTAACCCTAATAGCTGAGCAATAAAAACTGCCGCACCTGTTCCAAGCGCTGTTTTCACTGTTCTATATCCAATTTTAAACATATCATTACTCCTATATGTATAAACGTATTTAAAGATAGTATAAAAAAAGGATGACGCGATGTCATCCTTTTTCTACTTATTATTCACGTAACCTTTACATATTACAATATCTTTTGCAAAAATTCTTTTGCACGGTCACTTTTTGGTGCCGTAAAAAACTCTTCCGGATTGCTATCTTCTACAAGTTTTCCACCATCTAAAAAGAGAACGCGGTCTGCTACTTCTTTTGCAAATCCCATTTCATGCGTAACAATCGCCATCGTCATTCCTGTCGTAACTAATGATTTCATAACTTCTAGCACTTCTTTCACCATTTCTGGATCTAGCGCTGATGTCGGTTCATCAAATAGCATAACTTCCGGTTCCATCGCCAGTGCTCTTGCAATTGCTACACGTTGCTTTTGTCCCCCTGAAAGACGATTCGGATACGCAGTTTTTTTATCTAATAACCCTACTTTTTCTAGAAGCTTCTCAGCTTTCTTTTCAGCCTCTTGCTTTGCTATACCTTTTACATTAATAGGAGCATACGTAATATTCTCTAATACAGTCATATGAGGGAATAAATGAAAATGTTGAAATACCATTCCGACATTTTCACGAACGTGCATAATATTTGTTTTCGGATTCGTTACTTCTTCCGTTCCAATCCAAATGTGACCATCTGTTGGTGCTTCTAATACATTCATGCAACGTAAAAATGTTGACTTTCCAGATCCTGACGGTCCGATAATTGCAACAACTTCTCCTTTTTCAATCGTTGTCGTGATCCCTTTTAATACTTCATTTTTTCCAAATGATTTATGAAGGTTGTCAATTTTAATCACTTTTCTTCATTCTCCCTTCAATTGCCTTTCCAACTAATGTAAGAATAATCACTAACATATAATAAACAAGTCCAACAAACAGTAATGGCTCTAAATACTTAAATGTTTCACCGCCTACAATGTAAGCTCGGCGCATTAAATCTGTTGCTCCAATTACAGTTACTACAGCCGATTCTTTCGTAAGAGTCGCAAATTCATTTACAAGTGCTGGTAATATATTTTTTAATGCTTGAGGTAAAATGATATTTCTCATCATTTTCCCGTAAGGAATACCTAAAGCCATCGCCGCTTCAGTTTGTCCCTTATCGACCGCTTGAATTCCGGCACGAATTACTTCTGACATGTATGCCCCTGAATTTAAACTAAATGCAAGTACAGCTGCTAAAAAAGCAGGTATATCATAACCAATCATTTGCGGGACACCGAAATAAATAATCATTAATTGCAATACAAGCGGTGTGCCACGAAATATTGATGTATAAATATCTGCTACAATATTTAATACTCGTATTCTAGCAATTTTACAAAGCGCTAATAACGTTCCTAAAATAAATCCTGCTAAAGCTGATACAGCCACAATTTTCAATGTAACTTCTAAGCCTTTTAATATATATGGTATAGAAGGCGTAATCGCCGAAAAATCTAGATTCATCCTTTTCATTCCCCTCACAGAAAAGTGAAAGGCAGCTTATTTCGCGCTGCCAAACCATTTCTTCACTAATTTATCCATTTCTCCATTCTCTTGCATCTTCTTAATTACTTTATTAAATTCTGCTGTTTTATCACTATTTTTCGGAAGGGCAATTGCTGCACCTACTTCTTCTGGTGCTTCTTGAATTTCAATTCCTTGTAATTCTTTCATATTTTCTAAATAATTTTTAGCTACTGTATCTTCTAAAATGGCTGCGTCAAAACGGCCAGCTTTAATTTCTTGTACGATTTCCGGTATACGGTCACGTCCCTCGGCTTTGAAATCGACTTGTTTTTGAAATTCTTTTGCCTTTTCTTCTTGAATTGACCCTGTTTGTACCCCTACTTTTTTCCCTTTTAAATCTTCTAACGATTTAATATTGGAATCTTTTTTTGACACGATCATGTTTTTAGCAACAAAATAAATGTCTGTGAAATCAGCATTATTTTTACGCTCTGCAGTTGGCGTCATACCCGCCATAACAAAATCAACTTTTCCTGAGTTAAGAGATGCTAATAAACCACCAAAATCCATATCTTTCACTTTCACTTCATATCCAAGTTCTTTTCCGATATATTTTGCAATATCAACATCAAAGCCGATAATTTCATCACTTTTTGATGCTTCCACGTATTCATATGGTTTATAGTCTGCTGAAGTCCCCATAACGAGTACTTTCTTATTCGTGTTACCTGCATTAGTTGCCTTCGAATCCCCTTTACTACAGGCACTAAACATACTTACAATTAAAATAAGTGCAAATGATATTGATAATAACTTCTTCATCCTTCTTCCTCCTAATAATGTATATTTAAAAGTTTAATAGAATATTTATTCGTTGTTAGTATTGTATCAGTACTTTTATTTTTATGCAATATTTAAAATAAAAATAAACAAAAAAACATTATTACCGTCATTCACAACGCATAAAAACATGCATAAAATAACATTCTTATGCATGTTCGATCATTATAAAAACTAAATAAAAAAGCGGTACATCCACTTAATCGTGGACGTACCGCTTTTTCTCTTCCTTATAGTTCTTCGCAATTATCTTCGAAGTAAGATTGTAGTTTTGCAATTACTTGCATTGGTTCATGACCTTCAATTTCATGACGTTCTACCATCGTTACAATTTTTCCATCTTTCAATAAAGCAAATGATGGAGATGAAGGTGGATATCCCTCAAAATATTCACGAGCTCTTGCTGTAGCTTCTTTATCTTGACCCGCAAATACCGTTACAAGGTGGTTAGGACGTTTATCATAATGTACGGAATGTGCAGCAGCAGGGCGAGCAATACCGCCTGCACAACCACATACAGAGTTTACCATTACAAGTGTTGTACCATTTCTTTTAAATGCTTCTTCAACTGCTTCTGGTGTCGTCAATTCCGTATATCCCGCAGAGACAATCTCTTCACGCGCTTGACGGACAACATCGTTCATAAAAAAGTTAAAGTTAATCAATGTGTTCCCTCCTCTAATTCTACCTATTTGTATCTTACCAGTTAATGTTTAGAAAATACAAGTAAGTTTACTTGTATTTAAGCATATAAAAGGTGTTAGAGCTCTTGCTCTAACACCTTTTCTTAATGACCTCGATGTTTTTGCTTTGCCTTTTGTACTTTAATTAAACGTTTCCGCTGCTTTTCTGCTTCTCGCTTCTCTTTAGATTGCACTTTCTTTTCTTGTGTATGCAGTTCATAAGATAAACTAATTGCCTCTTGCGCCTTTGTATAACGTTTTACATTTAATTCTTTAGCAGCTTGCCTTATGATACGCTTAATACTTTTCGGACGCTGTTTTTCTTTAATCTCCACACCACATCTTGCAAAGCGCTGGAAATACGCTAACATTGGACCATTTACAAATATAAGTACTTCTTCATCTGATGGTTCCATCCCAAAAATATACCTGGCTCCATACAATTTCCCTTTTTCTTGGCGCATAATAATTCCTACAAAAAATTGACCATCGTGATATACTGTCAATTCCATTGACAGCCCCTCCTTAGCAAAATTAGAAATACCGGACATCCCGGAGGGGAAGGTTACTGACATGAAATCATGCGTCTGGACTACCAACCAGAGCTGTGTTTTTGTATTTCTTCCACTACTATTATATCTTTTTTTCCATAATTTTCATATATTCAACAATCATTTTTTTATGTGACCCTACAATATAGTCAGGTAGCTCTGTTACTGGAAAGAACTTAAGCTGAACAGCTTCTTCTTTATTCATAACAAAATTCCCTTCGTATTCATCGGTATAATAGGCGGTTGTTACGGATTGAAATTCATCACCGTTTGCTAATTTGGTAAAATAATTCGCTCCAGAAAATACATTGATTAATCGCAAGTTCTTAACTTCTATTCCAGTCTCTTCATATACTTCACGGTAAGCTGTTTCTTTTGGTGATTCACCAAGCTCCATTAACCCACCAGGCAGCCCCCATTTTCCGTACGGCTCTGTCCGTTGCTGTAATAAAACATATCCACTTTCATTTATAACGAGTACAACAGCTCCAACTAAAATTAAAGGGCGATGACCAACTATTTTTCGTAATTCTTCTACATATCCCATCGTATCGCCTCCTTTTTCGTTGTCCACACTATTGTATCATATGTATGAAACGACAAAATGCGTATATTTTTCATTTTTCTAACAAAATATTTATTTTATGTGCTTCATCTACTGTAGCTAACATAATGGATTCGATTTCCGCACTCTTCTCTAAAAACTCTTTCGCCCACTCTTCTGTTTTCCCTATTAAAGCGAGAACGTCCTGCTGAATTTTTCCATTCTTCACTAAAATAAAAGCAACTGGAGATTTTTTCCCCGCCACTTTAAGATCAAGCCGAGAAACTGCTTCATATTCTGGATACTGAAATATAGAAACAACACCACTTGCTTCCCATAATGCTAATTTAATCGTTTGAATATCGCTCACATTTCGCATGCGAAGTTCCGAAAATAAATATTCTGCCGTAATTCTCGCTTTTTTCAAATTGCTAAAATCAATGGAACCATTGTGTATAAGAATAACTGGCGCAGGCTCTAAAAAACGTCTCCACCTATCCCATTTCAACATTAAAACAGAGCTTACAATATGTAATACAACTAGTATAAAAGTTGTAATCATTGAACCAAGTAATCCGACCTTTTCATCGGATAGTGCATTAGAAATATTCCCACCAAGCAATAACACTAATACAACATCTAAAAAGCGAAGTTGTGCAATGGACCTTTGTCCCATCAATTTCGCAACTAATATTAAAAATATGTATGCTATAACAGCTCGAATAACCCATTCAGCATTAGAAAGATGCCGTGATCCTTCAAAAATATGCATATGCATCACTTTGCACTCCTTACTCATCTCATACTGCTAGTCTGTTTTAGTTTGCAACGTTTATGAGCATATATGTAAAAAAGCTGGTTCGTTTAAAAACGAACCAGCTTTTTTACTTAACTGAAAACATATATTTTTTATACGTTTTCCGTACCGATAATATGAGACCCATCATAATCATATTCGAGAATAAGGAACTCCCCCCATATGATAAGAAAGGTAATGCGATACCTTTTACAGGCATTAATCCAACGATCATACCAATATTTTGGAATATTTGAACCGTTAGTATTCCTATTGATCCCGCACATAATAATGTACCAAATAAATTATCAGCAGAATAACCAATAATAATTGTTCGATAAAGTAGTAACAGGAACAAGAACACAACTAGTGCTGCTACTATAAATCCACCTTCTTCAGCGATTGTAGCGAAAATAAAGTCAGTGTGTTTCTCTGGAATATAGACGCTTCCTTCACCGAATCCTTTCCCTTCCATACCTCCACTACCTACAGCTAAAATCGATTGCTGCGTTTGATAGCCTTCATTTGCATTTTCAAATGGATTTAGCCAACCTATAATACGTGATTGTTGGTGAGGTTTTAGTAAAGTAACCAGTTTATTAAAGAAGAAGTCCGGGTATTTTACAAATATAAATATTAATGTAGACAATATTGTCACTGGAACTACTGTACATATCGCAATTAATTTCTTTTGAATTCCTGACATGAATAAAATACATGCGATAGCTGCGGCATATAAGAACACCATTCCTGTATCTGGCTGGCTATATACAACTGCCGTAGGAGGAATAGATACTAGCATAACCTTTCCTACTAATATTAGGTCTGTTTTAAATGTTCGAACCATATACTGTGCATTATGCTTTACCGCTAAATTTGCTACTAACATAACCAGTGCAATTTTGAAAAACTCCGACGGTTGAATAGATCCAATTACTGGAAATCTAAACCACCTTTTTGCTCCTAGTATCTCCGGTGTGAAGGTTGAAACTGGTAATATTTTTAGTAGAATAATTGACAAAAACGTTGCAATATACAATGGCCATGATAATTTTTGTAGCTGATCTGAATCAACACTTGCAACAAGAAGCAACATTACAATCCCAATTATGTAGTTAACCCCTTGTTTCAAAGCAAAATTTTCAGCTCCATATTGTCCGGTTTGCTGACTGCTATATATAGCAGTTATACTTATAACACAAAATGCAAACAAAATTAGAATTAATTTTACATCTAAACTTTTTAGAAACTCGGTACTTCTTTTCATGACATCCTCCTGAAACATTGGTACGGCAAAATAAAAAACCAGGAGTCAACACTCTTCATGTTTTGACGACTGATTACACATTATCTATAAAACACTTATATAGAATAACTCTCTTTTTCATACAATACAATATATTATACTACAGTTTCGTCAGTAAGATTTGCCAAAAAAATTATTCTTTTCTTATTTTATATCTATATACCATATATCAGCAATGTATTTTCGCAAATTCCTTATACATGATCATTCATTGTAAGATTAATGGGAAAAGGTTTGTACATATTGTAGGATACAAATGAAGAAATAAGATGATAAAAAGCTCGCATAAGCGAGCTTTTTATTAATATACAGATGTATTGTTTTCTGACATGTTTTCTAAAATTTCTTTAACACGTCCTAAGAACTTACCACAAATTAAACCATCAAGTACGCGGTGATCAAGTGATAAACATAAGTTAACCATGTCACGAGCACCGAACATACCATTATCCATAATTACTGGGCGTTTTACAATTGATTCTACTTGTAAAATAGCCGCTTGTGGGTAATTAATAATACCCATAGATTGAACAGAACCGAATGATCCTGTGTTATTAATTGTAAATGTTCCGCCTTGCATTTCGTCCGCTTTTAACGATTTCGTACGTACTTTTCCTGCAAGTTCTGTAATTTCACGAGCGATACCTTTAATTGTTTTTTCGTCCGCTTGTTTAATTACTGGTACAAATAACTCTTCTTCTGTTGCAACAGCGATTGAAAGGTTAATATCTTTCTTCTGAACGATTTTATCGCCTGCCCACATAGAATTGATTTGAGGATACTCTTTTAACGCTTGTGCTACTGCTTTTACGAAGAAAGCAAAGAACGTTAAGTTAAAGCCTTCACGCTTTTTAAAATCACCTTTAATTGAGTTACGGTATGACACAAGGTTTGTCACATCTACTTCAATCATCATCCAAGCATGAGGTGCCTCGTGTTTACTACGTAACATATTTGCTGCAATCGCTTTACGCACACCTGTTACTGGAATCTCGATATCTCCAGGCATTGTCGGCACAGAAACTGGTTTTGCAGCTTCTACTTTTTGCGCTACCGGTGCTGCTTTTGGTGCTTCTGGACGTGCTTCTACTACTGCTACAGCTTCCTCTTTTTTCGCACCTGCTTGCGGAATGTTTCCAGATTCCACTAGCTTTAAAATATCTTTACGAGTAATACGGCCATTTGCTCCCGTACCTTCTACTAAATCTAAATCAACATTATGCTCGCCCGCAAGTTTTAAAACCGCTGGTGAAAAACGTGGTTTTCCATCAGTTGGTTGTTTTACTTTCGGTGCTTTTTCAGATGTAGTTACTTCTGCTTTTTGTTCTTCTTTCGTTTTTTCCTCTACAGCTGTTGCTGCTACTTCATCTGCGCCTTCTACTTGAATAACACAAACAACTTCACCTACAGCTAACGTATCACCTTCACCAGCTATTAACTCTTTCACAATACCAGTGAAAGAAGATGGTACTTCTGCATTTACTTTATCAGTCATTACTTCTGCAAGCGGATCATACTTGTTTACGTGATCGCCAACATTAACGAGCCATTTACTAATTGTGCCCTCTGTAACGCTCTCCCCGAGCTGAGGCATTGTAATATTTTCTACAGCCATGTATAATCCCCCCGATTAAAATTCCGCAAGTTCACGCATTGCTTTTTCAACTTTATCTGGATTTACCATAAAGAATTTCTCCATTGTTGGTGCATATGGCATTGCTGGAACGTCTGGGCCTGCAAGACGTGCAATTGGTGCATCTAAATCAAACAGACAGTTTTCAGCGATAATCGCTGCCACTTCACTCATAATGCTTCCTTCTTTATTGTCTTCTGTTACAAGAAGAACTTTACCAGTTTTTGAAGCAGCTTCGATAATTGCTTCTTTATCTAATGGATATACAGTACGTAAATCAAGAATGTGTGCAGAGATGCCATCTTGCGCTAATTTCTCAGCTGCTTGAAGAGCAAAGTGGACACATAATCCGTATGTGATAACAGTAATGTCATCACCTTCACGTTTTACATCTGCTTTTCCGATTGGTAATACGTAATCATCTTCTGGCACTTCACCTTTAATTAAGCGATATGCACGCTTATGCTCAAAGAATAATACTGGATCTTCATCACGAATTGCAGCTTTTAATAAGCCTTTTGCATCATATGGTGTAGAAGGGATAACAATTTTTAAACCTGGTTGGTTTGCAAACATCGCTTCTACAGATTGTGAATGATACAATGCACCGTGAACACCGCCACCAAATGGCGCACGAACTGTAATTGGACAAGTCCAATCGTTATTAGAACGATAACGAATTTTTGCTGCCTCAGAAACAATTTGGTTTACTGCTGGCATAATGAAATCAGCAAACTGCATTTCAGCGATTGGACGCATACCATACATTGCTGCACCAATTGCTACCCCAGCGATTGCTGATTCTGCAAGTGGTGTATCTAACGCACGATCTTCACCAAATTGATCATATAATCCGTGTGTCGCTTTAAATACGCCACCTTTTTTACCAACATCTTCACCTAAAACGAATACTTTCTCATCGCGTTCCATTTCCTCGCGCATTGCTAATGTAATAGCATCAATATAAGACATTACAGCCATGAAACGTTCCCCCCTATTCTGCGTATACGTGCTTCAATGCATCTTCAGGTGCTGCATACGGAGCATTTTCTGCATATTCTGTTGCTTCATTTACGATATGCATAATTTCATCTAACATTTGTTTCTCAGATTCCTCAGTTAACACGCCAACTTCTTTTAAATAAGCAGCAAATGTTATAATTGAATCATTTTTCTTCGCTTCTTCTACTTCTTCTTTATCACGATAAACACGATCATCATCGTCACTAGAATGTGCTGTTAAACGATATGATACTGTTTCGATTAGAGTTGGGCCTTCACCACGGCGACCGCGGTCTGCTGCCTCTTTTACTGCTTTATATACTGCAAGTGGATCGTTTCCGTCTACTGTGTATCCAGGCATACCATATCCAATTGCACGGTCTGATACATTTTTACATGCTAATTGTTTTTCAACTGGAATAGAGATTGCGTATTTATTATTTTCACACATGAAAATAACAGGTAGTTTGTGTACGCCAGCAAAGTTCGCACCTTCATGGAAATCACCTTGGTTTGAAGAGCCTTCTCCGAATGTAACGAACGTTACTAAATCTTTCTTCTCCATTTTTCCAGCTAACGCAATACCAACTGCATGCGGTACTTGTGTTGTTACTGGAGATGAACCTGTAACAATACGATTTTTCTTTTGACCGAAGTGACCAGGCATTTGACGACCACCAGAGTTTGGATCTCCAGCTTTCGCGAAACCAGATAACATAAGCTCTTTAGCTGTCATACCAAATGCTAGTACAACACCCATATCACGGTAGTATGGTAATGCATAATCTTTCTCTCTATCAAGAGCGAACGCTGCTCCAACTTGTGCAGCCTCTTGTCCTTGACAAGAAATTACGAATGGAATTTTACCTGCACGGTTTAATAACCACATACGTTCGTCGATTTTACGTGCAAGTAACATCGTACGGTACATTTCTAATACTTGCTCATCATTTAAGCCAAGCTCTTCATGGCGCTTTTCTTTTACTTCTGCCATTTTTCATAACCTCCTAAATCCACATTTTTATGCGTGTAACGCTTTTCCATCTACAGCTAGTGCTGCTTCACCAATCGCTTCAGATAATGATGGATGCGGATGAATTGTATGTGCTACTTCCCAAGGTGTTGCATCAAGTACTCTTGCAAGACCAGCTTCAGAAATCATATCTGTTACATGTGGCCCGATCATATGAACACCAAGAATGTCATTTGTTTCTTCATCAACTACAAGTTTTACAAAACCATCTGATTCTCCGTATACAAGTGCCTTTCCGATTGCACGGAATGAAAACTTACCTACTTTTAACTTATAGCCTTTTTCTTTCGCTTCTTGTTCTGTTAAGCCGACAGAAGCAACTTCTGGACTGCTATATACGCATTTTGATACCATCGAATAATCAATTGGTGTAACTTCTTTACCTGCAATATGTTCTACTGCAACAATTCCTTCATGAGAAGCAACGTGAGCAAGTTGCAAGCCACCGATTACATCTCCAATTGCGTAAATATGAGATTCTTTCGTTTGATAAAACTCATTTGTTTGAATGTATCCTTTTTCCACAACGATATCAGTATTCTCTAAACCAATGTTTTGCGTATTCGCTTGTCTTCCTACAGATACAAGCATTTTTTCTGCTTTAAATTCTTTATTCTCACCGTTATGTTCAGCTTGAATTGTTACTCCATTATCTTTTACCAATGTTTCTGGTAATACTTTTGCACCAGTTACCACTTTAATACCTTTTTTCTTGAATAGACGTTGCATTTCTTTTGAAACGTCATTGTCTTCTAGTGGTAATATAGTTTTCGCATACTCTAATACTGTAACTTCTACACCGAAGTCAGCAAGCATAGATGCCCACTCAATACCGATTACACCGCCACCCACGATAATGATTGAACTAGGAAGCGTTTCCATTTTTAGGGCATGATCTGAAGACATTACGTACTCTCCGTCTAACTCTAATCCTGGTAATGAATTTGGACGAGAACCTGTTGCAACAAGTACATTTTTTGGAATTAACATTTCATTTTCTTCTCCACTTGCAAGTTCAACTGAAATTGTCCCTGGCATCGGAGAGAAAATAGATGGGCCAAGAATACGGCCAATACCTTCAAACACATCAATTTTACCTTGTTTCATTAAATGTTGAACGCCTTTATGAAGCTGCGTTACAATCTTCTCTTTACGCTCTTGTACTTTCGCAAAGTTTAGTTCTACATTACTTGCAATAACTCCGAACTCTTCGCTTTTTTTAGCAGTTGCGTATACTTCCGCACTACGTAAAAGAGCTTTACTAGGAATACATCCTTTGTGTAAACAAGTACCACCAAGATTTTCTTTTTCAACAAGTGCAGTTTTTAAACCTAGTTGTGATGCACGAATAGCAGCAACATATCCACCAGTACCGCCGCCAACGATGACTAAATCATATTCTTTTGCCATTATCTCAACCCCTAGCTACCGTTTCTTTTTCACGTACAACATATTCTTTTGGAGCTTCTTCTTCACGTAATACACGAAGTGCTCCTTCTGCTAATGCTTGTAATTCATCTTCTCCTGGATGTACGATAACATCTGCAATCCAGTCTACTCGTTCTTTTATTTCATCGACAAGAATTTTACTGTATGCAAGTCCACCAGTTAATACGATTGTATCGATTTTCCCGTGAAGTACAGCGCTAGCTCCGCCAATCTCTTTTGCAACTTGATATGCCATTGCTTTATAAATAAGAGTTGCTTCAGGATCGCCTTTTTCAACCATTTGTTCTACTTTAATCGCATCATTTGTGCCGATTAGACTTACAAGTCCACCTTGTCCGACAAGCTTTTTAACCATTTCGTCACGATAATACTCGCCAGAGAAACACATTTCAACTAGTTGTCCTACTGGTACTGTACCAGCACGCTCTGGACTAAATGGTCCTTCTCCGTTTAAGCCATTATTAACATCAATAACTTTTCCTTTTTTATGAGCACCAACTGTAATGCCGCCGCCCATATGTGTAACTAATAAATTTAGATCCTCGTATTTGTGGTTTAATTGTTCAGCCACTTTACGAGCAACCGCTTTTTGATTTAATGCATGGAAAATACTTTTACGTTCCATACCAGCAATACCGCTTATGCGAGCAATCGGCTCCATTTCATCTACAACAACAGGATCTACAATGAATGCCGGAATATTTAATCCAGAAGCAATTTCATATGCTAAAATGCCTCCAAGGTTTGAAGCGTGATGACCACTGAACCCATTTTTTAAATCTTCTAACATCGCATCGTTTACTGTATACGTTCCGCCTTCGATTGGACGAAGTAATCCACCACGCCCACAAACAGCGTTCAATTTTGAAATATTAATACCGTGAGAATGTAGAACTTCTAAAATCGTTTCTTTTCGAAACTCATATTGATCAATGATTCGCTTATATTTTCCAATCTGTTCTTCGTCATGACGAATTGTTTCTTCTAAAACGGGTCTTTCATTATCAAAAACACCAATTTTTGTGGATGTACTACCCGGATTAATAACAAGAATTCGATTTAAGGACAATGTTGCTACCTCCACTAATAAATTCAAAAGGAAGTGGAAACCTCATGAGAGGTAACCACACCTTTTGTAAAAGTTTTATATGAATGATTAGCGACGGCTAATAATGTCGTGACCGTTGCGTAAGTATGTGCTACGAGTGTTTTTCAAACTTGCAATGCGCTCTTCAGCTAGACGATCTGCTGCTACATAAGTTGCTACGCCATCGCGTTTTGAAATTTCGATTACTTTTGCAATTGTGTCATAAATAGACTCAACACGTTTTAGTGCACGTTCTCTATTGTATCCATATAATTCGTCTGCTACGTTAATTACGCCACCTGCATTAATAACATAGTCTGGTGCGTATACAATACCCATTTCATGAATGATGTCACCGTGACGATCTTCTTTTAATTGGTTATTTGCAGAACCTGCGATTACTTTTGCTTTAAGTTGTGGAATAGTTTCATCATTAACTGTTGCGCCTAATGCACATGGTGCATAAATATCACATTCAACACCGTAAATTTCATTTGGCTCAACTGCTGATGCACCGAATTCTTCTACTGCACGTTGTACAGCTTCTTTATTAATATCTGTTACGATTAATTTTGCTCCTTCAGCGTGTAAATGTTTGCATAGGTGATATGCTACGTTACCAACGCCTTGAACAGCAATTACTTTTCCTTCTAGGTTATCTGTACCGAACGCTTCTTTTGCAGCTGCCTTCATACCACGGTAAACGCCGTATGCAGTTACTGGAGATGGGTTACCAGAAGAACCGAATGATGGTGAAATACCTGTTACAAAGTCAGTTTCTTCATGGATAATATCCATATCATCTACTGTTGTACCAACATCTTCAGCTGTAATGTAACGTCCGTTTAGTCCTTGAATGTAGCGTCCTAATGCACGGAACATTGCTTCGCTTTTATCTTTACGTGGATCACCGATAATTACTGTTTTTGCACCACCTAAGTTTAAACCAGCTGCTGCATTTTTGTATGTCATCCCTTTTGCAAGACGCAATGCATCTTCAATCGCCGCTTCTTCAGAATCATATGTCCACATTCTTGTTCCACCAAGAGCTGGTCCAAGTGTTGTATCATGAATTGCAATGATTGCTTTTAAACCAGATTCTTTATCTTGACAAAATACTACTTGCTCATAATCATATTTTTCTAAGTATTCGAAGATTTCTAATGTCATTGTCGTTTCCCCCTAATGTTTTACCCTTTTTGGTTTATTTTGAAGCAGTCGCAACTGCCAATGCTAATGAATATACTTTTGTTTCTGCTGAATCAGCACGAGATGTTAAAACAATCGGTGCTTTTGCGCCAGCAATCATTGCTCCTACTTTTGCATCCGCAAAGTAAACAAGTGATTTATATAGCACATTTCCAGCTTCAATCGTTGGGACGAGTAAAATGTCTGCCTTACCTGCTACATCACTTACTATGCCTTTATGTTCTGCTGCAATTTGTGATACTGCATTATCTAAAGCAAGTGGTCCATCAACGATACAATTTTTGATTTGTCCGCGGCGATTCATTTGTGTTAACATCGCTGCATCAATTGTCGCCTGCATCGCTGGATTCACAACCTCTACTGCTGCGATTGGTGCCACTTTTGGCAACTCAATTCCTATTGCCCGGGCAACTTCTACAGTATTTTGTGTAATAGCGGCTTTTTGTGTTACGTCAGGTGCGATGTTCATCGCTGCATCCGTAACGAAAATAAGACGATTATAGTTTGGAACTTCAAATGCTGCTACATGTGAAAGTACGCTACCTTTACGTAGCCCCCACTCTTTATTTAGCACAGCCTTCAAAATATTCGCTGTTGGGATGTTACCCTTCATAAGTACATCTGCTTCACCGTTTCTCACAGCTTTAACAGAAAGTTCTGCAGCCTCAGCATTTGACTCTGCTGCAATCATTTCAATATGTTCTGAAGTTTGTAAACCATGTTCTTGTAGCATCCCCATTATTTTCTCTTGATTTCCATATAGACGAAATTGAGCTAGCTGTAATTTAATTGCTTTCGCCACAGCTTCAATTACTTCATGATCTTCAGCTACTGCTACTGCTACAGTTTTTTTAGGCTGTCCTGCTGCTTGATCAATTAAGTGTTCTAACTTCATATTTTGTAATCAACCCTTTCCGTCGTCCCTCGCCTATTTATTAAGCAAATACCGTGCCAACTTTTAAAAGTGGTCTTACCAATAATGAAAACGCATTCAAAATGCAGTAAAATCAATACTTTTAAAAAAACAGAATATTATGTCTCATTTTGTCGCTTCTTGTATACCATGCAATAAATTGCACGGTACGCAATTTATTGCATGCTATTTTTTGCATGGTCGTACTTTTCTAACTTGTAATATAAGTTTCGAACCGAAATCCCTAACGCTTTTGCAGTCTTCGTTTTGTTCCCATCCAATTTCTCCAAATATTCACGGATAATATTCCCCTCAAATTCTGTCACTAAGTGTTCAAGGGCCTTCTCTTCTAATTCAGGTAATAAATTATTTTGTTTCGTCTCTACTTGTTCTTCTTTATGTAAAGGTGGTAAATGATGTACATCAATATATATCTCGTTATAATTCATAAAGATAATAGCTCGTCCTAAAATATTTTCAAGCTCCCTAACATTTCCTGGCCATTCATATGATTGTAAATACGAAACGGCTGCATCGGTGAGCCCTTCTACATTCCGGCCATAATCTTGGTTAATTTTTTGAATTAACCTTTCTGCAATCGCTGGTATGTCTCCTTTGCGCTGACGAAGGGAAGGAATTTGAATTGGGATTTTATTCAAACGATAATATAAGTCCTCTCTGAACTTCCCTTCTAAAATCGCTTTTTCTAAATTCACATGCGTCGCCGCAATCACTCGGACATTAATAGGTATCGCTTTCGTTCCTCCTACTTTCACAATCTCTTTTTCCTGGAGTACACGAAGGAGCTTCGCTTGCGTATTCGCAGATAACTCTCCAATTTCATCTAAAAATATACTTCCATTGTTCGCTTCTTCAAAGAAACCTCGTTTACCGCCTCTTTTCGCTCCAGAGAACGCACCTTCCTCATAACCGAATAATTCACTTTCTAACAACGTCTCCGAAATAGCCGCACAGTTTACACGGACGAACTTATTATATTTTCGATTACTTCCATTATGGATCGCATGCGCAAATAATTCTTTACCTGTCCCAGATTCTCCGCGTAGCAATACCGTTGCTGGTGTATTCGCTCCAAGCTTCGCTTGTTCAATAGCTGCCGTCGTTTCATCTGAATCGCCAACAATATCATCAAATGAATATTTCGCTTCTAATGTTCGAATAATTTGTCTTGCCCTATTCAATTCATTTGTTAATTTTTGAATTTCTGATACGTCACGAATTACCCCGACGCTTCCTTTCAATATTCCATCAACAATAACCGGTGCTACGTTTACAATTACGTCTCGCTTTTTTTGCCCAATCTTCATATGTATTCCTCGTACCGCTCGGCGTGTCCGAAGTACTTTCATATGCATACTTTCACCTTCTACAATATCAGTTGTAGCCGGTTTCCCTATAATATCCTCTTCTGTCAAACCCGTTAACTTCGTATAAGCAGGGTTTATAACGAGCCCTCTTCCTTTCTCATCGACAACCGAAATCGCCTCCTCAGATGAGTTAATAATCGCCTCAAGTAGCGTTTGAATTTCTTTTAAGTCTGTAACTTCTTCCGCTAAATCTACAACTTCTGTAATGTCTTTAAAAATCGCAAATGCCCCTTGAACCTCTCCATCTTCTTTTAATATTGGTATACGCGTTGTAATAATTTTCTTTTCATTCTCTAGCGTCAGTTCATAATTCACTTCTATTTGTTTCGTACGTATAATGCGCAGTAACTTACTCGTTGGAATGACTTCTAAAATATATTTCCCTATCGCTTCTTCTTTTTTATATCCGATAATACGCTCTGCACTTTTATTAAACAGACGAACTTGTCCCTCTCGATCTATAACAATCATACCGTCATGTGTAGAATTTAAAATCAAATCCCCTTGTTGCGTCTGTTCTTCCAGCTTCCCAATTAATTCTTCCTTCTCATGCGCTAATCTCGTAACAATTTTTGCAATATCCCCTGGTATAAGAAGAGTATCTTTATGCTTAGCCTCCCATAAAACTTTATGTAAATCATCGTCACCTGTCATATCGAACATTACATCAATATGCATAGAAAGAAACGGGGTTACACTATCACCAATCGGAATTCCATATTCCTTAGCAATTTCTAATCCTTTTGCTATTGGATTAATATCAATAACCCCTATAATTTGAAATATATTTGAATTTTGTAACAGACTAAGCAGTGTACTTCCACCTTCACCTGCTCCAACAATTAACACCTTTTGTTTCATACATTACACTTCCTCTCGAAGTATCTCTGCAAAATTTTTCACACCCTTATCTTACTCGTTCAGCAACCTCTTGACAAACCCCCTTTCCATATAACATCATTTAATATATACGAAATAATCTGAAAAGGAGCGTTATGTATGCAGCGTTACCTTGCTCTATTATTAGCACTCATCCCTATTTCATTAGCTGTGCTTGGCATAAAGTTAATGAGAGACACTGTATTTGGGATTTTATTCTCTCCAATCCCTATATTATGGTTACAATTTTTAATCGGCGCTTTTTGCTTCGCACTTGGATTTTATATCTTTGGCGGCTTCGTTCTACATAGAGATCGTAAGAGAAATAAAGTACAGGCCCGCTTTAGAAGATAGAACAAATTTTTCACATATCCATAAACAAAAATGAGACCGTTATAATAGGTCTCATTTTTTTATCGATAATAAAGTTCTTGCTGTTTCAGGATAATCAGTTATAATCGCCGATATGTTCATATCAAAATATTTACGCATAAGCGTTTCTTCATTTATTGTGTAAGGACGAACCTCTACACCACTTTCCATCGTTAATTCAGCAATGGCATCTTGAAGATAACGATAATTTGGATGCACTGCTTTAGCACCCATTTTTTTCGCATATGCCCACGGGCTATGCAGACCTTCGCGATATAAAATAGCTGTTTGAATATCCGGAGCCATCATATGACACCGCTTCATACTGTAGTGATTAAAAGAAGAAAAAATAGTCCGATCCTCTAAACTAAACTTACGTACAAGTGTTATTACTTCTTCCTCTAAGCCTCTATATGGAATTGTATTATTTTTCAGTTCAATATTGAGTAGCAATTGCGTTTTTGTAAGCCATTCAAGCACCTCTTCTAATAGAGGGATTTTACAAAAACCTACTTTTCCGCTGAATTTATAACTTGCATCTAACTTACATAAATCTTCGTATAAATAATTCCGAACAGCACCTTTTCCATTCGTCGTTCGATTCACAGTATCATCATGGATGACGACAACTTTTCCATCTTTTGTTAATTGAACATCAAGTTCAATTCCGTCTGCCCCGAAAGCCTCCGCTGCTTCAAATGAAATCATTGTATTTTCCGGGTATGTTCCCGCCGCACCACGATGTGCAAATATAAGAGTCATCCTCACTCCCCCAATCTTATGCTATACTATACGAAAAAGGAGGTACTTCTATGAGACCATTACAAATTTCTCCAGACACTGCAGTCCGCCTATCAAAAGCGTTAGGTGTTCCACTTGAACAGCTTATGCATATGCCACAACACATTTTAATTCAAAAGTTAGTTGAATTAGAAAAACAAAATAAAGACGAAGAATAATATGGTCCTGTTTTGCAGGGCTTTTTATTATAATCTATATTTCTTCTTTCATTATATCACGGATAACTTACCCACTAAAATTACGAATGCATAGAACACCAAAACAAAAAGCCCCTATAGAGAAGCTTTTTTCTACAAATTGCAAATTTTAATTTCCCCCAACATATTGAAGGTCTCCAGATTTGTGTAATTCACCTGTTACTCCATCTCCAAAATTATTTAAAGAAAAAGTTTGCTCTTCTAGCGGATCCATAACTCCTGTAGCTTTTCCGATATTACCACCTTGTAGTTTCCAGAAGTAGTTATGATCGTCCACAACTTTACTAAAATCTTTGTTTATCCATTTTTCAGCAATCGCTAAAAGTTCTTCTTTCGTTTCAAAAGTACTCTCATTTAAGATACTTCTTACTTTTTCAGCATTCTCTTTAGACATCGGGATTGCTCCCCATTTTTGCTCAGCTATTACTTTTTGGTGGGTCATACTGTGCATCGCTTTAACTACTTCTTCTTCAGTAGAATCTTTTGTAATTTGAAGTTTCGCACTTGCGCCACCAATCTCACCAAACTGCGCTTCTTTTTCTTTTGGAACTGTTTTATATTCGCTTGTATCTATTTCAGCACTAGCTTGTTTGTCCGCCAGATTATCTGCAAGTTCCAACATTCCAAAAGTTATACCAACAGTAAGCCCAACTAAGCCTATTGCACATCCAATCCAAATTAAAATTTTCTTTTTCATATAATCCCCCAGTCATTTCCAGTTACTCCTTTAACAAATGCCATATCAAAAAATATCCCTTTATAGATAATTTTACTAAATATATGTTTTATTTTCCATATAAATCAATGAATCACCTTTCAATGTGTCATAATCATATTTCTTATGAAATACTACTTCAATATTATCCTTATAACAAAATAAAAGATCAACGAGTGTTTTAAACTCATCGATCTTTTATAAAAAAATTTATTTTGAATATACTACTCTCAGCTAGCCTTATGTTCAAGTCTCAGCTTATCCGCAACCATTGCGATGAACTCGGAATTCGTAGGTTTTGCTTTTGACATGGATACTGTATAACCAAATAAGGACGAAATAGAATCAATATTCCCACGGCTCCAAGCCACTTCAATCGCATGGCGGATTGCGCGCTCGACACGACTTGCTGTTGTATTATATTTCTTTGCGATATCTGGATATAATACTTTTGTAATAGATCCTAGTAATTCGATATCATTGTACACCATAGAAATCGCCTCTCGTAAGTACATGTACCCTTTAATATGAGCGGGTACACCAATTTCATGAATGATACTTGTAATACTCGCATCTAAGTTTTTCGGTTTTCCATCTATTGTTGTTGCTGATCGGAAAGATGGCAATGGACGTTTAATGGTAGCATTTGCCTTACCACTCACTTGACGAATATGACCTGTTAAATTCTCCATATCAAATGGTTTTAATATGAAATATGAAGCACCTAAGTCAACTGCTTTTTTCGTCACATCTTCTTGCCCGAATGCTGTCAACATAATTACGCTAGGCTGTCTTAGCCTTTCAATATGTCGCATTTTCTCTAGCACAGCTAGACCATCTAAATGTGGCATAATAATGTCTAAAACAAGAACATCAGGCTGCTTGTCTTTTAATAAATTTAAACACTCTTGGCCATTGTAAGCAGTTCCGATAACTTCCATATCATCTTGAGCAGCAACATAACTCTCTAGCATTGATACCAATTCCTTATTATCATCCACAAGACATACTTTAATTTTTTCCACAGCTTTTCCTCCCTTACCGAATCGATTCTTCCGACATGTGTAAGCTTCTAGGCTACATGAATTGTTCGACAATTGTGTGAAAATTCCCTTTTAAAGTTTCTTACTTTCCGATAAAATCACAAAAAAATATGTTTATCGTTCATTTTTTTCTTTCGCAACACATTCCATCATAGAATTATAGCGAAACGTTCAACCCTTTGCTTATATTTTACAACAAAAAACAGCTCTTGCGGAGCTTTTACAAAATTTCAACGAATTTTTCAATAGAAAAGCGAGCTAATATGTATTAGCTCGCTTTTCTTTCTTGATCATAAATATTAATTCCAGCTTCATGTAACATCCATTC
Source organism: Bacillus sp. H1a (assembly GCF_000633475.1). Taxonomy (NCBI): domain Bacteria; kingdom Bacillati; phylum Bacillota; class Bacilli; order Caryophanales; family Bacillaceae; genus Bacillus; species Bacillus sp. H1a. The sequence goes on along the minus strand of NZ_AYMH01000045.1, from coordinate 33,478 downwards.
AATATGAACACCGTATCCTGACGTTGGATCATTTACAAATACATGTGTAACAGCACCAATTACTTTTCCATTTTGTACAATTGGACTTCCACTCATCCCTTGTACAATGCCACCTGTTTTCGCTAACAAGCGTTTATCTGTCACTTTTATAACCATACCTTTTGTAGCTGGGAACTTTTGCGGTACTGTGCTAACAACTTCAATATCAAATGCTTCTACTTTATCTTGGTCAATAACTGTTAATATTTTCGCTGGCCCTTCTTTTACTTGATGGGATAATGCGATAGGCATTGCTTTATCCATTATACCGTTTGTCATATTTGTGTTCAATTTCCCAAAAATACCAAACGGACTATTTACTGTAATATTACCAATCACTTCACGGTCTGGTGAAAATCTTGCTAATTTTTCCCCTGGGTTCCCGTGACTCCCTCTTTCAATAGACGTTACTGTCGAACGCATAATTTGTCCATCTTCTACTTGAATCGGCTTTTTTGTATCATTATCAGAAATCACATGACCAAGCGCCCCATATTTCATGGAATCTGGATGTACAAATGTCATCGTTCCGATACCAGCTGCTGAATCACGAATATATAGTCCAATTCGGTAAGAGGATTCGCCAGTGTCTTTTTGTGGTGTTAACTTAGTGCGAATGTATTTTCCATCTCTTAATAAAACAAGATTAAGCGGTTCACCTGTTTCTCCACTATTATGAATAAATGGTGCTACATCGCTCATTCTCTCAATTGTTTTACCATTAATTTCAGTAATCATATCCCCAATCTGTACACCAGCTGTTTCACCAGGAGATACTTTACCCTTTTCAGTTTGAATTAAATGATGGCCTACAACAAGTACACCTTTTGTGTTCAATTTCACACCAATCGATTGTCCACCTGGGATAACTTTAAAATCTTTTAATACTTTCACATTTACTTTTTTCACTGGAAAACCAGCGAGTTGAAACACCATATCAGCTTCACCATTTTGGTGAGAATTTACCATAAGTTCTTGTTCATTTGAACTTACTGTAAATACATTACGATTTGTAGATGAGGCCTTAAAAACTGGTAATGATGCTATTTCTGATTGTTGTCCTTCAAAAACAACAAGTTGCTTCGGGGATGAAATAAACGTTCGAAGCGGTTTAAAACATCCGATAAAAACTAGAGAAACAAGGAGACAAAGACCTATTATTTTTCGAAATCTTTCTAATTTCAATTTGTTCACTCTCCTCGCTCCTACCCCACATTCAGCCTCTTGGCTTCACTTTTTAATCTCTCCTTGCAGTGCTTTATTTATAACCGGAAGAATTAAGAAATCGTCATTTGAGAAAAAAAGCTATCCATTACTGGATAGCCTCTGCTGTCTGCTTGAAATGATGTGCTTGCGTAAGTAATTCTTTCGCATGTTCTGTCGTTAAATCTGTAATTTCCACACCAGAAATCATTCGAGCAATTTCTGTTACTTTTTCATCCGTACTTAACACAGTAACGGATGTAATCGTCCGATCATTCGCCACTTGTTTTCTAATAAATAAATGCGAGTCCGCCATTGAAGCTACTTGAGGTAAGTGCGTAATACAAAGTACTTGCGAGTTTACTGATACACGATAAATTTTTTCCGCAATAGCCTGTGCAACCCGACCGCTCACACCCGTATCCACTTCATCAAAAATAACAGATGCAACACCTTGATGCTTAGAAAAAATGCTTTTTAAAGCTAAAATAATACGAGATAACTCTCCGCCAGAAGCGACCTTTGAAAGTGGCTTTAACGGTTCACCTGGGTTCGTTGAAATATAAAACTCCACATGATCGTAGCCATCCGCCGTAAGTTTCACCGGTGTTCCTTCTACAAGAGGTTCTTCTGCGTTCCCTTCCCTCTTCATGATTCTCACTTCAAATTTCGTTTTTTCCATATATAGTTCTTTTAACTCTTGATGAATTGCGCTTGTAAGATGATTTGCAAGTTCATGACGCATATCACTTAACAACGTTGCCTCTTTTAGAATAACAACTTCTAATTCCTTTAACTGCTTTCTCGTCGTTTCAATATGTACGTCTTTATTTTCAATCGTAAAAATTTCTTGTTCAATTTTATCTGCATACGCTAAAATCTCTTCTACAGTATTTCCATACTTTCTCTTTAACATACGGATTTCATTCAAACGCGTTTCAATTTCATCTAAACGTTTCGGATCATATTCCATCATATCTAACTTTTCTCTAAGCTGATATGCAACTTCTTCTAATAAGTAATAGCTATTTGCAATTGAATCATGATTTTCTTGATACGCTTCATCTAAGTGCGTAATACTCTCCATTTGTGCCATTGCATTTCTTACATGATCTAACCCCTGTCCGTCCGAACTTAACGAACGATACGCATCTCCTAACGCTTTATAAATCTTTTCAAAATTGGAGATTTTTAATCGTTCCTCAGTCAATTCATATTCTTCATCCATTTTTAAATCCGCTTTACGAATTTCTTCATGTTGGAATTGAATTAAATCTAGACGATGGGCCATTTGTTGTTCATTTTCACTTAAAGATTTCAACTGTTTTTTTAATTTCTCATAGTCTGCGTATACATTTTGATATACGTCCAATTGTTTAACAATACGATCTCCATCAAAATGATCGAGCATAAACATATGACGTTCTTCATTCATTAAATCTTGCGTTTCATGCTGTCCATGAATATCAACAAGCGTTTTCCCAATCTCTTTTAATATGCTGAGTGTAACAAGTTTCCCATTTACACGACATACACTTTTTCCGTTCGCAGCAATATCACGCTTCAAAATGATCATGCCATCTTCTATTTCTATATCTAACTCTTCTGCCTTTGCGATACACGGATGCTTATCATCTTCTACATAGAATAATCCCTCTATCTCAGCCTTTTCTGTTCCGTATCGAACAAATTCCGCTGAACCACGGCCACCAACAAGCAAACTAATTGCATCAATAATAATGGATTTTCCAGCTCCTGTTTCACCACTTAAAACAGTTAAACCTTTTTGGAAAGAAATATTTAATGCCTCAATAATAGCAAAGTTTCTAATCGATAATTCCGATAACAATGCCCCATTCACCTCGTTATTAACTAATCCCCTATTAAGGGCTTTTCTCAGTATTCTTCATTCAAATAGTTATACTATATGTCTATATGTATAAATTACTCTTCTAACCCGCTCCATTGTACCAAACATTTGTTTTACGGGTCAATCCACCTATTTTCTAACTTTATTCAAAAAAAAATAATGTATTATATTTGAAAATCCATATTTTTAGCCAATAAAAATATCTTGTTTACTTTCCACTTTGCAGAGGAAAGCAAACAAGATTTTTCTGTTACAGCATATTTAAGAAACGATCAGAGACAACACCTGTATCTTCAGGTGTACGGCAAATAATTAAGCAAGTATCATCACCACAAATGGTTCCGATGATCTCATCCCACTCTAAATGATCAATAAGTGCCCCAAGTGAATGAGCGTTACCAGGCAATGTTTTTAGCACAAGCATATGTCCTGCCGTGTCTAATTTTACAAATGAATCCACTAGATTTCGTTTTAATTTTTGCAACGGATTAAATCGTTGGTCTGCTGGCAAGCTATATTTATAGCGACCATCATGTAATGGCACCTTCACTAAGTGCAGTTCTTTAATATCGCGTGATACTGTTGCTTGCGTTACATTAAATCCCTCATTACGTAAAATATCAACTAGTTCATCTTGTGTTTCAATTTCTTTGTTCGCAATAATTTCCCTGATTTTAATATGGCGCTGACCTTTATTCATACATTTGCACCTCACACTATCTCTTACCATAGTTTAAACATTGGTATACTTCACTTATTTATGTTAACGTATAATCCGTTACTTGTACACAATTGTTTTTACAATCATTATACAATTACAACAAAAAGAGGAACAACATATGTTATTCCCCTTTCCCTTTTTGTTTTAAAACCTCATGTGCTTCTGTAACAACTTGCTCAATAGAAACTGGAGAATGATTTTCGCCATTCTCACGTTCACCGTGCCACTTTAGATGAATTAAAAATTCAATATTACCATCTCCACCTGTAATAGGTGAGAATGTTAAACCTTCTACATCATAGCCTTCTTTCAGAGCAAAATCGACAATCATTTCCACGACAGCCTCGTGTACTTTTCTATCACGAACAATACCTTTTTTTCCGACTTGTTCTCGCCCAGCTTCAAACTGCGGTTTAATTAATGCCGCTACATCACCATTTTGCATAAGCATTGTTTTTAAAACCGGCAATATAAGCTTTAATGATATAAATGAAACATCGATACTTGCAAACTGAGGTAAACCACGCTCTAAATCTGCCGGTGTCACATAACGGAAGTTCGTTCGTTCCATCACAACAACACGCTCATCTTGACGCAATTTCCACGCAAGTTGATTATATCCTACATCTAATGCATAGGATAACTTCGCTCCATTTTGAAGCGCACAATCTGTAAAACCACCAGTTGATGAACCGATATCTATCATAACTTTATCTTGTAAATCAAGTTGAAATGTTTCTAATGCCTTTTCAAGCTTATAACCACCACGGCTTACATACGGCATAACTTGCCCTTTCACCGTAATCTCCGTATCTTGCGGAATTTTTTCCCCTGGCTTATCGAGTCTCATTTCATTCGCATATACAAGACCTGCCATAACAGCACGTTTAGCCTTCTCACGCGTTTCTATAAGTCCTCGATCTACTAATAGTACATCTACTCTTTCTTTTTTTACGCTCATTTGTTACGCCCTTTTTTGTTTTGATGGAATCATTGTATGAATACGGTCTACAACAGCATCTGTCGTTAAACCAATTTCTTCCAATAATTTTGTTACACTTCCGTGCTCTATGAAACGGTCTGGAATACCCATTCGTTCAATTAATGCACTATGGTATCCGTTCTCAGACGCAAATTCAGCTACTCCCGTTCCAAAACCACCGATTAAACAAGCTTCTTCAATCGTTAAAATCGGTATATTCTTTCCTAAGAGATCATGTAAATACGCTTCATCCATTGGTTTAATAAAGCGAGCGTTCACTACTTTCACTGAAACTCCAGCCTTTTCAAGAAGCTCAGCTGCTTCCATTGCCATTGGAATCGTCGTACCAAATGTTAAAATCGCTGCTTGTGTACCTTCTTTTAACGTTTCCCACGTACCAATTGGAATCGCCTTTAATTCTTCATCCATATGAACCCCAAGTCCATTACCACGTGCATAACGTAAAGCGATTGGTCCGTCTTCGTATTGCATCGCCGTATATACTAAATGTTGCCCTTCATTTTCATCTTTTGGCATCATCAACACGATATTCGGTAAGTGACGTAAAAATGAGATGTCAAATACACCTTGATGTGTTTCACCATCTGCTCCTACTAATCCAGAGCGATCTATTCCAATGAAAACATTTAAATTTTGTCGGCATATATCATGAACAACTTGGTCATATGCTCTTTGTAAAAATGTTGAATAAATTGCTAAAAACGGCTTCATTCCTTGCGTTGCCATACCTGCTGCCATTGTAGTAGCATGCTGTTCTGCAATACCTACATCAATCATGCGATCTGGGAATTCTTTTTGGAATTTCTCAAGTTTCGATCCAACAGGCATCGCAGGCGTAATTGCAACGATACGTTCATCCGTTCTCGCTAGCTTAAGCACTGTTTCACTAACAACAGCACTCCATGCCGGTGCAACTTCCTTCGGCTTAACAAAGTCACCTGATTCAATTTTATAAGGTCCTGTTCCATGCCAAGTTCCAATAACGTCACTCTCAGCTGGTTTATAACCTTTTCCTTTTTTCGTAATAACATGAACAAGTACTGGGCCTTTTGTTTTCTTTGCATATTGCAACGTTTCGAATAACTTTTCATAATCATGCCCATCGACCGGACCTAAATATGTAAAGCCTAATTCTTCAAAAAAGACACCTGATACTAATAAATATTTTAGACTATCCTTTATTTTTTCTGCTGTCGCAGCCACTTTCCCACCGACTGCTGGGATTTTCTTCAATATATACTCCAGCTCATCTTTCACCCAATGGTATTTCCCTGCAGTACGTAAACGACCAAGTACATTATGAAGTGCACCGACGTTCGGTGCGATTGACATTTCATTGTCATTCAAAATAACAATCATGTCTGTTTTTTCATGCCCAATATGGTTCAATGCTTCTAAAGCCATTCCGCCCGTTAAAGCACCATCTCCAATGATTGGTATAACATATTCTTTCGTTTTCTTTATATCACGCGCAAGAGCCATCCCCATCGCAGCAGATAGTGACGTCGAGCTATGGCCAGTTTCCCATACATCATGCTCACTCTCACAGCGTTTTGGGAAACCACATAAACCTTGGTATTGTCTTAATGTGCCAAATTCTTTCGCACGCCCGGTTAAAATTTTATGTACATAGGATTGATGTCCTACGTCCCATAAAAATTTATCTTTCGGACTATCAAATAATTTATGCAGAGCAATTGTGAGTTCTACTACACCTAAATTAGGTGCAATATGTCCACCTGTTTGAGAGAGCTCTTCAATTAAAAACTTACGAATATCCTCACTCAATCCCTCTAGTTCACTGATAGACATATCTTTCAAAAAACTAGGGTTTTGAATTTGCGTTAGATCCACATGGATCACTCACTTTCATTTCATAATCTGTCAACATGTCAAATAGTGTAAGAAACATTTACGCAACACAAGAAATTCTCTTTTCTATTCTTTTTATCTTGTCCTGTTTCAGAAAATACTTCCATTTTTTCACTTACCCTATTATACATCATATTTCTTTACGCGATGAAAAAATAGCCGCTAACACGAAGTGATAACGGCAATGTAATCTACATATATTTTTGCCAATAACAAGAAAAGAAAAACCTTTTCCTACATTTATATCATAAAATGATGAATGACTCAACAAATGAAAACGCTGTTATATTAGTTATTACGTTTTGCGATCAAATCACAAATAGATAGTAAATATTCATCTTGTAATTGTAAAGAGTTAATAGCATCTTTTGCTTTTGCAATCGTTTCCTCTAAAATAGATTTTGCTCTATCTACAGTAAATAACGTCGTATATGTGCTCTTTTCATTGGAAGCATCACTACCAATCGGTTTGCCAATCTCTTCTTCTGTACCTTCCACATCTAAAATATCATCTCTAATTTGGAAAGCTAGACCGATATATTTCGCAAATGTAAGTAACTTCTCTTCCTGCTCTTCTGTAGCATCAGAAAGTATCGCTCCTGCAAGTACAGCAAATTCAAGCAGTTTTCCTGTCTTATGCTTATGGATGTACTCTAATTCATTAATTGTAAGTCGTTTTCCTTCAGCTTCCATATCTGCCACTTGTCCAGCAACCATTCCTTCAGGTCCTGCTGCTTTCGCAAGCTCAAGTACAAGTCTTACTTTTTTTTCAGCAGAGATTTCTTTTGGCTCATATGCCATAATAACTTGAAAAGCATATGTCAACAAACCATCTCCTGCTAAAACCGCCATTGCTTCACCAAACACTTTATGATTTGTGGGCTTTCCTCGTCTTAGATCATCATCATCCATACAAGGTAAATCATCATGAATTAACGAATATGTATGAATCATTTCAAGGGCACAAGCTGCACCCACGCCAAGATTTCTTTCTTTCCCAAACGCTTGTAACGTTGCAAATAAAAGTAACGGGCGGAGACGTTTTCCACCCGCTTCCAAAGAATATGCCATCGCTTCACGAAGCACATTTGGACATTGTAATTCATTTGCATAGCTTACAAGCTTTTCTTCTACGAAAGTTTTACTCTCTTTCAAAAAAGCATCAAAAGCTATATGTGTCACTATGCTTCATCTCCTAAAGCAGTAAACGGTTCAAGCTCTCCATCTTCCCCAAGGATAACTGCCATTTGTTCTTGTACATCTTTCAATTTCTCATCACAAAGCTTAGATAACTCCATGCCTTCTTTAAAATAAGAAATTGCTTCTTCTAAAGGTACATCACCTTGTTCAAGCTTAGAAACGAGATGCTCAAGCTGCGAAATTGCTTCTTCAAAGCTTAACTTATTTTCCATTATTCAATTCACGCTCCTCTATGCTCGATACGCTACAATCTAGTATTCCATCTTGTAATTGAACCGAAACAGCATCTCCAAGGTTAACATCTTTCACACTTTTTAATACTTGTTTCTCTTCATCGTATACAAGCCCATACCCTCTCATCATTACTTTAAGCGGGCTTAATGCTTCAAGCTTTTGAGCCGCTCTCACAAATGCGAACTCCTTCGTTTGAAGTAATGTTTGCATTTCACGTTGCAATTGCTTTTGCAACGTTTCAATTGCAGTTTTCGTTTGTATAATTTTTTGAGATGGGTGGTGCTTCTCTAAATAAAATGAAAGTTGCTTTAATTGATTTACTTTTTTATCTATATAACGCTCTTTCGCTAAAACAAGTTGTTCAAGAGCCCTATCTAACTGCTCTTCTTTTTGTTCGTACACTTGCCTTGGATAACGGAACGCATAAGATTTTTGTAACACTTGTAGTTTTTCTTCTTTTTTATGTACCATCTCTCTCATCGCTCTTTGCAAGCGGAGAGTTCTTTGTAGCACTTTCTCTTGCAATTCAAGAATATTAGGTGCCGCAAGTTCTGCTGCTGCAGTCGGTGTAGGTGCACGCAAATCAGCAACAAAATCAGCAATTGTAAAATCCGTTTCATGTCCTACAGCTGAAATAATTGGAATTTCACTTGTAAAAATAGCTCTTGCAACTAATTCCTCATTAAAGGCCCATAATTCTTCAATAGAGCCCCCACCACGCCCAACAATTAAAACATCAATATCTCCCATTTCATTCGCTGTGCGAATTGCTTGTACAATTGAGGGAGCCGCTGACTCCCCTTGTACAAGTACAGGAAACACAATAACGTTTCCAATTGGATAACGACGTTTAATCGTTGTTATAATATCGCGAATTGCTGCTCCTGTTGGCGACGTTATAACACCAATTGTTTTTGCATACGCAGGGATTGGACGCTTATAAACTTGAGAAAACAACCCTTCTTCTTCTAAACGGACTTTTAATTGTTCATAAGCTAAATGAAGATTTCCAACTCCATCAGGTTGCATGTCTTGAATATAAATTTGATAAGAACCACTCGCCTCATAAACGGAAATTTTTCCTTTTACAAGTACTTTCATTCCATTTTCAGGTCTGAATTTAATGTTACGATTATGACCCGCAAACATAACCGCTGCAATTCTTGCATTTTCATCTTTCAATGTAAAATACATATGACCACGGCTATGATATTTAAAGTTGGAAATTTCTCCTTTTAACCAAACAGACTGCAAATGCGGGTCGTACTCTATTTTTGTTTTTATATAGCGTGTTAATGCTGTAACGGTTAAATATTGTTTCTCCATTGCTCTCTCCTCATAGCCGATTCAAATTATTTACAAACAACACCTGCACGCTTTGCAGATTCAACAGTGTTGTGAAGTAGCATTGTAATAGTCATTGGGCCAACTCCTTTTGGTACAGGCGTAATGTAACCCGCAATGTCCAATACATTATCAAAATCAACATCACCACAAAGCTTTCCTGTTTCCAAACGATTTACACCGACATCAATTACAACCGCACCTTCTTTAATATAATCAGCTGTTACCATTTTCGGTCTTCCAACGGCTACGATTAAAATATCAGCTAACTTCGATAATTCTTTAATATTTTGCGTCTTAGAATGACAATATGTGACAGTTGCATTTTCATTTAAAAACAGTTGTCCCACTGGTTTACCGACAATATTACTTCTTCCAATGACAACGACATGCTTTCCAGAAATATCAAGATTTGTTTCTTTTACTAATTCCACAATACCGTGCGGTGTGCATGGTAGGAATGTATCTTGTCCCGTCATCATACGTCCCACGCTAATTGGGTGAAATCCATCTACATCCTTTTCAGGTGAAATTCTTTCAATGATAGCTTTTTCTTCAATATGTTTTGGTAAAGGTAATTGTACTAATATGCCATTAATACGGTCGTCTCCATTTAAACGATCGATTTCAGCAAGCAAACGCTCCTCAGTAATCGTTTCAGGAAGTTCAATTAGCTCTGAATAGATTCCTACTTGCTCACAGCCTTTTTCTTTTCCTTTTACATAAGAACGAGATGCTGGATCTTCTCCAACTAAAATAACTGCTAATCCTGGTACAATCCCTTGCTCTTTTAACTTCACAACTTCTTCTTTTAATTGTGCTCGTTTTTTCTCCGCAACTTCATTTCCTTTGATGATTACTGCTACCATTTTAAGATTCCCCCTTAAAGAAATTACAGTGTATCTTTTATATTAGATAAAACGCCGTTAATAAAACGACGAGATTCCTCATCCCCAAATGTTTTAGCAATTTCAATTGCTTCGTTAATTGTTACATTGTGTGGAACTTCTTCCATGTATTTCATTTCATACACAGCTACACGTAAAATACTGCGATCAACAATACTAATACGTTCAAACTTCCACTTTTTTAAGTTTTGACGAATCGCTTCATCAATTACTTCTTTATTCTCTACAAAACCAACAACAAGTGATTCTAGAAACTCATTTGTTTCTTCACCTTCATCTAGCGTATTTTCCACCGCTACTTTCGGTTCTAATTCTCCTGTAATATCCATTTGATATAATGCTTGCATCGCTCTTTCTCTAGCCGTCCTACGTTTCATTGTAACTCTCCTTTATACTTCAAGTCTTTCCTTATGCTTTGTTATATTATTATAATTTATAAGCCGTCAATTCACTTACTCTTGCAGTTTTCATTGATTTTCCAACCTTATAATACAATGATAATAACACAATTTATCGTTTCACACACGGGGTACAAGGCTGAAAAATAATAAAAAGATTAACTTCAAGTTCCATATCTTATCACAATGTACGTTTTTTGGAAAAACGAAACATTTTCTTTTTTATTTCTTATTTTTTGAAATAGTATAATAATTAGAGGGTTTTAATTTGTGAAGAAATGAAACGATAAAAAAGATGCCTATTTTACTAGGCACCTTTTTTCACTCTTACACTGGTTCGATTTCTGTTTTTTGTGTTTCGAATGTTACGCCAACGATGTGAACATTCACTTCTTTTGGCTCAAGTCCTGTCATTGTAAAGAGCGCTTGGCGAATATTGTCTTGAATTTTTTGTGCAACAACTGGAATTGCTACACCAAAATACATAACAACATAAAGGTCAACAATAATATCTTCGTTTGCTAATTCAACCTTTACACCTTTACCATGATTTTTCTTACCTAACTTCTCAACAACATCTGTAGCAAAATTACCACGCATTGCCGCTACACCTTCTACTTCAGCAGCTGCAATACCTGCAATTACTTCGATTACTTCTGGTGCAATTTCTACTTTTCCAAGAGTTGTATCTTGACCCATATCTAACATATGTTCAGCCATGAAAAAAACCTCCTTTAATGTATCACTGCGTCACAAGTTCATGCTCTTCCAAAAATTTCGTGTTAAACTCACCTTTTACAAAATCAGGATGATCTAGCAATTGCAAATGGAACGGGATTGTTGTATGTACGCCTTCAATGACAAATTCACTGAGCGCTCGCTTCATTTTTGCAATTGCCTCTTCACGTGTTTTTCCGTGAACAATTAATTTAGCAACCATCGAATCATAGAAAGGTGGAATTGAATATCCCGGATATACAGCTGAATCGACGCGAATACCAAATCCGCCTGGTGGTAAGTACATTTCTACTTTACCTGGAGATGGCATAAATTTTTTGGCAGGGTTTTCCGCATTAATTCGACATTCAATTGCCCAACCATTAAATTGTACTTCCTCTTGCTGTAACGATAACTTTTCTCCAGAAGCAACAAGAATTTGTTCTTTAATTAAATCCATCCCCGTTACCATTTCAGTAACTGGATGTTCAACTTGGATTCTCGTATTCATCTCCATGAAATAAAAGCTTTTCGTTTTATATTCATAAATAAACTCAACCGTACCAGCACCTGTATAATCAACCGCTACCGCCGCTTTAACTGCCGCTTCACCCATTTGCTTGCGAATGTTTTCATCAAGTGCAGGTGATGGACTTTCTTCTAATAGTTTTTGCAGACGGCGCTGAATTGTACAATCACGCTCTCCTAAATGAATGGCATTTCCGTGTGTATCTGCCATTATTTGAATCTCAACATGGCGGAAATCTTCAACGTACTTCTCTAAGTATACACCAGGGTTCCCAAAAGCGGTACTAGCTTCTTGCTGTGTAATTTGAATTCCTTTCACAAGCTCTTCTTCATGGCGTGCAACACGAATACCTTTTCCACCGCCACCTGCAGTCGCTTTAATAATAACTGGATATCCAATTTGATTAGCAAGCTTGATCGCTTCTTCGGTATTTTTAATAATCCCTTGTGAACCTGGTACAATCGGAACCCCTGCTTCTTTCATTGTATCACGTGCAACGTCTTTTGTGCCCATCTTTGAAATTGCTTCCGGACTTGGACCGATAAAAATCAAGTTACACTCACGGCATAATTCTGCAAAATCTGCATTCTCTGCTAAAAATCCGTATCCCGGATGAATTGCATCACAACCCGTCAATTTCGCAACGCTAATAATGTTCGTCAAATTTAAATAGCTTTCTTTCGAAATCGTTGGTCCAACACAATACGCTTCATCTGCAATTTGGACATGAAGTGACTCTTTGTCTGCTTCTGAATAAATTGCAACTGTTTCAATATCCATTTCTTTACAAGCACGAATAATTCGTACAGCAATTTCCCCACGATTGGCTATTAATACTTTTTTTATCATCACAAAGACTCCCTTATTACGCTTTTACAAGAAATAGCGGTTGTCCATACTCAACAAGCTGTCCGTTATTAACAAGAATTTCAACAATTTCGCCTTCTACATCTGCGTCAATTTCGTTAAATAACTTCATAGCCTCAACAATACATACGATAGAATCTTTCGATACTTTATCCCCAACACTTACATATTGAGGTGTATCAGGTGAAGAAGAAGAATAAAATGTTCCTACCATTGGTGATGTAATTTTATGTAGATTTTCATTTTGAACAGCTTTCTTCTCTTCTTGTTTTGCCACTTCTACTTGCGCTGCCGCTACTGTTGTTTCTACTTCAACAGGTGCCGCTGGTTGCACTACTTGTTGCGTTACCGGTGCTTGCATAGTAACAACTTCATTACCACGTTTTTTCATTTTGATTGTTGTACCATCTTTTTTGTATTCAAATTCATCAATATTAGAGCTATCAATTAATTTAATTAATTCACGAACTTCTTGAATTTTAAACATGTAAAATCCACTCCCATACTCTTGTTTGTCCCGTTTTTACAGATTGGCATCAATAAAACTGATTGACTGTAAAAATACGATGTATTCTATTAGACATTTCATTCCTATGACATTTACTAATAGAAATATTTACTATTCCCATCTTACGATAAATTTTTTAAACATTCCAATTTATATTTCTTTATTATAAATTGAAACTCCTGTAAAAATATTATTCCACTAAAAATTTATTACCTAGTAATAATACCAAGTTTCACACAAAATTGGCAAGACCACTTCCTAAAAAACATTCTTTACATTTTCAAAACTGTACAGTGTATACACGTAATCCCCTCAGTATTCTTCATTTTATCTACGGTAAAAAAACATATTTTTACCAAATATTATTTTTTTGTTTACGCGCCGTTCATTCTTCCTTCATAAAAGAATAGTATGTTCAAAGTGTAGAAAATTTATTGTAGTGAGGTGTGAACATATGATATGGCTCATTCTGTTCTTGCCTGCCGTAATGATTTGGACATTGGTCCTCTTCATCCACGTCAAATCCGGAAAAAGTAATCACCAGTATCATGAACCATTAATCTTTTACTCACAGCGTATTTCCCCGTTTCCAATTGAAAATACTAAATGCAGCTACAAAGATGAAATAGAAAAAAGCTATCGAAAGCGATAGCTTTTTTCTATTATTCTTTTTATCTAATTTAAAGTTTACTTTATTTTACTGATGGATCAAATTTTACCCCTACATCTTTTGAGCCGCCTTCACTTCTTACAAGCTGAATAATTTTATTCGCTTCTTTTTGTGAATGCTTTGCCGCTTTAACTGTGACTTTAATATCAGTTCCATCAGCTCTTACAAGAGCATCTTTATATCCACCTTGAGACTTAATCACTGTTTCAAGTAATTCTTGCTTCGTTTCCATTGTAGTGATTGCATCTAGATTATCTTTCGCTTTACTCTTTTCTTCTGCTGAAGATTTTGATGAATTCATTACACCTTGTAACTTTTCTTTTTCAACACTACGCTGATCTTCCATTTGCATACGTAAAGCTGTGAAATTCTCATCACTTGATTGAACTGTTACGTTAGCATCTTTTTTACTTGTTTCTTTTTTAGCATTCTCTTTTTTGTCTGTTTCTTTATTTGTAGTTTCCTTACTTGTACTTTCTTTTGTTGTCTCTTTATTCGTTGTTTCTTTTGTGACCGCTTTATCAGCACCTTGCTTTTCTTGTCCCATCTTTTCACTCGTTGTTGGTGCCGCATTATTCATTTTCTCAGGAGTTGTCACGTAATAAACAGATAGTACAACCACTAAACTTAACATCGTTAATAGCCAAACTGTTTGTTTTTTTAACACTTCATTTCCTCCCTATCAATTTTTCGGTGATACTGAAACGCGATGAGCTGGCACATCTAACAATCGCGTCACAGCTTCTTTTACCATTGCTTTTATTTGTATATTATCCACTCCCTTTGCTACGACAAGAACACCTCGTACTTTCGGTTTCTCTGTTCGCAAAACAATTGGAGTTTCTTTATCACCTTCACGTATAATGACTGTCTTTACATCAAGAGACTCGTCGTCTACTTCCCTTTTCCCGCCTGTTTTATCAGTTTCACCTGTCGTTTGTGAGCGTTTCACCGTATTTTTCTCAAGTATTTTTTCTTCAGATGAATCTAAATTTACTTTAATCGTTACATCTTTTACTCCCGCTATCTCTTCTAAAGAGGCTTTCAATTCTTGCTCATACGCTTTTTCATATTTTTCTACATTTGACATATTATCGTTATTTTTTTGTCCGAAAGTTGGTACGTCCTTTTCTTGGTTTTGAGTTTTTTGTTCTTTAAACACAGGTACTTCTTCTTTTTTGGGTGAAAAGTAATTACTAGAAAACATAAGCAAAATCCCAAGTATAAGTAGGACAAGTAAAAACTTAGGTGTTACCTTTTTTCCCTTCTCATTACTTTCTTTTTCATCCCCATTTAATAAGTTTCGAAAAAATGAGAACTTCGAATTTTTATCTTTATTGTCCATTTACTCTACCTGTCCTCCCTTCCATTTGAACTTGGATTTGTTTATCCTCTAGTTGCCACCTGCTTGAAAAGAAATCTTTCATTTCTACATTCGTTTCTTCTAATTTTTTTGGAGGTTCTTTCGTATTAATTTCAACTTGCTTTACTGTTTCGATTGCATCATTTTTACTACGTTCTTTTTCTTTCAACGTCACAACAACAGATTGAATATCTTTCGCTGACTTTACTTCTTCTGTATGTTCCGCTGCAACTATTTGTATTTCAGAGACTGTCATACCATACTTTTTCTCAAACTCTTTTCCTACTTCTTTTTTCATTTTGGTAGCCATCTCTTCTAAACTATATGCACGTGTTAGAGCTTGTATTTCTTTTTTCTTCGAATCTATTGAATTTTTTACTGATCC
This sequence comes from Bacillus sp. H1a, assembly GCF_000633475.1. NCBI lineage: Bacteria > Bacillati > Bacillota > Bacilli > Caryophanales > Bacillaceae > Bacillus > Bacillus sp. H1a. Next base: position 17,647 of record NZ_AYMH01000045.1, on the reverse strand, counting down.
ATCTGTTACATATTTTTCTTCGTTAAAATTTGCGATTACCTCGTTCACATCTGTTTGTAATAATTTAAAAAGGGGCGTTAAAATTAACACAATTAATAATAAACTTACAACGAATTTAACGTACTTTTGTAAGTTTGAATTTGGAAGAATAAGATGAAGCATTGTCGCTAAGAGTAAAAAAACGATAATATTTCTAATCCACTCTGTAACAAATTGCATACTCTTCACCTCCTATCGCATCATGAGCGTAATGTTCCCCGCAGCAATAATAATTGTGATACTTAAAAAGAACATAAACGATACGATAGCTAAACAAGCAAATACATAAATGATACTTCGCCCGATAATATCTAAACATTGAATAATTGCTCCTCCGCCAACCGGTTGCAATACTGCTGCTGCGAATTTATAAATAAACGCAATACAAAATATTTGAATCGCTGGAAAAGCGACAATTAAGCATAAAATAACGAGCCCGATAATTCCGACTGTGTTTTTTAATAATCCAGATGCACTAATAACAGTATCCGCCGCCTCAGTAAACATCCTTCCTACTACAGGAATGAAGTTTCCTGTTACAAATTTAGCAGTTTTCACAGCTATGCCGTCAGCAACGGCTGACGCTGTTCCCTGTACAGATAATACCCCTAAAAAAATCGTCAAAAAGATTCCGATAATCCCGACACTAACGTTCTGCAAAAGCTTGGACAATTTCGTAACTTTATATTGATCACTCATCGTGCTTACAATACTTAATATAGTTGCAAGTAATAAAAGTGGTAGAACGATATAATTCATCAGAAGCCCGCTCGTATTCATTAAGAAAATGATGATTGGATGAAAAAATGATACAGAAACAACACCGCCCCCGGTTGCTATCAGTGCAAGTAAAATTGGCAATAGGGCTAGTATGAAATCTACCATTGTTTGTATCGTTTCTCTTGCATATGTCATGACAACATAAAAGCTATTTAAAGCGAAAATAATAAGTACCATATATACGACTGCATCCGCAATTTTACTTACGCTACTCTTTGAGAAAGAAGATTGTAGTGATTGTAACAATGCACTAAAAATTGTGAGCATAATGAGCGTTCCAAGTAACTTTCCATTTGCAACAAGCTCGTGAAATAAATATTTTAATAGACCTATCATCCACTCTTTTATGGAGAATTCTTTTTCTCCCTTTACAAACTCCATAAAGCTTCCTTTTTGACTCTCTGGTAAATAGCCTCCATATTTTGTAACAAGCCCGTCCCAAAATTGCTTCACATCTTCAATTCCGAGCTTATCCAATTGTTGATCAACGACGTTTGTTTCTACAGGAGAAGCTTGTACAACAATCGGTAAAGAAAAGAAAAGGAAGCAAGCAAATAGCAGCTTAGCTCCAAACTTCCTCAACATTCACTCCCCCTTATCCCGTAGGTAAAAACCCGAGAATTGTTTCAATTACAACCGTCAAAATAGGAATTGCCATAACGAGAATTAAAATTTTCCCAGCTAATTCAATTTTCGAAGCGATTGCACCTTGACCAGCATCTTTTGTAATTTGCGCACCAAACTCAGCGATATAAGCAATCCCTATAATTTTCAATAATGTCTCTACATATACGTTGCTAACCTTCGCTTCACTCGCCACTCTCTCAATCATTTGCAAGATAGAATGAATTTGATCGATTAAGAGAAGAAACATTACGCTACCAACGAACACAATAAATAACGATGTAATACTAGATTTATGCTGATTTAAAACAGCAGCTAAGAATGTAGCAACGAGGCCTAATCCGACAATTTGTATAATTTCGATTCGAACCGCCTCCTTTACTGGAAGAGAAAGACACTTTTAATCTTGTCGAACAGAGTATTAATTAAAAATGCAACATGAAACAAAATGACGACAAAACCGACAAGGATAACCCAATTTGCAATATCCTCTCGCTTTAATTCTTTTAGTACGGTATGAATGAAAGCTAAAACAATGCCGATTCCGGCGATTTGAAATATTAATCCAACATCAATGGACATCGCCTTTCTCCCCCCTATAGCAGTAAAATTACGATAAGTAGCCCTGCTAGCACTCCTAAACTCTTTATCATTTTTTCATATTGGAGTTGTAAAGCTTTCGCTTCTCCTTCTTCTCTTTCCAAATGCGTAATACATAAGCGAATATGTTTTTGTTGTGATTCACGATCATGTTGTCCAAGTGTTTCACCAAATTGTTGTAAAATCTCATACTCGGTTTGTTTAAACGCCGTTAATGCCCAGTTCTCCTTTAAGCTATCATTCCAAGCTTCTCTAACTGTTTGTTCCCCGCTCTCTAGACGCCTCGAAAAGCTTTGAAATATCCAATTTAGCGGCTTTGGCATTTGTTTAACTAATCGCTCAGCCGCTTCAGATAAAGGTGTGTGTCCATACATAATTTCAGCTTCTAATGATTGCAATGCCGCCTTCAATAACCTAAGCTGCCGCGGTCGCTCGCTGTATCGCTTAGCGTATGAAAATCCAAAAAAAGTGCTAACAGCAACTATTAATACCGCACCAAATATTTTCACCATACGCCTTGAGCCTTTCTATGCGGTAATACCGGTTTTCCATATCTATCTTTCACTTGCATCACCGTTCCTGGCCCTCTCGCTTTTGACAATTCCACAAACCTATCAAATACACCAAGTTCCAGCACCGCCTGCAACGATGGACGTTTCACAACATCATCATAAGAAAATCCGTGTGCACTTATAAAAAGCTGAACGCCTGCATGCACCGCCTCCATAATCGCTTCACTATCTTCTTTACGTCCAATTTCATCTACGATCAATATATCTGGGCTCATAGAACGAATCATCATCATCATTCCTTCAGCTTTTGGGCAAGCATCTAATACATCTACTCGCGTACCAAAATCATATTGCGGAATCCCCTTCACACATCCGGCAATCTCTGATCGTTCATCAACGATTCCTACTTTACAAGAAGAAATTTTCGAAGCGCTTACTCCTTGACTCATGCAGCGTGCTACATCTCTTAAAAGTGTTGTTTTCCCCGTTTGTGGTGGGCCAATTACCATCGTGTTTAACCATCGTGATTCATAAAGATATGGCAAAAGCGGCTCAGCAATCCCTATTTTTTGACGAGCAATACGAATATTAAATGAAGAGACATCTCGAATCATTTTTACTTCACTTTTTTCTGTAATGACTTTTCCCGCTAGGCCAATTCTATGTCCCCCTCGTAGTGTCACATATCCACGTTTCAATTCTTCTTCCATCGTGTAAATCGAAAATTGACTTAATTTATTCAATAAGTAGATTGCATCTTCCGCTGTAGCAACATAGTCATAAAAAAACACTTCCCCATGTGCGATACATTCTAGTGGTCTTCCAATCCGAACTCGAATTTCCTCTAGGACATCGTATTGCTTACAATCTTCAACTAACTGTTTCATCGTTTTCGGTAAAACTTCTAATACCTCTTTCATAAGCTTCTCCCCACTATACTCGACTTACTATTTCAACAACGCGATAAAAATGCAGCCAATTCCAAGCGCTAGAAAAAAAAGTTTCAGGAATGAAATCTCACTTGCTACACTCGCTATACCAATTGTCATTGTTAAAATTAATACGGTCGGTCCAACAAACGCCAACATACCATTTATAAACAATGCTTTTTTCGCATCATTCACGTAAAGCATAAGCAAAGCGGCGAATATTTCCGCGCTACCTGAAAACAAACGAAGTAACCCCATCACAAGTACGGATGTTTCCATTGCCGCTAGCCACTGTTTCATTCTCCCACCTTCTCCCATAACGTTTGCTAGTTCCTAATTCTAAAAAAGAATATATTTGTACAACCATATGCAGAGGTTGTCTATTTCAGAAGTAAAAACATAATTTTTCTCTACTGCTTTCATTAGAATCTGAATATTCACATTATTTTATGATATATTTAATAGAAAAGGGGCATAAACGATGAAGAGAGTTACTTTATTACCACTTGATTTACGATATGCAAATGCGATTTTTGAACTATCTAACGATCCACATGTAAAAAATGCTTTAGGAATAAAAGTAGAAACAATTGAAGATACAAAAGCATTCATTCTATTTGCAATGGAAGAGGAACGAAAAGAACATTCCTTATCAAAAGTGATTGTAAACGAAGAAAATGAAATAATCGGCCTCACCACACTTAAACATATTAATTACGAACAAAAGCGCTCACATATTGGGAGTTGGCTCGGCTATCAATATTGGGGAAACGGCTATAACGAGGCTGCTAAAAAAGAGATATTTAAAATCGCTTTTTTAGACTTACAACTTACATACGTATTCGCTGGTGCTAAAACGACTAACATTCGCTCTTTAAAAGCACAAGAGAAACTACCTTACATTTCATTACATGTGGAAAACAAATTTCCTGACGAACACGCTGCTTTAGAAAAGGAAGTAAAATCATCTTGCGTACTGCATGTTATATCCCGCGAGAAATTTTTAAATTGGTTGGAAGTTCAAAATGAGGGGGGAAAATATGAAAGCATTGAAAATTAGTTTAACAATTGTAGTAGAATTAGCTCTTATTTATCTTTTTTCAAAGATGGTCGGTTGGTCATTTATGGAGACCTTTTTCCTTGGTAGCATCGCGCTGTTCGGTTCAATTTGGCTCATGGCTTTAAATATAAATCAAAATACCAACATTGATCACACTATATATAAAACGGGTAAGGTAAAACCTTTTCAAATGACATGGGGCCCTTACACAATAGGTACTGCTAGTCTTACAGCTTTCAGTTTTATAATAACCATTATTTATTATCTGCCCTATTTCCTATAAAGTGAAACTATAATCAGTGGGGGAGTTGTTCATCCCCCCACTGATTATTAGTTGAACCAATCGGGCGTTTACGAGCAGTTGATCTCCCACCTAACTTCTTTGCTCCAGTCGAATTTTGAGGTGGGAGTTTTACTGCCCGTTAATGCGGGATAAAAAAAGCACTCGTGATTATCACGAGTGCTTTTCTACTATGCGCGAGAAACGTATTTACCTTCACCAGTGTTGATGATAAGCATTTCGCCTTCGTTAATGAAGATTGGTACTTGTACAACAAGGCCAGTTTCTAATGTAGCTGGTTTTGTTACGTTAGAAGCTGTATCACCTTTAATACCAGGCTCTGTCTCTGTAACTTTTAATTCAACAGTATTTGGAAGTTCAACACCAAGTACTTCGCCTTGGTATGTCATAATAGATACTTCCATGTTTTCTTTTAGGAATTTTAATTCGCGCTCGATTTGGTTTTCACCAAGTTCGATTTGCTCATAAGTTCCGTTATCCATGAATACGTGAGCCTCACCGCTCGCGTATAAGTATTGCATACGACGGTTTTCGATGTGTGCTTTTTCTACTTTTTCACCTGCACGGAATGTTTTCTCTTGAACAGATCCTGTGCGAAGGTTACGTAGTTTAGAGCGAACGAACGCAGCACCTTTACCTGGCTTTACGTGTTGGAAATCAAGTACTTGCCAAAGGGCATTGTCCACTGAAATTGTTAAACCTGTACGAAAATCGTTTACTGAAATCATGTAAAAAAATCCTCCTGTGTATTACAAAATAATAAGTTCTTTTGGTGATTTCGTTATTACTTCATTACCTTCACTCGTTACAATGATATCATCCTCAATACGTACGCCGCCAATACCTGGAATATAAATACCTGGTTCTACTGTTACAGCCATACCTGGTTCAAGTACTGTATCAGAACGGAACGCTAAACCTGGTGCTTCATGGATTTCAAGACCGATTCCATGACCAGTAGAGTGTCCGAAGTATTCACCATATCCTTTTTCCGTTATGTAATCACGCGTTAATGCATCAGCTTCACGGCCTGTTAAACCAGCTTTAATACCGTTCACACCACGTAGTTGTGCTTCTAAAACGATATTATAAATTTCTTTTAATTTATCAGATGGTTCACCGACTGCAATCGTACGAGTAATATCAGAGCAATATCCTTTGTAATAAGCGCCGAAGTCTAATGTAACGAAATCTCCTTTTTCTATCACTTTTTCAGATGCCACGCCGTGCGGTAATGCCGAACGAAGACCTGAAGCAACGATAATATCAAACGAAGAAGATGTTGCTCCTTGTTTTCTCATGAAAAATTCAAGTTCATTTGACACTTCAATTTCAGATACTCCCGGGCGAATGAATGATAGAATATACTCAAAGGCAGCATCTGCAATCTGTGCAGCTTCCTTTAATATCTTAATCTCTGAATCAGTCTTTATCAAGCGTAACTTTTCTACAAGCCCAGAAGTTGGGATGAATTCAGCTTCAATCGCTTCATTATGCGTTACGTAAGAGCTATATGTAAGGGTATCTTGCTCAAAGCCTAGCTTTTGAATTCCAAGTTCTTTTACTTGTTTCGCAACTTCATCAAGAATTAGGCCTGTGTGCTGCACGATTTCATATCCAACCGCTTGCTTACTAGCTTGCTCTACATAACGGAAATCAGTAATAAATAGAGCACGCTCTTTTGAAATTAGTACAACTCCAGCTGTTCCTGTGAAATTTGCCATATATCTACGGCTATGTTCATTCGTTAATACGATACCGTCAATACCAGCCTCATCAAACGCACTTCTTAATCTCTCGATCTTTTCCATTACTTTATGCCTCCCTCAATTTCTCCATTAATGCAAATAGCGCTAGCTTATAGCCATAAAAACCAAATCCAACAATTTGTCCCGCACAAACAGCCGCTGTCACAGATTCATGACGAAACGACTCACGTTGATGAATGTTAGAAATATGTACTTCAATAACTGGAATCGAAACGCTTGCGATAGCATCCCGAATCGCGTAGCTATAATGCGTAAATGCACCCGGATTTAGAATGATTCCTTCATATATGTCATCCGCCTCATGAATAATATCAATAATAGCTCCTTCATGATTCGATTGAAAACATTCTAACTCCACTCCCATTTTTTCTGCTTCTTGTTTCATATCTGTTTCAAGCGTCGCTAACGTTCCTTTTCCGTATACATTTACTTCCCTGACACCAAGACGATTTAGGTTAGGACCGTTTACGAGGAGTAACTTTTTCATTTTCTTAAAACCCCTTAATATTAAAGAATGTCTATACGACATTTTAACATAGGAATCACTTATTTGAATAGTTTGTCTTCTCGAGCCCTTCTCCTCTATTTGTATTATTCGATTCGAATGATACAGAATACGAAATAAAAACACCATATAATATAAAGATACATACTGTCGTTACAATTGTTCCTTTCGGTAAATGGAGTGCACTTTTAATAACGGGTGCCATTAGCCCCATCCCCAAAAATAATAACGCCCACCAAAATAAACCGTATAGTATGCCAGGTAATACTCCTTCAAACTTTTTAAAAAGAGCTTTATAGAGAAATGCCACTAAAATTGAAAGGAATCCCATACAAACGATACCTAGCACATTCCCCCAAACCCCTTCTTTCCAATCTCCAAATGCAAACGGTAAAAGTAAATAGTTAGGTCCAGCTTCTGTAAATGAAAATATGTGAAGGAAATACCATATACCGCCCCAAAATAAGCCACCAAATAAACCGATCTGTACAAAGTTCCTTATTGTTGATTGTTCTTGATTCACATTGACACCTCCGCTCAATAGTATGTCCGAAACTATTTTGAAGCATGTTTAAATCCTGCAAAATTTGTCTATAAAAAGAATAAGAATTGTCCGACTCTCGTAACATTTCCCCTTGTCATCTGCTTGTATTTGTCGATAAAATAAAGGAAACTCGGTGATTGTCTTATTTCAAGATGGCAGAACCAAGTACGACAATTGCCTCTTTTTCTACATAAGAGAGAAACAAATACAGGTTGGTGTTAACATGGCAGAAAAATCAAAACAAATATATGGCGGACAGGCAGTCATAGAAGGAGTTATGTTTGGCGGTAGAGAATATACTGTTACAGCGGTTCGTCGTAAAGATAAATCGATTGAATTTTATCGTTTACCACGCGTTCGTAATAAAGCATTATCTATACTAAAGAAAATTCCATTTTTACGAGGTATTGCCGCTATTGTGGATGCAAGTGCGAATGGAGCAAAACATTTAAACTTTGCTTCAGAACGATTTGATGTCCACCCAGAAGATGATGAACAATTTGCAAATAAAAAAGAAGAACAATCAAAATTAACGATGGTATTAGGAGTTGCAGCAGTTGGCGTTTTATCGTTCATATTCGGTAAAGTAATTTTCACAGCAGTTCCTGCACTTTTAGCTGAATTAACGAGACCGATTTTCCCATCTCATACGGGGCAAATCATTGTCGAAAGTGTCATTAAGCTCATGCTATTATTGAGCTATATATACTTTATTTCTTTAACCCCACTTATTAAGCGGGTATTTCAGTACCACGGTGCAGAACATAAAGTAATCAATGCTTATGAGAATAACCTTCCACTGACTGTAGAAAATGTTCAAAAGCAAACTCGCCTCCATTATCGCTGTGGCAGTAGCTTTATTATATTTACGGTCATTATTGGAATGTTTGTCTATTTCCTCGTCCCTACAGATCCGCTTTGGGCCAGGGTAGTAAACCGAATTTTATTAATTCCAGTTGTTCTCGGCATTTCTTTTGAAGTATTACAATTTACCAATCGATTACGAGATATTCCTGTTTTACGAGTACTTGGATATCCCGGATTATGGCTGCAACTATTAACAACGAAAGAACCAACAGATGATCAAGCGGAAGTTGCAATCGCATCGTTTGAAGAATTATTACGTTTAGAAAACAAACAATAATTATTTAAAAATGGTGTTCAACTCCTTTCCTCATCGTTAATATACTAATTTTAATATATGTTTTTAGGAGGTGTCCCTTATGAACGGTCGTTCGTTTACATTCGCTATATTTGTACTTATTATCGGATTAGCAATATTCGGCCTTGTTTCATCTGTTATTACAGATCCAATGGGAGTGTTAAAAAACATTGGTATCATGTTGGCTGTCGTCGGTATCTTTTACTTACTCTACAAAATGTTTACAACCTCTAGTGGTTCTGCAAATTCGCAAAGCTCATATAAGCGTGCTGCAAAACAATCGAACCGCAAACACGGGAAACAAAATGTAGCACCCCTAAGCAATTCTTTCTTGAAACGAAATGCTTCTGATGACAAGGGGAAAAAGGGTAATTCTTCATCGTTGAAACGAAAAAGAAAACAATCTCATTTAACTGTCATTGAAGGTAAAAAAAACAAAAAGAAAGACCGTGCTTCCTTTTAGGAAATACGGTCTTTTTTTCACGATTAGTGCGGTTTATAATCAGTGGGGATGAGAACCCCCCACTGATTAAAGTTTCACTTTATATGTTGCAGCACTTCTTTCAAACTTTTTTCTTTCATACTTTCGATACGAAGGTGATGGTTTTCAAATTGTAAATTTCTTGTCACATCATTAGGCACGATGACACATTTTAATCCGGCTGCAATCGCTGCTTTCAATCCATTCAATGAATCTTCAAATACAACAGCTTCTGACAGTTCAATTCCTAATTCTTCTATCGCAATCCTATAAAGAGCTGGATCTGGTTTTACCTTCTCGACATCTTCTCTCGTTTTAATCACTTCAAAATACTCTCTAATCTGTAGCTCTTCTAAAAAACGAACAACCCACTCCTTAGAGGAACTAGAGGCTAATGCGACTTTCAACCCAAGTTCTCTCGCTTCTTCTAAATATTCTTTTACCCCGTCACGTGCTTTTGGTATTTTCATTTTCTCTTTATGTAAAGTTGTTACTTTTTCCTTTAATGCATGCTCGTTAAATTTTTCTTTTAATTGCTCTTTTAAATATGCATAAAGCACTTCATCTGTCGTTCCAATACATTTTGCAAATTCTTCTAAGGGTAACTCCCCACCGTATTCACGAACAGCATCTCTGAAAGAGTGAAACCATATTGTTTCAGTGTCCACAATTAATCCATCAAAATCAAAAATAATTGCTTTCATTATTTTCCCGCCCTTTTCGATTTAAATAAAAAAGGAAACGCCACACGTTCCCCTTAATTACTTTTCTCTTCATTTGCTTTTTGAACACCACGAAGTGTCTCAACTCGAACTTCTTCTTGTTCGAAGTATTGCACTAAATCACCGATGCGATCGATTGCTTCCCAACTTAAATGATGTTCAATTCCTTCTACATCATTATAAATTTTACTTTCATCCACACCGATAATACGCATAAACTGCTCTAACAATTCATGACGATATACGAGACGTTCTCCGATTTTTTTACCTTTTGATGTTAATACAAGCCCTCTATATTTTTCATAAATTAGATATTCGTCTTTGTCTAATTTTTGTACCATTTTTGTTACAGAGGATGGATGTACACTAAGCGCTTCAGCAATATCAGATACGCGGGCATAACCCTTTTCATCAATCAACAAATAAATTTGTTCAATATAATCTTCCATACTAGGGGTAGGCATCGGTTTCCTCCATCCAATTTCATTTTGCTTATTCCGTACGAAGCAATCAATAAAATGATACACCAGAAACAATAACGTGACAAGGTGGAAACGAGCCTAAATACGTAAAACAAAAAAGAATACAGATTCCCCATATGTAAAATATTGAATTTCTGCATCAGGAAAATACTCATATATATAACCTCTTATTGTTCCTTCCCATACTTCTGCATCATCTTTTTTATATACATATTTCCCAATACCGTATCGTCCGCATTTATATTTCCGCTTCTCTTCATCCATTTCAAGCTTCGTATTTGGAAAACGCTCTTGAATGACTTTTTTGCCGGTTTTGTATAGCGATGTTAAATTAATTCGAACGTTAAATTTGGTATTTTCACATCTTTCAACGCATTGTATAATCGTTCAAACAATTCACGGTATCCTTCTTCCCACCCTTCATGCATATAAATTGGAGCAACAATAAAGCCAATTGGATAACCAGCCCCTGCTACTTTACGAGCAGCCTCAATGCGTTCTTCAAATGGTGATGTTCCTGGTTCAAAATAAACGAGCTTTGGCATAAATGATTTCATAATTACCTTCTCTCGTTAGTATGAAAAGCAATGAAAAATAAACACACACTAAAGTTTTCCACGTTTTAACAGCCCTTAAAAAGGCTGTTTTTCTTCTGTCTAATTTTACAAATTGAAAAATTTCATAAAGAAAATAAGAAAAATGCAAAATAATTAAAGTTAATTGTTGACGTGATGCTTTTATTATCGGTATCATAAATCTTCGTGAGCAATTATTTTTCGTTATACGATTTTTTTATTATTACTGAATTTTTGAGAGGAGAAATTTGATGTCAGTTAAGAAGAAAACGCAAGTACGCACCGGCAAAATGGTACGTGAACTAATGTTAGCAGACGAAGATGTAAATGCTTCGCTAATTATGGTATACAGTGAAAACGGTGTAAACGCAGAAATTAAAATCGAGGGCTTAACGCCGAAATGTAACGAAGAATTATTTTTGAGCGGAAACGTGGATTGGAACAAGAGTGTTATTTATAAAATTGTTGATTTCACTGGGAACGCTGAAGTTGGTAAAGTTACATTAACAGCGATGAACAAAAACAATGTTTCTCTAGAAATTGAACGCGTTATGTGGAGCAAAGAAAATAAAGAAGCTGCTGAGCAAGAAGAAACAGTTGTAGAAGCTACTCCGAAAAAAGAAGTGGTTGTAGAAGCTCCAAAAGCAGTTACACCTGCTCCAAAGCCTGTTATGCGTGTAGAAACACCTGCTGCAGAACCTAAACCTACTCCGGTACCAACGCCGAAACCAGTAAGTGTAGAAGCGGCTGTAGAACTATCTACTCCAGCACCTGTGAAAAAAGTAGTATCTACTCCAGTTACAAAGCAAGAGACAGCGCCGGTTACTCCTGCAAAACCGAAGCAACCTGCTTTGACTGAAACAAATTCAAAACTACAAGAAAATTATGTGAAACTCGTGAAAAAGACAATTGAAGTTTGTCAAGATTACGAGCTTGGCATCGACATAGATGATTCTATTGAAGGATTAAAAGAAGAACTACAAAACCAAGGTATTAGCGTTACATTCGACAAAGAAATTATGGACGTTGTAAACCGCCTTCGTTCTTTACAAGATAAAGGAATCAAAGTAGAGAAAGTACTTAATTTACTATAAAAATAAGGAGATGGCGGTCGCCATCTCCTTATTTTTTATAATTCCAATCATTACTTTCGTACTTCTCTTTTGCTAAAGTTTGAACTTCATGAAGTTGTTCTTCTGTTAGTTCATACGGTACAAGCTCTACATCTAATCCTTTTTCAAATCCAGCTTCAAACGCTTTAATTAACTGTTCAATCGTAAATGTACGATCTGTTAATTCGTTAATCGCTACCGCTTTAGAAGAAAACATGTTCTTCATGCGCTCTTTCACTCGCTCATTTGGGAATAAAAATAGGTCGTATAACTCATCTAAATCAATTTCTAACGGAATAGAACCGTGTTGTAAGATAACACCTTTTTGACGTGTTTGAGCACTACCTGCGATTTTTCTTCCTTCAACTACAATTTCATACCAAGACGGTGCATCAAAACATACTCCTGAACGCGGATTTTTCAAATTTTCACGATCCGCTTCTGTTTTCGGAACTGCATAATACGCTTCTAATCCTAATGCCTTAAAACCGTCTAATAAGCCTTGCGAAATAACGCGATATGCTTCTGTAACTGTTTTTGGCATATTCGGATGATCTTCAGACACAATAACACTGTACGTTAACTCTTTGTCATGTAGTACACCCCTGCCGCCTGTTTGACGACGAACGAATCCATATTTCTTTTCGTTAACTACATCCATATTTATATCTTTTTCAACTCGCTGGAAATACCCAACTGTTAATGTTGGTACTTCCCATTCATAAAAACGAATTGTTGGTGGCATTTTCTTTTCACTTTGCCAATTTAATAAACATTCATCTAACGCCATATTAAATGCCGGTGAACATTGACCAGAGTTAATATAACACCATTTTTCTTTTCCCATCCTGCACCTCATATAACCAATTATTTTTCACATTCTCTAGTCTACCAAATTCGACAAAATTTGTGAAAGAATACGAAATTTCTTCTTATATACAAATGAATCTGTTGCATAAATACATATGGTCATTATAATATTGAAAGTAGGATAAGAAAAAAGGGAGCGATAGAATCGTGTCAACAAACTTGATTATTATACTGGTCGCAATTGTAGCATTCATCGGCTACACTGTATGGATGTATTTCTATCAGAAAAAATTAATTAAAACACTTTCAGAAGAAGAATTTCGCGCTGGCTACCGTAAAGCACAGCTTATCGATATTCGCGAAGCGGATGAATTTAACGCGGGACATATTTTAGGCGCGCGTAACATTCCATTATCACAAATTCGCCTTCGCTACAAAGAACTTCGCCAAGATCAACCTGTTTATTTATATTGCCAAAGCGGATTCCGTACAGGTCGTGCAGCACAATACTTAAAAAAACAAGGCTACAAAGATTTCTACCAATTACAAGGTGGATTTAAATCTTGGACAGGTAAAATTAAAAAGAAATAACACACAAAAAACTAGCTGTATCATTCAGCTAGTTTTTTTATTCCATATTATTCGCAATGTACAGTAGATTCTGTTTGATCACATCTTCATCTTTCTCATCTACATTACGATATAATAGCTGGTATTCAATTCCCTTCTCTTTCCATATAAGCGTAGCGAATTCGTCTCCTCGCTCGTAATCATCCTTATTTTTAAAATAAGCAGGTGCTCCATTATTCAACCGCATTTGTTCTTGAAATCGATTCTCTTCTACGATGTATGGAAAACTGTAAGAAAAGTTTGCCACTGTTAATTCTATATAGTCGTGCCTTCCTTTCTCTTGTTGCTTATATTTAATCGTTACGACAGCATTCTTCTTTCCCATCGTTCTCACCTCTCCCATCACATCACTCGTAATGTCATAAGGTAAAAACGTTGGAACCTTAAACTTCGCCGGAAAATATTTCGGAAGCTCCTTTAGCGGAATAGGATCAGTAACACGATCCATAGCCCCTCCTGTTGTTCCCACAAATGTTTTTTCTTCTTGCATCATTTGCTGAAATGAACATGAGCTAAGTAATACACTAGAAAACACGAAACAAATGATTCCTTTTTTCAATTTGTTTCCGCCCTTTCATATCGCTCTCTTAACGAACGAAGCGTTTATATTCTCTTCATATTCGCTTTACAATCAAACTCCTCCTTTGAAAACTTTCCACGTTATTCTCACACATTTTGACAAAAATTCTTTGTGGACATACAAAAATGACCTCGCCACTCTTACGCCCAAATAAAAAGGTTACGCGAATAACGGAAGTCATATTTATAACATAGATTGTGAAAAGCTTTTCAGGTCAAGATTTTTTCATTCTTATTATTTTCCCTTATAATAAATAAAGAGGTGATACATATGGCCAATATAAAACAAATTGCAAAAACTGCTGGTGTATCCATATCAACGGTTTCCCGTGTCCTTAATAATCATCCTTACGTAAAAGAAGAAAAACGTAAGCGTGTTCTAGATGCAGTTGAAGAATTGAACTATGCAAAAAATATTAATGCCGTCCATTTAATAAGGGGTAAAACATATACAATTGGCGTTATGCTACCTTTCATTAATCTCCCGTATTTTAGCACCATTATTGAAGGAATCGGAAACGAAGCATTATTAGCTGGATATCATATTAATTTGTGCCAAACGAATTATGATAGTATTGAAGAAATTCGCGTTCTTGAAATGATGAAAATGAAACAATTCGACGGGATGATTATTTGCTCTCGAACGAGTTCATGGGAACAAATTGAACCGTTCGCAAAATTCGCTCCCATTATTTCATGCGAAAAAATGAAACATCCCCTCATTTCATCTGTCTATGTAGATCATTACGAAGGGTTCCGTCTCGGTACTACCTATTTATTAAGTAAAGGTCATGAAAAAATCGGTATTTGTTTAGCAAGAAAAACAAGTGCTAATTCAATCGAGCGTGAAAAAGCTTTCGCCGATACCCTTCGTCACGAAGGAAAAATAGTGCACCCTGATTGGATTTTTCATCAATGCTATACGATGCAGGACGGGGCAAAAATACTTCAACATATTTTAAATATGACAAATCGTCCAACTGCTATTTTCACAGCGAATGATCAAGTAGCTGCTGGTTTATTAACAGAAGCAAAAAAACATGGCATTCGCGTCCCTGAGGACCTCGCTATCCTTGGGTTTGATAACCATGAAATTTCAAAAGCATTAGAAATTACAACTATTGAGCATCCCGGCCTCACGATGGGATCACGTACCTTTTCTTTATTCCATAAGCAGATGCAAGACGAACAAATTATTGGAAGCTCAGAAGAACTTTCATTCCATTTAATTGAGCGAAAAACGGTCTAAAAAAAAGAGCGCTAACTATAGTGCTCTTTTTTTCAACATTTCCCCATTGACTTTATAATTTTCATCTCATATAATTAACCTAACGAACGGTAGGTAGGGGATGAAAATGACAGCAAACCGCATTAAAGCTGTAGCACTTTCTCATTTCGCACGCTACGGCTACGAAGGAACTTCATTAGCAAATATTGCTCAAGAAGTTGGGATTAAAAAACCATCGATTTACGCACACTTTAAAGGAAAAGAAGAGCTATATTTCACATGCTTAGAATCCGCTCTTCAAAAAGATTTGCAGAGCTTCACAGACGATATCAAAATTTTTTCAAAATCGTCCACTGAAGAATTGCTCTTAAATTTGTTAAAAGGTTATGCAAAACGATTTGGTGAAAGTGAAGAATCAATGTTTTGGTTACGAACTTCTTATTTTCCGCCGGATGCATTTCGTGAACAAATTATTGATAAAGCGAATATACACATCGAAAACGTCGGAAAACTTTTATTCCCTGTATTTAAACGGGCAAATGAACAAGGTGAACTGCATAACATTGAAATAAAAGACGCATTAGAGGCTTTTCTATGCTTACTGGACGGTCTTATGGTCGAACTACTATACGCAGGTTTAAATCGTTTTGAGACACGTTTAGACGCTTCTTGGAAAGTATTTTGGCGCGGACTTTCAAACTGACGGATTGCTCCTTTGCAATGCGTCGTTTTTAAGCCCTTTACCTAACGACTGGTAGGAAGGAGAAATAACATATGGCATGGATTTATGTAATCTTAGCTGGTATTATTGAGATCTTTTGGGTGATTGGACTAAAACACGCGGAGGCTCCATTAGAATGGGCGGGTGTTGCTCTATTAATTACAGTAAGTTTCATCTTATTATTTAGAGCTTATAAAGATTTACCTGTTGGTACTGTGTACGCGGTCTTTACAGGGATCGGAGCAGGCGGAATCGTTCTTACAGAGATTTTTGTTTTCGGAGAACCTTTCTCTATTGTAAAAGTTTTATTAATTGGTTTAATCTTCTTCGGAGTAATCGGCTTAAAACGAGTAACAGAAGAAAAAGAAGCGAAGGAGGCTGCATAAAATGGCTTGGGTATTTTTAATTCTAGCTGGTATTTGTGAAATTATTGGTGTACTCTTTATGAAAGTAGCCACTGAAAAGAAAGGCTGGGCACCAAAAGTTATTTTAATCGCTAACTTCGGCGTAAGCTTCTTCTTCTTATCCCTTGCAATGGATACATTACCGATGGGAACTGCTTATGCAATTTGGACTGGAATCGGAACTGCCGGAAGTGCACTTCTAGGTATTCTTATTTTCCGCGAATCAGCGGATTGGCGCCGTCTTGCCTTCTTAAGCTGCATTCTATGCGGCGCTGTTGGCTTAAAACTATTAAGCTAACGTGAGGTGAATGTCATGTGGAAAGAAAAAGGAAAACAAATATTAACATGGATCACACTCGGGATCGTCATTCTACTACAAATAAGTTTTCATATAATAGAATGGCTGTTTCATAAAGTATTATCCATTCTTACATTCCTTCCTAACATGGCACTTGAAATTGCATCTATCGCTTGGTCAATTATTGCCTCCATTACTATCGTGATTATATGGAGTATCGCCAAGATTTGGAACAAGTTATTTAAAAAGGACAGTTCTTCAGAAAAGAAGTAACTGTCCTTTTTTATATTCATTCTGATTTTCTATAGAAATTTGATGCGATAAGACAAAGCAGACCAACTATGGCAACATTCATACCAATCCCTTTATGCAAATTAGGAAATGGCGATGGTATATCCGAGTAAAAATTTGATACTATGAGACCAATTGAAAAAAATATTACCCCTATTCCAAATAACAATTTTCGTTTTCCCATCGTTCTCTCTCCTAAAATTTCTCATACCCTTCTTTCTTTTGGACATACTACCTAAAAAAAAGGAGTGGATGATATGCAAAATTCTATACATAAACATATCCTATTTTTATTTTTCCTATTTCTGGCTCTCATCATCGTTTTCAGCTTTATATTACATACTCCGAAAGATGTTGTACCGAATAGCCTCTCTGTTTATAAACTCTTACTTTCATATTGTCGTTATTGAAGAAGGTGCCTTTTATGAGGCACCTTTAAAATTTTTGGCAAGAAAAAAAGACCAACATTGATATTATCCCCTTTAGGTA